>JBIKVN010000018.1:0-22789 GCA_044356865.1 Phycisphaerales bacterium | reverse complement strand
TCTCAAAGTCGAAGGCAAAGGCCACCCCGGCCGCCGCTCCCGTCCCGCCACCGGTCGCCCGCCCGGCCGCCAACCCCGCGATGGACCCCGGCCGCGAGGTCGCGACCTTCGACCGCGACTTCGAGGCCGCGATCCGCCGCCAGGGCGAGCGGTTCCTCGAGCTGAGCCGGAAGAACCGCAGCGGCTTGCTCTCGGCCTCGTTCTGGTCGGACAAGCTGATGGACTGGTCGATGAAGGACGAGGCCTTCAAGGTCCAGCTCTTCCGCTTCGTCGACTGCTTCCCGACGCTCAAGACCCCCGACGCGGTCTACGACCACCTCGCCGACTACCTGAGCCAGCCGGGCGTGACCCCGCCGCCCGGCTTCGGCCTCGGCATGTCGGTCGGCGGCCTCGCCCGCGGCCTGATGGCGAAGACGATGAGCGGCCAGATCACGGGGATGGCCGAGAAGTTCATCGCGGGCACCGACGCCGAGAGCGCGCTGCCCGCGCTGCGGCGGCTGTGGGACGACGGGCTCTGCTTCTCGGTCGACCTCCTCGGCGAGGCGTGCGTGAGCGACGCCGAGGCCGAGGCGTACCGGGCGAAGTACCTCGACCTCATCGAGAACCTGCCGAAGCAGGTCGCGGCGTGGCCGGGGAACCCGCGGCTCGATTCGGATCACCTCGGGGCGATTCCCCGCACGAACGTCTCGATCAAGATCACGGCCCTCACCGCCCGCGTCGATCCGATCGACACCGAAGGCTCGATCCGCGGCCTGATGGAGGGGATCGTGCCGATCCTCGAGGCGGCCCGGAAGCGCGGCGTCTTCGTGAACTTCGACATGGAGCACCACGGGCTCAAGGACCTGACCCTCGAGCTCTTCATGCGGTGCTGCGAGAAGGTCGACTTCGCCGCGGGCCTCGCGATGCAGGCGTACCTGCGCTCGGCCGAGCAGGACGTCGAGCGGATCACCCAGTGGGCGAGGTCGTCGGGGCGGCAGGTCACGGTGCGGCTCGTGAAGGGTGCGTACTGGGACTACGAGACGATCCACGCCGAGCAGATGGGCTGGCCGGTGCCGGTGTGGAGCCGCAAGCTCGACACCGACGCCTGCTACGAACGGATCGTCCGGACGCTCGTCGAACGCTGCCCGCGGTCGGCCGGCGAGGGCGGCGTGAAGCCCGCCCTCGGCAGCCACAACGCCCGGAGCATCGCGACGGCGCTGGCCGCGCTGGACCGCGCGGGGCTGCCGCCGTCGGCGCTCGAGCTCCAGATGCTGCACGGGATGGGCGAGCAGCTGAAGGCGGCGTCGGTCGAGCTCGGCCTGCGGCTGCGCGAGTACGTGCCGGTCGGGCAGATGATCCCGGGCATGGCGTACCTGGTACGGCGCCTGCTCGAGAACACCTCGAACGAGAGCTGGCTGAAGGCCGGCTTCATGGACCAGGCCTCGACCGACCGCCTGCTCGCCTCGCCGCACCGGCAGTTCGACCGCGATCCGGGCGTCGAGCGGATCGCCGGGGCTCCCGAGCGGCACGCGCTCTCGGCCGGGCACCCGTCGGTCGCCGACGGACGGCCCTTCTTCACCGAGGCCTTCCGCGACTTCTCGCGATCGGACGAGCGACGCCGCTTCGGCGAGGCGATCGCACGGAGTTCGGTGCCGGTCGTGCGGAACGACGCGACGGTGCGGCACGCCGAGGAGACCGTCGCGAGGCTCCACCGGCACTTCCCGGCGTGGCGCGACATGCCGTGGTCGGAACGCGCCGCCTGTCTCGTCAAGGCCGCCGCCGCGATGCGGCACCGCCGCGACGAGCTCGCCGGCGTGGTCATCCGCGAGTCGGGCAAGACCTGGCGCGAGGCCGACGCCGATGTCTGCGAGGCGATCGACTTCTGCGAGTTCTACGCCCGCGAGGCGAGCGTGCTGTTCGAGCCGCGCCGCCTCGGCCGGTTCGTCGGCGAACTCGACCAGGTGATCCACGAGCCCCGCGGCGTCGCGGCGGTCATCAGCCCGTGGAACTTCCCGCTTGCGATCTGTGCGGGCATGACCGCGGCGGCCCTGGTGACCGGCAACACCGTCGTGGTGAAGCCCGCCGAGCAGACACCGGGCATCGCGAAGCTCCTCGTCGATCTCCTGCACCAGGCCGGCGTGCCGAAGGACGCGCTCGCGTTCCTCGCCGGCGAGGGCGAGACGGTCGGGGCGGCCCTGGTGCGCGACCCCCGCGTGGCCCTCGTCGCGTTCACCGGCTCGAAGGCGGTCGGTCTCGACATCGTCGAGGCGTGCGGGAAGACGGCGAAAGGCCAGCCCTTCCTCAAGAAGGTCATCTGCGAGATGGGCGGCAAGAACGCGGTGATCGTCGACGCGAGCGCCGACCTCGACGAGGCGGTGCTCGGCGTGCGGCAGAGCGCCTTCGGCTTCTGCGGGCAGAAGTGCTCGGCGTGCAGCCGGGCGATCGTCCTCGACGATTGCCACGATCTCTTCCTCGAGCGGCTCGTCGGCGCGACGCGGGCCCTCGTGGTCGGCGATCCCATGGAGCCCGGCACCGACATCGGACCGGTCATCGACGAGGCCGCGGCGCGGCGGATCCGCGAGTACATCGAGATCGGCCGTCGCGAGGGCCGCGTCGAGGTCGAGCTGCCGGTGCCGGACGGGCTTGGCGCGAAGGTCGGCAAGCCCTACGTCGGGCCCACAGTCATCAGCGGGATCCGGTCCGACCATCGGCTCGCCCAGGAAGAGATCTTCGGTCCGGTCCTCGCGGTCATCCGCGTCAAGGACTTCGACGAGGCGCTCGCCGTCGCGAACTCGACCGAGTACAAGCTCACCGGCGGCGTCTACAGCCGCAAGCCGGCGCATCTCGAACGGGCCCGCCGCGAGTTCCGCGTCGGGAACCTGTACCTCAACCGCGGGATCACCGGCGCTCTCGTCGGCCGCCAGCCCTTCGGCGGCTTCGGCATGTCGGGGACGGGCACGAAGGCAGGTGGAGACGACTACCTGTACCACTTCGTCGAGCCGCGCTCGATCACCGAGAACACGATGCGGAGAGGGTTCGCGCCGGGGCTGGAGTGAGGAGGGTGGGGAGCGACGAGGCCATGCCTCGTCGTGGCCTTCACGCCGGGCTGGATCGCGGGACGGACCCTCTAGCACGACCGGCGTCGGCCCGAGTGGCTCTCGGCCGCAGTGCGCCTCGACGACGGGGCATGGCCCCGTCGTTCCGGGCTCGTCACCGCTCCCGATCGAGCCGCCGGTACTGGATCGCCTCGGCGACATGCCTCGCGTCGAGCGTGACCACCTCCTTTCCGCTCGCGACCGTCTCGAGGTCGGCGATGGTCCGCGCGACCCGGCGGATCTTGTCGTAGGCCCGGGCGCTCAGCCCGAGCTGCTCGAGCGCCCGTTCGAGCAATTCGCGGGCGGTGGTCTCCATCGCCGCGAAGCGATCGAGGTCCTTGCCCCGAAGCGCCGCGTTCACCCGACCGCCCTGCCGTGCGGCCCCGATCTTCCTCGCGCTCGAAACCCTCGCCGCGAGCGTCGCGGTATCGGTGCCCCGCTCGCGACCTGCGAGCTCGCCGAAGGGCACCGCGCCGACCTCGACATGCAGGTCGATCCGGTCGAGCAGCGGTCCGGACACCTTCGCGAGGTAATGACGCCGGTCGCGAACCCCCTGCTCGCCGCCCGCCTGATCGCCGCGGGCCGTCGGGTTCATCGCCGCGACCAGCAGCGGCCGGGCGGGAAACCGGGTCGTGCCGTGGACGCGGCTCACGGTCACGAAGCCATCCTCGAGCGGCTCGCGCAGCGCCTCGAGCGCGGGCCGCGCGAACTCCGGCAGCTCGTCGAGGAACAGGACGCCGTGGTGCGCAAGACTCACCTCACCCGGCCTCGGTACCGCGCCGCCGCCCACGATCGCCGAGGTCGAGGACGTATGGTGCGGCGAGCGGAACGGCCGGTGGACGACGAGCGGTGCCCCCCGCGGCACCGCCCCGACCGCCGAGTGGATCCGCGTGACCTCGAGCGCTTCCTCTCGCGCGAGCGGCGGCAGGAT
Source organism: Phycisphaerales bacterium (assembly GCA_044356865.1). Taxonomy (GTDB): domain Bacteria; phylum Planctomycetota; class Phycisphaerae; order Phycisphaerales; family SM1A02; genus JBEIUL01. The sequence goes on along the minus strand of JBIKVN010000018.1, from coordinate 18,784 downwards.
CCCCGGCAGGGCTCGCGCCATCATCGTCTTCCCGCTGCCCGCCGGTCCGACGAGCAGCAGGTTGTGCCCGCCCGCCGCCGCGATCGTGGCGGCCCGCTTGGCCCCCTCCTGCCCCCGGATGTCGCCGAAATCCAGCTCGGCCGTCGCCGCCGCGAGCATCGTGTCGACATCGACCGGCGGGCTCGCCGCGACCGTGCCATGGCCATTCAGGAACCCGACCACGTCGGCGAGCGTCTCCGCCCCGAACGCCGACACGCCGTCGACCGCCGCCGCCTCGCGGGCGTTCTCGCTCGGCACGACCACGCCCTTCATCCCGCGGCGCCTCGCCAGCAGCGCCAGGCTCGTCACCCCCCGCACCGGACGCAAACGCCCGTCGAGCGCGAGTTCCCCCGCGAAGAGAAATCGCCCGGGATCAAGCGACTCGCGGGCCTCGAGGTCGATCGTCCCGCCGACGACCAGCGTCGCCACCGCGATGGGAAGGTCGTAGACCGGTCCCTCCTTCCGGAGATCCGCCGGCGCGAGGTTCACCACCACCCGCCCGAACGGGTATTCGAAGCCCGAGTTGAGGATCGCCGTCCGCACCCGCTCGCTCGACTCGCGGACCGCGGCGTCCGGCAAGCCCACGATCGAGGTGCTCGGCACGTTCCGGTGCGAGAGATCAGCCTCGACCTCGCACGGAACCGCGTCGATCCCCGCCAGCACGAATGTCCCGATCGATCCGGTCACGGGGGGTGACGGTACCTGCGGCATCGGCGGAAACGGAGATTGCCGCCGATATCCCGCGGCCGGTTCCGACGTCCTGCGCCGGGAGAAAGTCGACGCTCCGGGAAAAGGGCGGGGCCGCATCTCGTCGATGTGGACTGGATCGCGGAGCGGATGGGCGTCCTCCCCGACCATCGCGATCCCACCCGACCTCGACCGGACACCGGCGTTCCCGTGGACAGCACCCCAACGATCCAAGTGCGGCTCGACCGGTCGAAACCGGGATCGATCGAGCACTTCTGGCATTTCCTCTTCGGCGTGGCGTTCCCGCTCCTCGACTTCCACCGACGGAACCCCGACCGGCTCCGCGGCGCCCGGCTCGAGCTCGAGTCATGCGGACCGGTCATGGATCGGGTCCTGCCTCCGCTCTTCCGCGGACTTGGCCTGGACCTCGCGGCCGCGCCGGCGCCGACGGCAGAACCGGCCGGTGACGAGCCCGATCGCGCCCGCTGGATCGCCTCGCTTGCCGACGGCGGCATCCGCCTGCCCCGTTGGGACCAGCGCCTCGAGACCGCCGGGATCTCCGACGCCGCCTTCGCCGAGTCGATCCGCGCCACCGCCGCCTTCGTCGCCGCCGAGGCTTCCGGACTCGGCTGCTGCCGCGAGACCACGCCGTCGGACGGCTACCTCCTGCTGCGACGCTCGCCCGAACCCGACTACTACGGCCCCGGCGGCGGCGCCGATGCGAAGGGTTACGGCACGGGTCGTCGCGAACTCTCGGGCCTCGAGCCATGCCTCGAGGCGCTCGCGGCCCGGGGCATCCCCGCCGCCGTCTATGAACCGGGCGCCCACGAGCTCGCCTGCCAGATCCGCCACTTCGCGCGGGCGCGAGGCGTGATCGGACTCCGCGGGGCCGAACTCGCGAACCTCGCGTGGATGCGGCCGGAGGCGGTCGTGCTCATGCTCTGCTGGACCTCCCCGCGGACTCCCCCGCAGCGGCTTCTGGCCGCCGCGCTGGGTATCGGCCGGTACCGAGAACTCGAACTTCGCGAGGGACGCTCGGGAACGCTGGACGCCGACCTGATCGTGCGCACGCTTCTCGCGATCGATCCCGGCGCCGCATCGACCGGGACGAGTGCCGACGATCCGAGCCGTCCGAATCGATGACCGCACCCCCTGCCATTCGCGTCGGTCTCGTCGGCTGCGGCAGCATGGGCCGGGGCGTTGCGTTCCAGGTGACCGCCACGCCGGGCATGCGGCTCGAGTGGGCCGCCGACCGCGACCTCGCGGCCGCCGAGTCGACGGCGGCGCTCGCCGGCTGCACCGCCTCGGTCGACGCCCTCCGCATGCTCGAGGAGCATCCGGTCGATGTGCTCGTCGAGGCGACCAACAGCATCGGGGCCGCGGCGATCTACTGCCTGCGGGCGTTCGGGACGAACGCGCACGTCGTGCTCATGAACGCCGAGGTCGACCTGGCCCTCGGTCAGCTGCTGCACCTCGAGGCCCGGTCGCGCGGCCTCACGGTCACCTCCGACGCCGGCGACCAGCACGGCGTGCTGGCCACGATGATCGCCGAGGCCGATCTCATGGGCCTCGAGACGGTCCAGGCCGGCAACATCAAGGGCTTCCTCGATCGCCGCGCCACGCCGACGAGCATCGTCGCCGAGGCGGCGAGGCGGCGGCTCTCGCCGACGCAATGTTGCGCCTACACCGACGGCACGAAACTCCACATCGAGATGGCGGTGCTCGCCAACGGCTTCGGATTCCAGCCTCCGGACGGCGGCATGACCGGCCCGCGGGCCGCATCCGTGCACGAGGCCCTCCGGCTCTTCGACCTCGACTCCTACGGCGGCATCCCCCGTGTCGATTACCTGCTCGGCGCGGAGCCGAACGGCGGGGTCTACCTGATCGTGCGGCCCAAGGCGTCGCTGCCGGAAGAACAGCGGTTCTACCTCGGCTACTACAAGCTCGGGCCGGGACCTTGCTATGTTTTGTATCGCCCCTATCACCTCTGCCACCTCGAGACGCCGCGGGCCATCCGGGCCGCCATGGACGGGCGGCCGATCCTCGCCCCGGGGCAGTCCGGGCGGCTGCTCGGCGCGGGCCCGGCCTCGATCCGGCCGACCTGCGACGTGTTCGCGCGGGCCAAGCGCGACCTCCGGGCGGGCGAGACGATCGAGCATGCGATCGGCAGCGACGCTTGCTACGGCATCCTCGACCGCCGCGACGCGGAAGGCATCCCGATCGCCCTGCTCGAGGCCCCGACCGTGCTGCGCCGCAGCGTGGCCCGCGACGAGCCGCTCACCTGCGACCACCTTGACCTGCCCGAGGTCGAGCTGACCCGGCTCTGGAACCGCCAGGCGGCACGGCTCGCGTCGCTCGCCGACGGCCGCGCGTGAGGCCGCGACGCCGCCCGCGGCGTCGCGTCGCCCCTCACTCCGCCGGCACGGTCTTGCCCTTGGCCCAGTCGCGCAGCTCGCCGATCCTTCCGGCCATCACCCGCGAGATCGGGGGGCTGGTGGCGAAGGCCGTCAGCAGGTCGGCGTCGGTCAGGGGCCTCGCCCGGTCGCCGAACGCCTCGCGCATCGCCGACTCGATCGCGGCCTCGATCTCGGCGCCGCTGAAGCCGTCCGCGGCATCGGCGAGCCGCCCCAGATCGAACGACTCCGGGTCGCGTTTCCGCTTCGCGAGATGGATCTCGAGGATCCTCCGCCGGACCTCGGCGGTCGGAAGGTCGACGAAAAAAACCTCATCAAAGCGGCCTTTCCGCAGCAATTCCGGCGGCAGCGCCGAAATGTCGTTCGCGGTCGCCGCGAGGAAACTCGGGGCGGTGCGTTCCTGCATCCACGTGAGCAGCGTGCCGAACATCCGCCGCGAAAGGCCGCCGTCCGACGACAGGCTCGCGGCGCTCGCGAACCCCTTCTCGATCTCGTCGATCCAGAGGACCGCCGGGGCCAGTCGGTCGGCCTGCTCGAGCGATTCCCGCAGCTTCCGCTCGCTCTCGCCGACGAACTTGTCGTAGAGGGCCCCCGCGTCGAGCCGCAACAGCGGCACGCCCCACGCCGTCGCGATCGCCTTCGCCGCGAGGCTCTTCCCCGCCCCCTGCACGCCGAGCAGCAGCACCCCGCGGGGCGGACGCAGCCCATACTCTCGCGCCTCCTCGGCCCGATCGAGCGATCGCTTCCCGAGCCAGGCCTTGAGCCGGGCGAGCCCGCCGATCTCGTCGAGCGAGACCGGGCTCTCGACGAACTCGAGGACGCCGCCGAGGTCGCCGAGGACATTCCGCTTGCGCAGCAGGACCGTGGCGAGATCGCGGTCGTCGAAGCGGCGCTCGTGCAGGGCCGCCTCGATCACCAGCCGCCGGACCTGCCGCCGCGAAAGCCCCCGCAGGTTCCGCACGAGCCGCGCGAAACTCGACCGCCGGATCGCGACCTCGACCGGCCGCACCTTCAGCACCTCCTGGATCGCGGAACGCACGATCGCCTCGATCTCGGCGTCGCCCGGCGGCGGGAAGTCGATGAAGTGGGCCTCGGCCAGCGCCTCGCGCGGCGGCGGCGCGGCCGGCTCGACCAGGACGATCGCCCCGAGCCCCGCGTGGGCCCGCGCGACCGCCTCCTTCAGGGCCCGCGCGGTGCGCGGATCCTCGAGATGCCGCACGAGGTCGTAGAAGACCGTCACCGCCCGCCCGCCCGCCGCGGGCGAGGTGGTCCAGGCGAGGGCCGCCGCGGGATGCTCGGTGTCGGACAGCGCCGGGGCGGCGATCCGGGCGTCGCCGAGGCCCTGCACCGCGGTCCACTGCCGCAGCGGAACCCCGGCGGGCACCGCCGCGAAGATCCGGTCGCGAACATCCCGCTCGTCGTCGGTGGCGATCACGACGAGCGGATGCATCCCGTCGAGGTCGCGGGCGAGGACCTCGTCCGGACCGGGCTCGCGGGGCGGCGGCGGCGGGATCTCCATCGCCGCGAGGATACCGAATGCCCCGACGCCCCCCTTTCTGCGACCATCCGGCCGCCGATGGCCCCGCACCAGACTGACGCCGCCGACGCCGCTCTCGATCGACGCCTCGCGCTGCTTCGCGCCGCCGCCGCCGAGGCCGGCTCGCTCGCCCTCTCGTGGTTCCGCCGCGACGACCTCGCCGTCGAGCGCAAGTCCGACGACTCGCCGGTCACGCAGGCCGACCGGGCCTGCGAATCACTGCTGCGCGAGGCGATCCGCGCTGCCTTTCCCGACGACGGCCTGCTCGGCGAGGAGCACGGCGCCGAACCGGGCACGAGCGGCTTCACCTGGATCATCGACCCGATCGACGGCACCGTGAGTTTCGCGCGCGGCGTCCCGCTCTTCGGCACGCTGGTCGCGATCGAGCGCCACACCGACACCGGCCCGCGCGTCGTGGCCGGCATCTGCGAGCTGCCCGCCCTCGGCGAGCGGGTCTGGGCAGCGGAGGGCCGCGGCGCCTGGTGGGAACGGGCCGGCCTCGATCCGGTCCCGGCCCGCGTCAGCCCGGTCGCCCGGCTGTCCGAGGCCCTCGTCGGGACCACCGGCTACGAGTACTTCCACCGCGCCGGCTCGCTCGAGACGCTCGATCGCCTTCAGCGCGCTGCCGGCCGCATCCGCGGCTGGAGCGATTGCTACGCCCTCGCCCTGGCCGCGACCGGCCGCTGCGATGCGGTCGTCGAGCCGTGGATGAACCCGTGGGACTCGGGTCCGTTTCCGGTGATTTTCGCGGAAGCGGGAGGCGTCTTCACCGACTGGGAAGGCCACTCCGACCTGCGGCGCCCGACCGCCGTTGCCGCTAACCCCTTGCTTCACCGCGAGTTGCTTCGACTGCTGGCCGAGGCCGCCCGGTAAGCCGATTGTCCGAAAATCGGCCTGTTTTTCTGGCCTCCCGCGGATCTTGGGCTAGTTTCCGGGCGGAGCGGGAGGAAAAGGGAAACACCTCCGTTCCATCGACGCCGACCCCGGGACAGTCCCCCGGGGAGGTCGCGTCGATCGGACTCCGGCCCTCGGGCCGGGCAGGGAGAGAAGAGAGATGTCGAAGCGTTGCCCCGTCCCCGCGATCGCCCTCGCCGCGATCGGCCTGTCCTCCGCCTCCGCCTCCGCCGGCCTGGTGGGAGGCAGCAACCACAGCATCGACCTGATGCAGATCGCCTCGGGCTTCGTCGACCTCGCCGATCCGAGCGCCGGCACCTTCACCGACCTGACGGGCGTCGCCGTGCCGCCCGTCGGCTCGTACCTGAACCTGCAAGGCGTGATTCCGGGGAACCGCTCGTTCCTCGGTGATCTCGAGTTCATCTCGTGCGACGGGGTGACCTCGGTCTTCGATTTCGAGTTCGCGGTGCAGTCGGTCCCCTTCGACTCGACCGGCTTCGAGTTCTTCTTCGCGGGCGGCCGGCTCGACATCGTGTCGGAGGTCGAGTTCAGCGTGCGGCTCGATGCCCTCGTGGGCGGATCGGGCGGCGGGCTGGCCTTCCTCTACGACTACGACAATGAGGCGCCGCACCTCTTCTTCCCCTCGTCGGAACCGGTTGACTTCATCCTGACCTTCGGGCCCGGGATGCACCGGATCGCGTGGGGCGCCCTCGTCGACCCGACCGGCGGCGAAGCCGGGATCGACGGCTCGATCGTCTTCACCTTCGTGCCCGCCCCCGGGGCCGTCGCCCTGCTCGCCCTCGCCGGATTCGCCGTATCGCGGCGGCGGCGGGCCTGATCGCAGGCCGTCTCCACACCCCAAGGCTCAAGGCTCGCCATGACCACCACCATCCGAACTTCGCTCGCCGCCGCCACCACGCTTCTGCTCGCCGCCCCCGCCCTCGCGGGCATCACCTTCACCCCGTCGGTCGATCTCATGATCATCGGCAACGGCTTCGTCGACGCCGAGTCGCCCGACCCGATCTCGGGCGTCGACTCAGCGCTGATCGCCGCCCCGCCCGAAGGCTCGCTGCTTCTCATGGGCGGCACCGTCCCGGGCGTCGGTTCCTTCGCGACCCGCCTCGAGTTCGATCGCCTCGACGACGACCGGGCGGTCTTCGCCTTCGACAACCAGCTGACGGTTTCCGACTTCAGCGGTTCGGGCTTCGAGTACGCGATGTCGGGCAGCCGGGTCACGATCACCAGCGAGACTCCGCTCCTGGTCTCGTTGCGGGGCATGCTCGAGGGCTCGGGCGGGGGGCTCGCGGGCTTCAATGTCCTCGGCGATCCCGTCCCGCCGGTCTTCTTCGCGGTGACCGGCGATCCGGTCGCCTACGACCTGTTCCTCGCGGCGGGAACCTACTCCTTCGCGTGGGGCGCTTTGGTCGGTCCGACCGGCGGCTCCGCCCGTTTCGAGGGAGAGATGTCCTTCGTCTCGGTACCGGCACCCGGTACCGCCGCCCTGCTGGTCACCGCCGGTCTCCTGACCGGTCGCCGTCGCCGCCGCGGCTGATCGCCTCGAATCGCATTCTGACATCGCCTTGGCCCCCTCAACGGGCCCGCCGTGACCGCTCCCCAGGAGCGGCCGGCGGGCCCGCTTCCGTTCGGGTCGCGCGAGTTCTCCGACTTTGGTGCCACGCCGCCTTGCGGCCACCCGGGGCCAGTCGCTAACCTCCTTCGTCAAGGCCCGGGAGTGTCCCGGACCCACAGGAGGAAGAGGCGGCCTTGGCGCCTCGGGAAGAAAGGGAAATTCATGCTCCAGCGCCTGTTCGCGCCGCTTGCCGCGGCGCTCGTGGTGGCCCCCGCCTTTGCGGGCATCGTCGGCGGAACGAACACCATCGACCTGATGCAGACCGGCTCGGGCTACATCGACCTCGAGAATCCCGGCCAGGACTCGTTCCGCGACCTGACCACCATCGTCAATCCGCCGGTTGGCTCGTTCCTCTTCCTCGGGGGCGTGATCCCCGGGGTCGAGAGCTTCTACGGCGAGCTCGGGTTCGAGTCGATCAATGAAAGTGTCGCCCGCTTCGAGTTCCGCAACGAGATCGAGGTCGTGCCGTTCGCCCTGCCCGACTACGAGTGGGCCTTCTCGGGCAATCGTCTCGTCTTCACCACCGTGGTGCCGGTCGAGATCTTCCTGCTCGGGAACCTCTCGGTCGCGGGCGCCGGCCTCGGCTTCCTCGAGGTCTACGGCGACGACTCCCCCGCGCTGGTGAACCCGTTCGGTGGCGAGTGGGGCGTGTTTCTCACGCTCGGCGCCGGAACGCACACCATCGCCTGGGGCGCGATGTCGGGCCCGAGCGGCGGCTCCGCCGACTTCGAGGGATCGGTGACCCTGACGCTCGTCCCGGCGCCGGGCGCCGTGGCCCTGCTCGCGGCCGCGGGTCTGGTCCTGACGCGTCGGCGTCGGGGCTGAGTTCCGGTTATCGCAACCAATTGATCCCGCGGAGGCGGCTTTGAGGCCGCCTTCGCGTCTTTTCGCTCGGCAAGACCATTGCATCCGCCTCCCCCCTTCGGGTAATCTCCGTCGCCGAGGGGGAGAAAGCGCCGTTCGCTGCTCCCGGGAAACACCGAGGCGGTCAACCGCCCCAGGGAAAGGGAAACCATGTCACTCAGTCACTTCGCGCCGCTCGCCGCGGTCGCGATCTCGGGCTCGGCGTTCGCAGGCATCGTCGGCGGATCGGCCGGCATCGACTCGATGCAGGTCGGCCGCGGCTACGTCGACTTCCAGGATCCGTTCGGGGGCGGCGTCAACACCGCCACGATCGCGAACCCGCCGGTCGGATCGCTCCTGCTTCTCGGCGGCGGGATCCCGAACGTCGAGCGGTTCTTGAGCGTCCTCGAGTTCACCTCGGCCGAGACCGACTCGTCGGGTTCCCTCTCGACCTTCGACTTCCGCAACGAGCTTGAGGTCGACCCGTTCGAGGGGCCCGAGTTCGAGTTCGCCTTCGCCGGCAACCGACTCGAGTTCACGACCGCGGGCTCGGCGGACTTCCGCTTCACCGCGTCGCTTGATGTCTCGGGCGGCGGCGCGATGTTCGTCTACAACTATTCGACCGGGGCGTTGATCCTCGTCGACGAGTCGTACGAGGAGGTCAACGTGACCGTGCTCTTCGACGCGGGCACCCACACGATCGCCTGGGGCGTACTCGCGGGCACCGGTGGCGGCTTCGGCGACCTCGAGGGGACGGCCACGCTCTTCGTGGTGCCGGCTCCCGGTGTCGCGGCGCTCCTGGCCATGGCCGGTCTCGTGCTGGGTCACCGGCGCCGCCGCTGACCTGGATCCGGGGATCCCGGGCGGCGCTGCCGCGGATTTCTCCCGGCGAATCCGCCCCGCAAGCGTCGCAGATCCATCCCTTCGTCCCGACTCCCGCCCCCAAAGCGAACTACCTTCGCGGGGCGGGATTTTCGTCTCCGGCGTCGCCGGCGACCTTCGATCGAACCGGCCCGAGGGCGACCCCGCCGTCCCCGGGCCCCGAGGAGAGGGAACATGAGGAGAGGGAACATGCACGCTCGTTGGTCTTGCGCGCTGCCGCTTGCGGCCGCGTCGCTCGGTCTCGCCGCCTTCGCGCAGGCGGGAGTCGTCTCGGGAGAGGTCCAGCGGATGGAGGCCGGGGCCGGCTTCCTCGACCTCGACTTCCCAATGCCGGATCCGTTCTTCGATCTCGCGTCGATCGTGACGCCGCCGGTCGGCTCGTTCATCCTCGTCGAGGAGTCGATCCCGGACATCCGCTCGTACCGGTCCCGTCTCGGGTTCATGTCGATCGACGGCGTGGATGCGAACTTCGACTTCGAGAACTCGATGACGCTGTCGCCGTGGCACCTCGGCGACTACGAGTTCGCCTTCGCCGCCAACCGGCTCGCCTTCACGAGCGACCTCGGCGTGATCGTGACCCTGACCGGCGACCTCGCCACCTCGGGCACCGGCTATGGGTTCTTCGAGGTCGGCGGCGACCTCGCGGGACTGGTCACCTTCGGCGAGTCGATGGTCTCGTACTCGGTGGCGCTCGGACCGGGGGCCCAGGTCATCTCGTGGGGCTCGCTCGTCGGGAACGCCGGCGGTTTCGCGGACTTCGAGGGCACGGTGACGCTGACGCTGGTCCCGGGCCCGGGCAGTTTCGCGCTCTTCGTGGCCGCGGGGGCGGTCGCGCGGCGGCGGCGGCGGAGCGACTGAGAGGTTTCTCCCGAGCCGAAACACGACGGGCGACTCGCGAGGGTCGCCCGTCGTCGCGCGCCCGTACACTCCGCCCCGCATGCCGGCCCCGCTCGAGCTCGTGCTGATCGCCGCCATCGGGCTCGCCGGCGGCGTCGCCGGCGGGCTTCTCGGCCTCGGCGGGTCGGTGGTGATGATCCCGCTGCTGACCTTCGCCCTCGGGCCCGACCAGCAGCTCTACCAGGCGGCGTGCCTGGTGGTGAACATCCCGGTGGGCATCGTCGCCACCGTGCGGCACCGCCGCGGCGGCTCGATCCGCGGCGATCTTGTGCGGGCGATGGTGCCGCTGGCCGCGATCGGGGCGGTACTGGGGGTCTTCCTCTCGAACGCCCTCGACGGGAAGCGGCTGCTCGTGGCGTTCGGCTCGTTCCTCCTCTACACCGCCCTCGCCGAGGCGGTCGGGCTCGTCCGGGCGAAGGGCGACCATCCCCCGGCCGAGCGGGTGTCCGGTTCGCGGCTGCGGCCGATCGCCGCGGTCACCGGCCTGTCGAGCGGCCTCTTGGGGATCGGCGGCGGAACGCTGCTCATGCCGCTCCTGCGGGGCATCGCGAAACTGCCGCTCCGGCAGGCCGTGGGCACGAGTTCCGCCGTGACGATCGTCGCGGCCAGCGTGGCGGCGGTCGCGAAGAACGCGACGCTTTCGGGCCTCGTGCGGACCGACGGCTCGCCGCTGACGCTTCCGGCCACCCTCGGCCTGGCGGCCGCCCTCATACCGACCGCGGTCGCCGGGGGGTTCCTCGGGGCGGCGCTGGTCTATCGCCTGCCCGTGTCAAGCGTCCGCGTGGTGTTCCTGGTCCTGATCGGCCTCTCCGGGATCCGCATGATCGGGCTTGGCCTCGGCTGAAGCCGGGGCGGCGGAAACGCCGACCGTTTCCAACCCTCGGCATCCCTCGACGGGAGGGGTATCTCCTCCCTACGATCGCCGCCGCCAATCCGTCCCGTCCGGCACACCGTTCGCAACCACCCTCCTCCATCCATGATCAAGACCATCAACAACTTCAAGACCGCGATGCTTCTCGGCGGGCTCTTCGCCCTCCTCGTCTGGGTCGGTTCGTTCTGGGGCCTGAACGGCATGATCGTCGCCGCGGTCCTCGCGACGGTCATGAATGTCGGGGCCTGGTTCTTCAGCGACCGGATCGCCCTCGCGAGCATGCAGGCCCAAGAAGTCGACGAGAGGACCGCACCGGAACTCGTCGCAATGGTCCGTCGCCTCGCCGGGCGGGCGAACCTGCCGATGCCGCGGGTCTACATCTGCCCGCAGGAGGTCCCGAACGCCTTCGCCACCGGCCGCAGCCCCAAGAAGGCGGCGGTCGCGGTGACGCAGGGGGCCCTCCGGATCCTCGACGCCCGCGAGCTCGAGGGCGTGATGGCCCATGAGCTCGCCCATGTCAAGAACCGCGACACGCTGACCTCGTGCATCGCGGCGACGGTTGCGGGCATCTTCTCGATGCTCGCCCAGACCGCCCTCTTCTTCGGGGCCCCGCGCTCGAACGGCGAGGGCGGTGGCCATCCGCTCGCGGGGCTCGCGATCATCCTCCTCGGCTCGATCGGGGCGGCCCTCATCCAGGCCATGATCAGCCGCAGCCGTGAGTATGTCGCCGACGCCGACGGCGCCGCGATCGCGGGCTCGCCCGACGGGCTCATGTCGGCCCTGCGGAAGCTCGATGCGATGTCGCGGCGGATCCCGCTCGAGAACCCGAACCCGGCGATGAACCAGATGTTCATCGTCGAGCCGTTCACCGGCGCGACGGTCACGCGGCTCTTCGCGACGCACCCGCCGACCGAGGAACGGGTCGCGGCGCTCCTGACGCTGCGCCAGGGCCGCACCGTGGGGTGAGCGTCAACGGCCGAGACAGCCCTGGTGACCCTTCGAGACCACCTGGCCCCAGAGGAACGCCTCCTGGGTGCGGCGGTTCGAGTGGATCTTGAGCGGGGCCCAGACGAGACCCTCCGCGCCCTCGGCCGCGGTGAATCGCAGGGTCAGGTTGGTCATGGTTCCGTCCTTCTCGGTTTCGACGAGTTCGACGCGACCGAGGTCGCTCTCGATGGCCGCCCCGAGGATCGGCTCGTCCTCGGGCTGCTCGGCGATCTGGACGGTGAAGTCGGCGGTCTGCCCCTGCTCGACGCGGCCGAAGGTGATGCGGTAGTCCTGCATCTTGAAGGTCGGCCGCGGCATGGTCGACTCGAGGCGCATGCGGATGTCGACGAGCGGGCAATCGGGACGGTCGGTCTCGACGATCCAGAAGAGCGGGACCGCACCGCCCTCGAAATCCCTCGCGACGTCGTAGGCGATGAGGTACTGGTTGCGGGCCGCGTCGGTGGCGGGGTCGAAGCCGATGTAATTCGGCGGCTTGCCGCCGACCGCGCAGATCCGGAAGGGCTGCTTGTCGAGGCTCTCGACGACGAGACGCCCGGACTTGGGCTGGTCGCGGACCGCGTTCACGTAGCCCGGCACCACCCGCACGGGCAGCGAGACTTCCATCCGCAGCGGCACGGGGATCACCCGGCTGTAGCCATCGACGAGGACCTTGATGTCGGCTTTCTTCTGGCCCGGCGAGCTGTCCTTCTTCATGCTCGCCTTGAGCTCGACGAAGCCGCCGGCGGGGATCTCCTTGCCGACGAGGTCGTCGACGGTCGTGCACTTGCAGCTCGGCTGCACGGCCAGGATCGACAGGGGCTTGTCGGAGGTGTTGCGGATCTTGACGATCGCCTCGGGGACGACGCCGGGGGCGACGGTGCCGAAGTCCATGACCTCGGGCTCGAGGACGACCGGGGGCGGGGCGTCCTCGGCGGCCGGAGCCTCGGGCGCGGCGACCGGGGCCGCGGCCGGGGGGGGCGGCGTGGACGCACCGGGGGACGCGGTCTCGGCGGCCGGCGGGGCCGCGGAGTCGGACGGGCAACCGCCGAGCGGCAGCACCGCGACCGAGAGGAGGGCCGCAACGAAGATCCGGGGCAACGGTCGAGACGGGCAAGGATTCATGGGTGGGGTCGATCGGGGAAGAGGTCGAACGGGGTCGGGAGTGTACGGCGATCGAGAACTCGGGCTGCGGCCCATTCGTGTCCGAGAACATGCCGAAAGGAGGGATCTCGGGCCAACCTGGGTCCGAAGTCTCGCCCCGATCCGACCGGCCACGACGATTGCTCCACGATTTGCGCCTTTTCCATGCGGGTGGATTTGCCCATCGCGCCGCTCGCTGTATGGTCGGTCTGTCGGGAACACCTCCGATTGACGCGACGCTCGCAAGGGTCGCGACTGGGGGCCGAGAGGCCTCCAGTGGGGCAGAGAGAAATTGGGAGCCGGCCCGGACGGGCCGCCCCCGGAATCTCACACCCTGGATCGATGGCCCCGGCCGAGGCTTCGCCTCGACTTCCATCCGCCCTTTTCCCTCCCTCCGCCCCCGGCCTCGTGCCGGGGGTATTTTCTTTCGCCCCGGCTTTCGCGGGCCCCCTGCCCTCGACCCGATCCACCGGAACCCCTACCTTGCCCGACCCGCCGGCGTCCGCCGCGGGCGATCCCCCCTTTTATCCCGAGACCCGCGGATCCCCATGAACAGCGTCGACCTCCGTCCCGGCATGGCCATCAAGTACGACGGGAACCTCTTCCTGATCACCGAGTTCACCCATGTCACCCCCGGTAACCTCCGGGCGTTCATCCAGGTGAAGCTGCGGAACCTGAAGACGGGGTCGCTGATCGACAAGCGGCTGCGTTCGGGCGAGCAGGTCGAGCAGGTCGACCTCGACCGCCGCGGCATGGAGTACCTCTACCAGCAGGGCGAGAAGTTCATCTTCATGGACAGCCAGAACTACGAGCAGGTCGAGCTCGCGGCCGGCTTCGTCGGCGACTTCCCGCTCTACATCCTGCCGAACTCCGAGGTCATCGTCCTCTGGTGCGACGGCAAGGCGGTCTCGATCGAGCTGCCGAAGACGGTGACGCTGGCCATCACCGACACCGCTCCCGGCATCAAGGGCGCGACCGCGACGAACCAGCTCAAGGAAGCGACCTGCGAGACCGGGCTCAAGACCCGCGTGCCGCCGTTCATCTCGATCGGCGAGAAGATCATCATCTCGACCGACGACGGCAGCTACAAGAGCCGGGCGTGAGCTGAAGGACGCCGCCGGCTCATCGCGCCGAATCGAGCCCCGCGCGGCGCAGGGCGTGCTTGGCGATCTGGCCGAGGACCACCAGCACCGCGATCGTGCTCGCGAGGCCGACCGCGAACATCCAGGGCTTGTCCTTCGCCATCGCGAAGAGGCTCATGCGGCCGTTCTCGTCGGTGGCGCTCGCCGCCGCGACCGAGCCGAGCCAGGCGACGAAGATCGTCCGCGGGGCCATGCCGACGAGCGTGCCGACCAGATACGGCAGCGGCCGCGTGCCGCAGGACGCGAGGGCGAGATTACACAGCGCGAACGGCGAGTTCGGCGGGAAGCGCACCAGCGTGACGACGGCGAGGCTCCGGCCGAAGCCGCGGCCGACGAGCGATTCGCGCACGACCTTCCAGCGCGGGTTGCGGTCGATCCACGCCCGGACCGCGTCGCCGGCGACCAGTCGCGAGACGAGGTAGCCGAGGATCGCCGCGAGCCCGATGCCGAGGCCCGCCCCCGCCGCCCCGTGGGCGAAGCCGAGGATCCAGCCGCCGGCGAAGGCCTGGGCGAAGGTCGGCAGGAGGCCGAGGCCGGCGAGGACGGCGAAACCCAGCGCATAGACCAGGAACGCCGAGTCGCCGAACCGCGTGAAGAACGCCTCGGCGTCGGCCACGCTCACCACGAGCGTCACGCCGAGGATGCCGGGCAGCGTGCCCCAGACCAGGGCGAGGGCCCCGCTGACCGCGGCGCGGGTTCGCGTGGCGCGGTCGAGCGCGTCGGGCGGTCCGTCGGTCATCGCTCGGGCACGTCGACGGGCGGCGGCGAGACGGCAGGATCGTCGACCGGGAACTCGGTCGGAATCTCGAGCGGCTTCGGATGCATGAGATCATCGCCGTCCGGATCGGCCTGCGGCCGCGGCTCGCCGGCCCGCTCGGCCTCGAGCGTCTCGAGGTACTTCCGGCGGGCCGCCGACATCTCGGTTTCCTCACCGCCCAGGATCTCCCACATGCGGGTGAAGAAGGCGTCGGCCTCGTGCCAGCCCCAGGCGGGGATGACCGCCCCGCGCACCGCGAAGGTGACCTCGGGCGGGGCCCCGTCCGCCTCGGGCTCGCCGAGCGAGACCGCGAAGTCCCATTCGCGCGATTCCATGCGCGAGTACTCGTCGTGGCGGTAGAGGAAGCGGCGGTTGAGCCGGTGGATCTCGATGCGGCGGGAAGCCGCGTCGCTCCAGATGTCGTTGTCGACGGTCTTCCAGTCCTTCAGGTCGGGCTCCTCGGCGGCCTTGACCATGGCGGTCCAGACCGCGGCCGGATCATGCCCGGCGAACGACTCGGTCCGGCTCACGCAGCCGCCCAGCGAGGGCAGGATGGCCATGAGCGGCACGAACGGGAGGAACGCCGGGTTCGGGAGCTTCGGTCGTCGGGGTTCGTGCATGGGAGCCTCGGGAATGGCACCATCGGCCGGTCGGGCCCGGGGCGTTGAGCGGCCCCGGGGAATCGGGGCCGGGTCAGGGATAACTCTCGTCGGGAATCTCGGCGTTGTGCCAGATCTTCTGGACGTCGTCGTGGTCCTCGACCGCCTCGAGCAGGACGAGCAGCTTCCGGCCGGTCTCGGCGTCGACGGCAACCGTGTTCTGCGGGGTCCAGGTGACCTCGGCCCCCTCGATCGGCAGGCCCGCGGCCTCGAGCCCGGTCTTGACCCGATCGAGCTCGGCCGGGGCGCAGGTCACCTGCACGACCTCGCCATCGCCCTTCACATCCTCGACCTCGAGGCCGAGGGCGACCTCGAGGACGCGGTCTTCCGTCACCGCCGCCGAGGTCGGCACCACGATCACCCCCTGCGGCGTGAAGCCGAAGGCGACCGAGCCGGGCACGCCGAGCTTCCCGCCGTTCTTGTCGATGATGGTGCGGATCTCGGCCGCGGTGCGGTTGGCGTTCGAGATGAGGAGATCGCAGAGGAACGCCACGCCGCCCGGCCCGTAGCCCTCGTAGCGGACGCTGTCGTAACGCTCGGCCCCGAGCTCGCCGGTGCCCTTCTTGACCGCCTTCTCGATCGTGTCGCGCGGCATGTTCGCGGCCTTCGCCTCGTCGATCGCGAGGCGAAGCGTGGCGTTGAACTTCGGGTCGCCGCCGCCGCGTTGGGCGGCGACGATGATCGCGCGGCTGACCTTGCTCCAGATCTTGCCGCGCTTCGCGTCGACGGCGGCCTTGCGACGCTTGATGTTCTTCCAGGCGCTGTGTCCGGCCATGGTGGGGAATCCGGGGAGGGTAGCGAAAGGGTTCAGGAGCCGGAGATCGCGAGCGGCGCGACCGCCGGCTCGCCGCCGGCGCGGGCGGTCGCGGCCTTGCGGGCGGCCCGCTCGCCGATCTCGCCGTAGGAACGGTTCCAGAAGTCGCGGGCGTCCACGAGCCGCACGCCCTGCTCGCGCCGCTCGTATTCGGGCAGACCCGCGACGATCGACTCGAGCGGATACCGCACCGGCACGAGTTCGGCCGCGGCGGTCCAGGCCCGGATCGCCGCCTCGCGGTCGCCGGCCCGCCAGAGGGCGTCGCCGAGATGGTCAAGCGGCTCGAGGCCGGGGTCGTCGGGGCGGGCCCGCAGCGAACGCGAAATCAGCGTGACGGCGCCCGGGCCCGAGGCGTCGTCGCGGAAGCGGCCCTGCTTGTAGCGCAGCCAGCCGAGGGTGTCGAGGACGCTCGGGTCGTCGGGCGCGAGTTCGTGGGCCCGCTCGGCCCGGCGGACGGTGACGGCGTCGATCTCGCCGCGGTCGACCGCCGAGTAGGCGAGGTTGTTGAGGCTCATCGCGTGGTCGGGTTCGAGGGCGAGGGCCCGCTCGAGCAGGCGGTCGGCGCCGGTCCGGTCGTCGAGGAACGAGTGGAGCCCGCTCAGGCGATGGATCGCCTCGGCCTCGCTCTCGGCCGGGTCGCCCTCGCGCGAGAACGGCCGGGCCCCGCGGGTCCGCACCAGCCGCAACAGTTCGAGCGAGCGTTCCCAGCGGTCGCCCGCCACGGCATGGATCGCGCACGCCGCGACCGCGAGGCGGCCCGCGACCGGGGCGGGCAGCGTCGGGGCGTCGCGCACCACGGTCGCGAGGAACGCAGCCGCGGCCAGGAGATCCTCGTCGTCGACCAATCGCTGGGCAGTCTCGAGGAACGCGTCGACGGTGGGTTCGGGCCAAGCGAGATCTCGGGCCTCGCTCCCGGCGGCGGCGAGAGCGAGCGCGACCGCTTCCGCAAGCCGGTCGCGATCGGCCTCGGAGCCGGTTTGCCCGAAACGCCGCGCGGCCAGGCGGGCCACCACGAGCGCTGCCGGAAGCCGCTCGGGCGCCGTTTCGCGGGCGGCGGAAAGCGCCAGGCCGGTGACGATCGCATCGCGCTCGGCGATTTCCGCGGGCAACCGTTCGGCGAGCCGGGCCGCGGCAAGGGCGGCGCCCGGATCGAGCGGCCCCCGGCCGTCGGCCAGCCGCGACAGCGTCTCCGCGGCGACCGCCGGTTCCCCCGCCTCGAGCGCGAGCGCCGCGAAGCGCAGGTCCTCGCGGACGCCCGACGGCGCGACGCCGGCCTCGCGGCGACTTCGCGCCCTCGCGAACGCCTCGCGAGCCCGCCCCCGCTCGACCAAGGCCCGCTCGAGCAGCGTTGCCGCGAACGGCTCGGGCGGTTCGGCCTCCGCGCGACGGCGCAGGATCTCGAAGGCCTGCTCTTCGGCACCCGAAGCGAGCAGGAACGCGACCAGGGCCTCGAGCGACTCGGGTTCCGCGGGCATCCGGAGCTGGCGATCGAGCAGCCACGGACCCAGCCGTTCGCCCTGTCCGGTCCGCGGGACGCCGGCGACCGTGAAGCGGAACGCCTCGACATCGGTGGGTGCGGCGGAGGCGCGGATCGCGGCGCGTTCGAGTGCCTCCGCCACGCGGCCCGATTGCAGGAGAGCCTCGCGGGCGGCGGCGGCGGTGGATACCGGTCGCGCGTCGGCCACGCGGGCCTCGTCGCCGAGCGCGGCGGCGAGCGCCGGCTCAAGGACGGTCCGACCCGGTCGTTCGCCGACCCGATCGATCGCCGCAAGAAGCCCCCCCGCGGTCGACCCGGAGCGGACCAGGGCCGCCGCACACGCGTCGGCCTGCGACGGGTGCGCCGCCACGAACGCGAGCGCCTCGTCGATCGCCGCGCCGGGCTCGAGCGTCGCGAACCGCTCCCGGAGCAGTTCGGCGGAAGCACCGGCGGGGTCCGCGGCGATCGCCTCGGCAAGCAGCCGGCGCTCCGCCTCGCCGCCCCGAAGGGCGGCGGCAAGCCGACGATCGTCGACCGCCTGCCCGAACCTCTCCGCCTCGCGCGGAGCCACCCGGACCAGCCAACGGGCCAGCGCCACCGCCTCGTCGTCGGCGCCCGCCTCGCGGACTCGGACGGCCAGCGCCTCGATCGCCGCGGCGTCGCGGCCAAGCCGAACCGCGGCCCACATCCGCCGAGGCAGCGCGAGCTCCGCCGCACCGGGCACCTTCGCCGCCCGCTCCCAAGCCGTCGCCGCGCCGGCAAGATCGCCGGTGCGGGCGAGCGCGTCGCCGAGGGAGAGTTCGAGATCACCCCGCATCGCCGGCAGAAGATCGGCCGGGGCCTCCTCCGCCGCCGCCTCCAGCACCTCGACCGTCGCCCGATCGGCCCCGATCGTGGCGAGGGCCCGACCGAGCGCGAGCTTCGCCAGCGTTCCCGCCTCGGGCCGGAAGCCCGCCAGCCCGCGGCCGCGATCCGCCTCCGGCAACGACGCGAGCGCCGCCAGCCGCTCGATCGCCCGGGGAAGATCGCCGCGGGATGCGGCGGCCACGCCGCTCGAGAACAGCGCCTCGGCGTCGCGAGGCCGCAGCACGAGCAGCCGCTCGTGGCACTCGGC
>JBIKVN010000178.1:0-6962 GCA_044356865.1 Phycisphaerales bacterium | reverse complement strand
TGTCGGCCTTCGCGCGGTGGTACTCGGGGCCGTGCATGAGCGAACGGGCGAGCTCCGCGTCGGGCTCGCCGCGCACCGTGTAGCCGCCGCTCGCGTCCGGGAAGAGGCCGCGGACCGCGTTCATCGCCCGCTCCTCGAGCTTCACGAGCGCGTCCGAACGGTCGCGGGCCTCGGCGAGCCGGGCGAATTCTTCCGCCGAGAAGCCCAGCTCGCGCATCCGCTCGTCGAGGCTCATGGCCCGGCCGGGCGGGGCGTCGGGCGTCTCGCCCGCGGCGACGATATCCCAGTGGATCCCGTCGATCCCCTCGGGACCCTCGGGCCGCGGCCGTTCGCCGGCGCGGATCGCGAGGATCTCGCGGAAGTGGCGCTCGAAGGCGGGATCGCCGGTGACCGTGAAGGTCCGGGCCATCCGCGTGAGATCGTCGGAACTGCGGCGGAGCTCCTCGGCGAGTTTCCACGAGGCGAGCCGACGCTCCTCGACCTCGACCACGCGGGCCTGCAGGGACTCGCCGGCGCGGCCGATCAGGGCGATCGCGACCAGCAGCCCGACGAGCAGGGTGAAGGTGAGCAGGATTCGGGCGCGGATGGTGAGGCGCATCGGGGTCTCAGCTTCCCTCGCCGCTTCGCTTCACGCGTTCGGCCCGCGTGACTCGGCCGTCCGTGAGGAAGACTTCCCACGGCGGCGTGATGACATAGCCCTTCGCGAGCTCGGGCAGCACGACATGCGCCGCGGCCTTCGGCACCCGATCGACATGCAGCCGGCCGGTGTACCCCTTCGGCGTCGGCATCTGGGCCAGGAGGTAGTTGGTGGCGTCACCGGGATCGGCGGCCTGCGCGGCGGCAAGCTCGCGCAGGTGATCGGCGCAGTGGTTGCACGACTCGTAGTAGAGGATCATGCGGCCCTCGGGCGGGAAGCCGGTGACGTCGACCCAGCGGCCGAACTCGGTGTCGGCGAGGGACCGGCCGATCCACTGGCTCGGCCGGAGGATGACCTGCTCGGGTAGCACGCTCGGCAACGACCAGGCCTTCGCGGCGGTCGCCCCGGCAAGGTCGGGGGCGGGCACGGCGGCGACGGCTTCGATGGGCCGGAGCGAGGCGAGACGGCGGTCGGTCAGGGCGGCGGCGGCCACCGCGAGGGCGAGGCCGAGCCCGAGGGCGAGCTTGGCGGGGGTGTCGAGATCGGGAACGTTGATGTTGGACACGTTGATGTTGGACAGGCCAGTTCTGGCCGGACCGGTTTTGGCTTGACCGGTTTTGGACAGGCACTTTCCTCGCCGCGCCGCCGCAAGCGTCCCCCCGAGCAGCACCGCGTCGATCGCCAGCATCACCCACGCCGGCAGGGCCACCGCGGTGCCGAAGCAGCCGCAGGATCCGCCCCCTTGCCACCAATGACCGGCCAGGATCGCGATGAAAAGGCCCAGGAGCCCGGAGACCGGGATCCAGCCCAGCCGAGGAGCGATCAGTCCGAGGGTGCCGACCAGAAGCTCGACCCCAGCCGCAACCGTCAGCACGAGCAGGGGATCGAGGTCGAGAGCGAGGATCGGGACCGGCAGGTCCGACGGCAGCCCGGAGACGGTCTTGAGGATGCCGCCCAAGGCGATCCAGCCACCGGCGACCCGCACCGGCCACCACCAACCTGACGGCTGAGAAGAAGATTTGGCCTGTCCAATCTCCCGTGCCTGTCCATCTGGGGGGGACGGGTCGGAACCTCGGGCAGATCGGGCCTTCCGCTTCGGCATGGGTTCCCGATATCGACCGGCATGGGCTTCGGGCGTGGATTCGGGCGAGACTGAATCGACTTTCCACGAGGGGTTGTCAGGACCGGAACTTTCTCCCGTACCCGGACGATCGGTTTCCGTTTGGGGTAACATTTCCCGAACGGATTCTGGAGAGATACCCGAACGGAACCCGATCAAACGGTCCACAGCATCACACAGGACGCCCCGGCCGCCGGTGAAAGCGGGTCGAGGCCACGGAAAGGAATCCGAGATGGTTGGTCAGCCTGAGTCCCGCTCCTTCGCTTCGAATCCGCCCCGGTGTTCGCCCCCCGTGCCCTTGGTCCGGCTCGGACCGGGAGGCGATTTCGAGGTGGCGCTGGTCCCGAACGGTCACCGCCTCGTCGCGCTGGCCGCGGTTCCCGGTACCGCCTGGCCGTCCCCGACCGGACCCACCCGTCCTGAACCCGGCCGCACCCGGCGGCCGGCGGCCCGCCGACGCTCGCTCTGGTCGCGATTCCTTCAAAAGGTCCTCGCCCTCTTCCGCCACGAGGAGGTGGACGGGGACGGCGGGGGCGATTCCGCGCTCGCCGCACTCCTCGCCAACCAGCGCGAGCAGATCCGGCATGTCGAGACCGCGATCCGCGACCGACTCGATCGACTCGCCTCGAACCCCTCCCGCACCCCACCAAACCGCCATGAACTTCACGCCCAAGCAGCTTCGGATCCTTCGTCTCATCCGCGACTCCCGCAACTCGCGCGGCTACGCGCCGACCATGCAGGAGATCGCCGACCAGATCGGCGTCAGCAAGGTCACCGCGTTCGAGCACGTCGAGACCTTGATCGGGAAGGGGGCGCTGGTCCGCGAGGCGAACCGCGCTCGCTCTTTGTCCTTGCCTGAGGAGTTCACGATTCCCGGCGAGGAACCCGAGCGCGAGCTCGGCCCCGCCGAGTTCCCGCTCGTCGGACGCATCGCGGCGGGGCATCCCGTCGAGAAGTTCGAGCAGAGGGAGACGCTCAGCCTCGAGGAGATCTTCGGCCCGCGCCGCGGGCAGCGGGGGAATCTCTTCGCGCTGCAGGTCGACGGGCACTCGATGCGTGACGAGGGCATCTTCGACGGCGATTACGTCATCGTCGAGCAGCGGAACACGGCCAAGAACGGCGAACGGGTGGTGGCGCTCCTGCCGAGCGGCGAGACCACGCTCAAGACTTTCTACCGCGAGCCCGATGGCTCGATCCGGCTGCAGCCGGCGAACCCGGAGTTCGAGCCGATCATCGTCGACGAGTGCCAGGTGCAGGGGGTGGTGACCGGTGTGCTTCGTCGCTACTGATCGGCCGCACCGGAGCCTGCGAGCGGTTGCGGTCCGGGCTTCGCGAGGTGCTTGCGGTTGACCGTCCTGAGGCCGATCGGGACCGGTGGCGGGGAGGGGGTCCGGCGAGGCGGGCTCCATTTCTGAACGCCAGAGTTCAAGTCCGACCGGATCCTGAAGCGGGGGGCGGCCGGCCGCACCAAGGCCGGTGGGGTTCTGGGCAATCTGGAAAAGGGGGTGAAGCAGGCACGGGCGGTGCTCGCGGAGGTTCTGCACCGGGTTTCTGAGCGGTTTTGGCCCGTTTCACCGCTCGATCTTTGACCTGCTTCGAGTCGGGCGCACTTTCTGGGAGTCCGAGGAGCCCTTCCTCCCTGGATGTCGTTTTTCGTTCCCTTCCCCGTTCCCCTTCGGAGTCCCTATCCATGCCTTCGCTTTCGCGCCATGCCGTGGCGTCCGCGGTCGCCGCTTTCGCGGCCTCGCTCGCCGGAGCCGATGTCGTCGCCGGTTGGACCATCCCGACCGCCTTTCCGACCAACCCGCCGCCGACCGGCACCTTCTACACGGTCGGTGCCGCGAACGAGGGCGCCAACACCGTCGGTTCGGAGCTGTCGAGCACCCATGCCGCCGCCGCGGCGACTTACACCTCGCCCGCCGGCAACGGCTCGCAGTACTCCTTCAGCAGCAACAACTGGGGGATCGGTGATTACTACGAGGCCCGCCTGTCGACCGCCGGGTACACGGACATCACCATCTCGTGGGACCAGGCCCGCAGCTCGACGGGCCCCTCGAGCTTCTCGCTCCTCATGAGCATCGACGGCGGCGCGACCTTCACGACGCTCCTCGAGACCTACGCGGTCCTCCAGTCGGGCGGCGGCGGTTCGCCCGGCACGTGGAGCTCGACCAGCGCGCGGAACCTGCTCTACAACACCGTCGCGAGCGCCACGCTCGCCGGCGATCGCGAGCTGGTCATCTTCCGTTTCGTCTCGCTCGTCGCGGGTGCCTCGACCGGCTCGAACCGGATCGACAACGTCTTCATCGAAGGCACCGTGATCCCCGCCCCCGGCGCCCTCGCCCTCCTCGGCCTCGCGGGCCTCGCCTCGCGTCGCCGTCGCCGTTGAAACACTCCTGACCTCACGGAGCCAACCATGAATCCCAAGATCCACCTTCTCTGCGCCGCGGCGACCCTTGCCGTCGCGGGCGTCTCGGCCGCCGACGTCGTCGCCGGCTGGACCTTCAACACCGCCATCCCCTCGTCCACCACGGGCAACGAGTACGTCTACGGCGCTGCCGACCAGGGCGCGAACGCGACCGGCTCGAGCATGCGGGGCTTCCACCTCACCGCGGCGACCGTCTGGTCGACCGTGGCGGGCAACGGCTCGCAGTACTCGTTCAGCTCGAACAACTGGCAGCAGGGCGACTACTACGAGGCCCGGCTCTCGACGCTCGGGTACACCGACGTCTCGATCTCGTTCGACCAGACCCGCAGCTCGACCGGCCCGTCGGCGTTCATCCTCTTCATGAGCGTCGACGGCGGCTCGAACTGGACCACGCTGCTCTCCTATACCGTGCTCCAGAACGGCCTCGCCCCGAACGCCAATTGGTCGACCGGCGGCACCCGCCAGGCGGCGTACACGATCGCCGCCGCCGCGGCCGCGGCCGACAACAAGGCCGACGTGATCTTCCGCCTGACCTGCGACGCGGCACCGTCGAGCACCGGCGGCACCAACCGCATCGACAACGTGTTCATCGAGGGAACCGTGATCCCCGCGCCGGGCGCCCTCGCCCTGCTTGGCCTCGCGGGCCTTGCCGGCCGCCGGCGGCGGACCGCCTGAGCGACCTCGACCGTAACCGGGAGAAAGAAAGACGGCCGCCGTGCGGAATCCCCGCACGGCGGCTTCATTTTTCGCGCGTCCGCGGGCCTCAACCCCACGCCGCAAGCAGCGCGGTGAGGTCGCCCGCCCCGACCGAGCCGTCGCCGTCGAGATCGGCCGGGCATCCGCCCTTCGGCGGGCACTCGCCCCAGGCCCCGAGCAGGATCGCCAGGTCACCCGCCCCGACCGAACCGTCGCCGTCGAGGTCGGCCGGGTTCGGCTCGGTCCGCACGATGGTGATGTTGTCCATGCGCAGGTCGAAGTCGGTGAAGCCGAACATGTAGCCCGGCTCGAGCGTGGTGAAGACGATCCGGTCGACGCCCGCGAGGACGTCGGCGAAGGTCACGCCCGGCGGCAGGATCGGCTCGTAGGTGACCGGATCCTCGGATCCGGTGCCGCCCCAGCCGGGCGGCAGCGTCTTCGACGAGGGGTCGAAGGTCACGCTGAAGGTCGTCCACGAGCCGTGCGTCGCGGCCGAGACGTTCGCGAAGACGAAGTAGACGCTGTTGTACGGGTAGCCGCCGCTCGCCCCGTCGAGGTCGCGCAGCTCGAGAAGCCACGGCCGCGAGACCGGCTGCCCGAAGAACGAGACCTGGCTGACCTTGAGGTCGATCTTGATGGTGATGCTCTCGGCCGTGGTGTAGTCGCCGAGATACGGGGCGTTCGTGGCGTTCGCGCATCCGACCCCGAAGTCGTTGAAGAAGATCCGCTGGCAATGGCCGGGATTGCCGCCGGTCGCCGGGATGCTCCCGCCGCCCGAGACATACCAGCCTTGGGCCCCGTTCGAGAAGGTCGTGACCGTGGTGTCGGCGGGGGCGACCGCGGGCAGGGCGGCGACGATGAGGGGAAGGACGGTTCGAAAGGGGCTCATATGCGTCGAGGATGCCGCACGACCGGCTCCGGCACAAGGGAGAGCCGTCGGGAATCCGCCGTGATGCCCGCAGGGCGCGTTCCCGGAGGCACCGGGGCCGTCCGCTTACCGGCCCGCGACCCCGCCGCCGCCGCGGGAGTCGGCCCCGACCGAGGGTTTCCCGCCCCGCAGCGCCGCCGCGGCCGCGACCGCCCGGGTCGAGGGGTCGTCGCTCACCCGGACCGCGTGTCCCGCGGCCTCGAGTGCCCGGCGCGCCGCCTCGGGAACCGCACCCTCGACCGTCACCCGGTCGGGCATCCACTGGTGATGGGCCCGCGGGGCGGCGACGGCGGCATCGGGACTCGCGTCCTCGCCCAGCATCGCCGCGAGGATCGCGACCGTCGCGCTGATGATCCGCGGCCCGCCCGCGGCGCCGGCCGACGCGATCGCCTTCCCGTCCTCGACCACGATCGTCGGCGACATGCTGCTGAGCGGGCGCCGTCCGCCCGCGAGAAGGTTCCGCTCGCCCATCAAGAGCCCGAAGTCGTTCGGCACGTCGGTGCGGATCGCGAAATCGTCCATCTGGTCGTTGAGCAGGATGCCGGTGCCGGGCACGACGATCCAGCTTCCGAAGTTCAGGTTCACGGTGTCGGTGATCGCGGCGCAGTTGCCCGCCGCGTCGATTGCGACGCAGTGGCTCGTTCCGCCGTCGTCGGGCGTCGCGAGCCGTTCGCCCGAGAGTCCGCAGGCGTCCGGGGCCGCCCGACCGGGGCGTTCGACGGCGGCGGCGAGCCACGCCCGATGCGCGGGCGACAGCATCCTCGCGACGTCGGCGTCCACGGCGGGCGTCGCATCGGGATCGCCGAGCAGGGCGGCGCGATCGGCGAACGCGTGCCGCAGGGCCTCGACGCGGCGTCGCGTCGCTTCCGCGGGATCTCCGGTCACGGGAAGCCGATCGAGCGTCGCGAGCGCCTGCAGCACGCACGGGCCGCCCGAGGAGGGCGGCGGCATCGAGAAGGCGACCCGCGGCGAACGCCCGGCGAGGCGGCCGGTGAACTCGATCGAGAGCGGTTCCCGCCACTTCGGCGTGTAGCCGGCGAGATCCTCGGCCGTGAGCGTCCCTCCGCCGTCACGCGTCGCGTTCACGATCCGCTCGGCGAGCTCGCCGCGGTACATCGCCTCGGGCCCCTCACGGCCGATCCGCTCGAGCGTCGCG
>JBIKVN010000177.1:0-6993 GCA_044356865.1 Phycisphaerales bacterium | reverse complement strand
TCGACACCGACGGCGCCCCGGTCTCGATCGCCGCGAATCCCACGCTGAGCCGGAAGATCGCGAACGCGAAGGCCGGCCTCGCCGGTTCGGCGGCCCTCACCGACGCCGAGAAGGCCGCGGGCTGGACGGTCCTCTTCGACGGCACCAGCCTCGATGCGTTCAAGACCTTCGGCGCGAAGCACCCGCCCGAGGCCCCGCCCGCGGGCTGGACCCTGAGCGACGGCGCGATCCTCCGCAGCGGCCCGGGCGGCGACCTCGCGACCGACGGCGATTTCGCGAACTTCGAATTGCATTATGAATGGAAGGTCGCCCCCGGCGGCAACTCGGGCGTCATGTTCCGTTCGACCGAGGACCGGAACTACCCCTGGGAGACCGCCCCCGAGATGCAGGTCCTTGACGACGCCCGGCACGGCGACGGGGCGAGTCCGCTCACCTCGGCCGGCGCGAACTACGCCCTGCACGAGGCTCCCCGCGGCGTCGCGAAGCCGGCGAACGAGTGGAACGTCGCCTACATCCGCGCCGTCGACGACGGCGTCGAGTATTGGCTCAACGGCGTGAAGACCGCCGACTACCGCATCGGCAGCCCCGAGTGGAAGGCCCTGGTCGCGAAGAGCAAGTTCAGCTCGATGCCCGACTACGCCACCCGCGACTCGGGCAAGATCGTCTTCCAGGACCACGGCGACCCGGTCTGGTACCGGAACATCTTCGTGCGGCCGGTCGACGGCGCGAAGTCGCCCGAGGAGGTCGAGGAGGATCGCGAGGTCGAGGAACTCAAGCCGTCATGAGCGGCGGCGGCGGGTTCACGCGGGAGAAGTGCCTCGAGTTCCTCGCGGGAACCGCCGGAGCCCGGGCCGACGCGCGGGTCCTGATCGCGATCTCGGCGGCGGAGGGAGCCCCGCGCGAGGCGGTCGACCTCGGGTGCGGCCAGGGCCACGAGACTCTGGAACTGCTGCGTGCAGGCTTTCGCGTCCTTGCCGTCGACGCCTACGTCGAGGCCGTCGACGCGACGCGGATCCGAGCCGAACGGGCCGGGGCGGCGGGGGGGCTGTCGACGCGGGTCGAGCGGATCGAACGGCTCGATCTCGAACCGGGCCGCTACGGGCTCGTCCATGCCCGGTTCGCCCTGCCGTTCGTGCCGGCCGCGGAGTTTCCCCGACTCTGGGCGAACCTCCGCGCGGCCCTCGCCCCGGGCGGCGTCTTGGCCTGCCAGCTCTTCGGCCCCGACGACGGCTTCGTCCACGACGGCTCGTTCGACCCCCGCGAGCTGAATGTCCACCCCGCGGCCGAGGTCGACGCACTCGTCGCCGGCCTCGAGACGCTCCACCGCGAGGAGGTCAACCGCGACGGCGTGACGGCGACCGGAAGCCCGAAGCACTGGCATGTGCATCACCTCGTCGTGCGACGGCCCGGTGCCGCTTGCGGCGGCTGAACATCATGACGGGGCGTGGGTCTCTCGCGGGGCGGCCCCGGGAACGTCGGCCTTGGCCGACGCGTGACTCGCCTCACCCTCCCCGCCGCGCCTTCCGGTGCCGCTTCCGCTCGCTCCGCGCCGCCCGCCAGTTGCTGAGGAGATACACCCCGGTCAGCCCGAACGCGACGAAGCTGCCGAGCATGCCCAGCACGTAGAGCAGGTCGCTCTGCCCGATCCGCGACGAGAGGACCAGCACCCCGCTCGACAGCAGGAGCGACGCGAGCAGCACCGCGTAGCCGACCTGCCCGCCCGCCCGGGTGATCGACTCGCTGAAGTCGTCGATGCCGTCGACCTTGATCGAGACGCCGAGGCGGTTCTCGCGCAGCCGGCTCACCACGTCGCCGAGGTCCGACGGCAGCCGCTCGACCATCGAGACCCAGCCGACGAGGCTCTCGCGCAGGCGCCGCCCGATCGACTTGGGTGCATAGCGCTCGCGGACCAGCGCCTCGACATACGGCCGGGCGTACTCGATGAGCTGGAAGTCCGGGTCAAGATCGCGCCCGACGCCCTGGATCGTGGTCATCGCCTTGATGAGCAGGACGATGTCGGGCGGGCACTCGATCCCCGAACGCCGCAGCATGTCGAAGAACTGCTGCAGGACCGCCGCCACATCGATCTGCTCGATCGGGATGCCGACGAAACAGTCGACGAGCTCCTGCGTCTCGAGCTCGAGGGCCCGCCGGTCGATCCGCGAGAGGTCGACATGGCCGATCGCGATCGCCGCGGCCATCACCGCCGCCGGGTCCTTCGTCGCGACCGCCAGCACGAGGTCGGCGATGCTGCGGCGGGTCGATGCCGAGACCGACGCGGTCATGCCGCAATCGATGAAGCAGACCCGGTTGCCGTCGAGGATGAAGAGGTTTCCCGGGTGCGGATCGGCGTGGAAGAAGCCGATCTCGAGGCACATCCGGACCACCGCCCGCGTGCCGTGCTCGACGACGGCCCGGCGGGTCTCGTGCGAGAGCGTCCCGTAGTCGGTCCGGGCCAGCAGCCGCCCCTCGATCCGCTCGATGCAGAGCACGCCCTTCCGCGTCTGCGTCCAGAACACTTCCGGAAAGGTCACGTTCGGGTCGTCGGCGAACGCCTGGCGCAGACGCTCGGTCGAGCGGGCCTCGACCTCGAGGTCGAGCTCGCGCCGCAGCCGCCGCGCGAACTCGCGGATCACCGCCGTCGGCCGGATCGGCAGGTCGGGCATCGCGTCCTCGAGCCGCTCGGCGAGAAACCGCAGCGTCGCAAGGTCGCCCTCGACCTGGCTGTGGATGCCCGGCCGCAGGACCTTGAGGACCACGCGTCGCCCGTCCGGCAGCGTCGCCGCATGGGCCTGGGCGATCGTGCCCGCCGCCATCGGCGTGCGGTCGATCTCGCCGAAGAGGCTCGCGGCCCGGCCCGCGAACTCGGAATCGAGACGGTCCTGGATGTCCGTCCACGCGACGGGCGGGCAGTCGGTCTGCAGGCGGCAGAGCTCGTCGACGAACTCCGGCGGCAGGAGATCCCGCCGCGTCGACAGCACCTGCCCGAGCTTCATGAAGGTGGGCCCCAACTCCTCGAGGGCCATCCGGAACCGCTCGGGCCGCGAGTGGCCCATGAGTTCGGGCGAAAGCCGCCGTCCGATCGCCCCGCCGAGCAGGTCGCTCATGCCCGTCTCGACGAGGGCATCGGCGAATCCGTACTTCACGAGCACGCCGAGGACGCGACGGTAACTCCGGATGCTGGTGAGCGCGCCACGGCCGAGGTCCATGCCGCGGATGGTAGCGGCCGCGTCAGTCCAGCCGCTCGTCGGCGTCGTCCTCGTCCCCGGACCGCCGGCGTTCCGCCTCGCGATTCGACTGCTCGACCATCTTGCGGAGGTAGGCGTTCTCGCGCCGCGTCGCCTCGAGGTCGAAGATCAGGTACTTCACGCTCAACCGGAGGAAGTCGAGCGAGTCCTGCAGCTCGTTCACCGTCGACTTCACCTGCTCGCGGCGGTCGGGAGCCTGGCCTTCGGGCGCCTCGCCGGGCAGCCGGCGGATGCGATCCATGATTTCGGCCATCTTGTTCTGGAAGCTGATCTCGTCCATGTGGGGTCTCCCTCTTCGAGCGGTCGTCCGGCGTCGCCCGGCGGGCGTTCGCGTGAAGGGAACATGACCCGGGTTCGCCGGGTTCGCCATGGGTCGGGAGGGAAGCGGGGAGATTGGCGTCCGCCTGCGCCGGTCGTGCGGGCGGTGCGGCCCGGCGGGCGGTTACCGGAGGGCCCTCAGCGAAGCAGGACATGCTTCTTGAGGGCCCGCTGGGCCGCCGCGGGGGCGCGGGCGAGGATGGCGTCGACATTCATGAAACTGCGCCGGCACTCCTGCAGGGTGCGATGGAGGGCGATGTCGCGGTCGTGGGCCCAGCGCTCGAAGAACTTCTCGAGCTCGTGGCGGTTGAAGCGGCTCAGCGGGTCATCGAGGCCGCTCTGCGCGACCGCCCAGTCGATGATCTTGCCTCCGACCGGCTCGAAGCGGTAGAGGTCGAGGATGAAACCGAGCCGCCGCTCGACCGCGAGGAACGGGTCGCTCGCGCTCGCGGGCAGCGAGGTCATCGCCTCCTCGGGCTGGCGCTTGGCGATCTCGCCGAGCCAGCCACCCTCGTGGCGGGCCTCGCGGGCGGCGAAGGTTTCGCCTCCCGGGGCCACGAACGCAACCGGCCCGTCGGCGCTCTCGAGCTCGGCCATGCTGGCCAGCACGGTCTTGAGCCCGGCGTTCGCGAAACGGATCCAGAGCCGCTGGTCGCGGGCGCCCTGCCGGGTCACGGTCTCGATCTTGTTGATGGTCCCCACGCCCCATTCGGGCTTCTTGACGTGGCGAACCTTCTCTCCGACGCGGTGCGTGCTCATCAGGCCATCCACTGCTGTTGATCCACTCGATGGGGAAAACCGGGCCGCAGCCGCGGCGAGGCGATCTTCCGGGTTCCTTCGGCGGTCGAAGCGGTTCCTTCCGCTTCCGTTCCCCGCCGTCTTCGCCTGAAGCATCCTGGGCTTCGGCCCGGCGGCCGGTCGGCCCGCTGGCCGTCCTCGGCCGCCCGGGATCCGGAATTCCGGATCGGGCGACAGGGCGGAGTGTAGCGAACCTCGGACGCGAATTCACGGGGCGGGAAGAAATCCCGACCCCGGGAAGGACCAAACCTGCACCCTTCGACCCCATAATGCCGTCTTGCGACTCGCCTTCCTCGGAGACATCAACGGTTCCCCCGGCCGCTCGGTCGTCGCCCAGCAGCTGCCCCGCATGCGGGCCGAGCTCGCGCCCGACGCGATCGTCGCCAACGGCGAGAACGCCCGGGCGGGCAGCGGCATCACGCCCGATCTCCTCAAGACCTTCCTCGATTTCGGGATCGATGCGGTCACGCTCGGCGACCATTGCTTCCGCGAGGGGAAGATCCTGCCGAGCCTCTGCGACGCCTCCGTCCCCATCGCCCGTCCGGCGAACCTGTCGCGAAAGGCTCCGGGGAAGCGGCTCCTGCGGATTCCCGCCGGCGGTCGCCGCACCCGCGACCTCTGGGTATTCACGGTGCTCGGGCGGATCTACTTCCCGCTGCCGGCCGACGACCCGTTCGCCTGCGCCGACGAGATGCTCGCGGCGATTCCCGAGAAGAACCCGGTGGTCCTCGTCGAGGCCCACATGGAGGCGACCAGCGAGAAGGCCGCGCTCGGGAAGTACCTCGACGGCCGGGTGGCCGCGGTGATCGGCACGCATACGCATGTCCCGACCGCCGACGCCCGCGTGTTCCGCGGCGGCACCGCGTTCCTGACCGACGCCGGCATGTGCGGGCCCTACGACTCGGTGATCGGGCGGAATCCCGACCATGTGCTGAAGCACATGACCACCGCGATCCATGTCCCGTACGAGATGGGCAGCGGGGGGGAAGCGATGTGCGGGGCGCTCGTCGAGATCGACGAGGCCCGCGGCCTCGCGACCTCGATCCGCCCGTTCCGCTACGACGCGGACTATTCCGAGCCGCCGTTCCGCGGCATGCGGTAGGGGTTCAGCGCGGCGCTCCCCAGCCGCCGCCGCCCGGGGTCTCGATGCGGATCGCCTCGCCGGCCGCCAGCTCGATCGCGACGACGCCGGGCACTTCCTCCCGCGAGCCGTCGGCGCGAATCACCCACTGCCGCCCGCACGAGCCGGCCTCGCCGCCCGCGGCCCCGGGCGGCGGGACGAGCCGCCGCTGCGCCAGGATCGACACCGACGCGGGATGCAGGAACTCGATCTCGCGGATCGCCCCGTCGCCGCCGCGATGCGTGCCGCGGCCGCCGGTCCCGCGCCGCACGCCGAACCGCCGGACCACCACGGGAAATCGCCGCTCGAGCACCTCGACATCGGTGATGCGGGTGTTGGTCATGTGGACATGGATCGCGTCGGCGCCGTCGGCGACCTCGGTCGCGCCCGCGCCGCCGCAGATCGTCTCGTAGGCCCCGTAGGTCGCGTCGCCGAACAGCAGGTTGTTCATCGTGCCCTGGCTGGCCGCCGCGAGGCCGAGGGTGGCAAGCAGCACATCGGTGACCCGCTGGCTCGTCTCGGTGTTGCCCGCGACGACCGGCGGGCACACGCCGGGGTCGGCGGCGAAGTCGGGGTTCAGGATGCCGCGCGGGACGACCACCTCGCACGCCTCGAGCAGGCCTTCGTTCAGCGGGATCTCCTCGTCGGAGGCGAGCCGGAGCGCGTACATCACCGCGGCCCGGGTGACCGCGAGCGGGGCGTTGAACCCATGCGAATGGACGGGGGCCGAGCCGGTGAAGTCGATCGTGAGGCGGTCGCCGGACGGGCGGATCGAGACCGCGATCGGCGAGCCGTCGTCGAGGCGGTCGTACGCCCGGCGTTCGGACGGGCCGAGCCGCCTCGCGATCGCCGCGACCGCCGCGCGGCCCCGGGTGAGGATCGCCGCGCAGCCGGAGCGGAACGCCTCGCGGCCGATCTCGTCGACGATCGCCGCGACCTGCCGGACGCCCAGCTCGTTGGCGGCGATCGAGGCGCGAAGGTCCGCGAGGTTCTCGTCGGGGCTCCGCGACGGGAACGGGGCTTCCTTCAGCATCCGCGCGAACGCGTCGATCCGGTCCTCGCCGCGGGCCACCACCAGCGTCGGCGGCACGACCACGCCTTCCTCGGCGAGACACTTCGCGTCCGGGGGAAACGAGCCCGGACGCGTGCCGCCGATCTCGGCGTGGTGGGCGCGGCTCGCGACGAACGCGACGAGCTCGCCGTCGGAGTGGACCGGCGTGACCGTGGTCAGGTCGGGCAGGTGCGAGCCGCCGAACGCCGGGTGGTTGACGATCGCGACATCGCCGGGGCGAAGCGGAATCGCCTTCGCGACCGCCCGCACGCACGCGCCCATCGCCCCGAGGTGCACCGGCAGATGCGGGGCGTTCACGACGAGGCGACCTTCGGCGTCAAGCACCGCGCACGAGTAGTCGAGGCGTTCCTTGACGTTCGGCGAGATCGAGGTGCGGCGCAGGGCCTCGCCCATGCCGAGGGCGATGCCCTCGAGGCGGCAGCCGAGGAGCTCGGTCG
>JBIKVN010000176.1:0-7034 GCA_044356865.1 Phycisphaerales bacterium | reverse complement strand
CGGTGGTCGCCGTATCATTTTCATCCGCGCCGGCCAAGGCCGGCGTTCCAAGGCTGGTGCACGAAACGGCCGCAGCCCTCATCGCTGCCGGCCGCAGGCCGGCACTCCATGCGCTCGGCCCGTCACGCGACGACTCGCGCGAATTGCCCCCGACCACGCGACGCGCATGGAACGTCGGCCCGCGGCCGACGCGGGACGGGGACGGCGAACGCATGCTTGCCCTACCGACGAATGGCCTGGGCCTTCATCCGCGCCGGCCAAGGCCGGCGTTCCAAGGCTGGTGCACGAAACGGCCGCAGCCCTCATCGCTGCCGGCCGCAGGCCGGCACTCCATGCGCTCGGCCCGTCACGCGACGACTCGCGCGAATTGCCCCCGACCACGCGACGCGCATGGAACGTCGGCCCGCGGCCGACGCGTGACGGGGACGGCGAACGCATGCTTGCCCTACCGGCGAATGGCCTGGGCCTTCATCCGCGCCGGCCAAGGCCGGCGTTCCCAGGCCGGTGCGAGAAACGGCCGCAGCCCTCTTCGCTGCCGGCCGCAGGCCGGCACTCCATGCGCGGGGTGCGGTCCGGGACGACTCTTTGGGCTCGATCCCTCACCCCGCCCGGCGGCACCCCAGCCGCTCGAGCAGGCGGATCGTCGCCCGCACGCCTTCGTCTTCCGAGAGCCGGACGCCCTCGTACTCGACGCCGATCGCGCCGCGGTAGCCGCTTGCGGCGACGAGCGCCATCATGCGCGAGTAGTCGATCGAGCTCTCGTCGCCGTTCGCGTCGAAATCGTGGCTCTTCGCGCTCACGCCCCGCGCCAGCGGCAGCAGCGCTTCCACGCCTCGGTAGCGATCGCTCCAGCGATCCGGGGCCACGCGGAAGTTCCCGAAATCCGGAAGGCTGCCGAGATTCCCGCGACCCGCGGCCCGCAGCGTCGCGGCGAGCCACGCCCCGTCCGAACTCAGCCCACCGTGGTTCTCGACGATCACGCTCAAACCCATCGGCTTCGCGAGATCCGCGAGCCGCCCGAGCCCGTCGGCCGCGAGTTTCCGCTGTTCCTCGCCACTTCCCTCGCTCGCCGCGTTCACGCGAATCGATTGGCACCCGAGCGTCGCCGCCGCGTCGAGCCACGGCCGATGGTTCTCGATCGCCTGCGTCCTCGCCGCCGCGTCGGGGTCGCCGAGCCGGCCCTCGCCGTCGCACATGATCAGGAGGCTCTTCACGCCCGCGTCGTCGGCCCGCTTCCGCAGCCGACTCGCCCAATCGCCCGGCACCGCCCGACCCGACATCCGCGGCGAGTAGAACTGGTTCACGAGCTCGATTGCGGCGAGGCCGAACCGCTGCCGTGCGACCGTCGGAAACTCGAACACATCGACCGTGCCCGCCCGCAGCTGCCGATGGAGCGACCACTGGGCAAGCGAGATCGGCCACGGGGCGGATTCGGCCGGCGGTTCGCCGTCGGCCCGCGCGAGGCCGGCCAGGCCGAAAGCCGCAAGCGCTGCGATGGCCCCGCGTCGATCGACTCCGACCGTCACCTCAGAACCGTTCGGCCATGTCATCGACGCTGGTCCAGGTGCCCTTCTTGACATGCATCGCGGTCGAGACGACCCCGACCACGGCGGCCCCGACCACGAGGATGGCCATCATCGTCCAATGCCCGGGCGACATCTCGTTGTACGACCCGGTGACCAGCACCGCGAAGGCGGCGATGGTCACGAAGAGGACGAGATTGAGGAGAAGCAGCCGGACCTGATGGCCAAGGGTCATGGCCTTCGGCCGGGACTTCCGTTCATGGTGGCTCATGGGCGGGAACGATACCCGCCGCTCAGGAAAGGCGCTCGACCCGCGCCTCGGGATCGACGCGGTCGAAGCCGAGCTCGGCCCGGAACGACGCCGCCCGCTCGAGCTCGCGAAGCCGCGCGAGATTCTCGCCCGCGAGCGACCGGTCGGACTCGCGATGGTGAAGGTGCAGCACCGTGCCCGCTCCCGGCAACGCCCCGAGCCGCACGCACGCCCGGCCGAGACGGATCGCGAGGTCGGAGTCCTCGAAGCCCCAGCCGGTGAAGCGCTCGTCGAAACCGTTCACGCGTTCGAGGTCGCCGCGCCACGCCGCGAAGTTGACGGTGCGGGCGTGCTTCCAGTGGAGGCCGAGCCCGAGGGCCGTGCGGACGGACGGGAGCGAGACCGAGACTGGGACGACGAACGGCAGCAGGCGATTGAGATCGCCGCTTCGCCGCCAGCGCAACAGTTCCCTCGTCGTCGCCGCCGCCGCGTCGACCTCGCCCGCAAGCACCCGCCCGGTGAGCCGGGCCGACAGGAGAGCCCGCCGGCCGCGGATCGCCCAGCCGCGGCGGGCCGCGGCCCGATGGGTCGCCACGAAGCCCGGTCGCGGGATCGAGTCGCCGTCGAGGAAGACGAGGTAGTCGCCGCGGGCGGCCGCAACGCCGCGGTTGCGGATCGGCCCCGCCCGGAAGCCGCGGTCGGGGTGCCAGACGTGGACGAGCCCGCCGCGAAGGCCCGGGGCGGCGGCCCGAAGTTCGGCCGCGGTCTCGGGCCCCGACCCGTCGTCGGCGACGACCGTCTCGAAGTCGCGATCGGACTGGGCCGCGAGCCCGGCAAGGACCGCCCGGAGCGCCTGCGGCCACCGGTAGGTCGTCACGACGACGGATACGCTCGCCACGGTCCGAGGATATCGGCGGCCGAACGCCGGCGAAATCGGCCGATCGGCCCCGGACCGGGCGGCCGTGATCGGGACCGGATCCGCCAGTTTCCCGTCCGGCCAAGGCGAACCGAACGGAATCCCGACCTGCCGGTTGCCAAGCCCGCGGGGCCCGTTAGCATCGGCCGCTCATGAGTTCCCGCGGCCCGAGCGAACCGATCGATCCTGCCGCAGGCCTCGGCGGCGCGACCTTCGAGGACACCGTCCGCTTCGTCCCGCCCCGCTTCGGCGGACCGCTGCTCTCGAAACTCGTCTCGGTCGTCACCTGGGTCACCGGCATCGATCGGGCGATCGCCGAGCACGCCGCGGTCGCGAAGGGCGTCGACCCCGGTTCGCTCGAGCTGCTCGAGAAGGTCCTCGCGAATTCGGGCGTGCGGGTCGAGGTCGACCGGGCCGAGCTCGCGCGGATCCCGGCGACCGGGCCGCTCGTGATCGTCGCGAACCACCCGTTCGGCATCCTCGACGCGACCAGCCTCGCGTGGGCGGTCGAGCAGGTCCGCACCGACGAGAAGTTCTTCGCGAACGAGGCCCTCCGCGGCATTCCCGCCGCGGCCCGCCGTTGCTTCTTCGTCGATCCGTTCGGATCGAGCGCCGCGACGCGGCGGAATCTTCCCGCGATGCGTCAGGCCGTCGACTGGATCCGGGCCGGCCACGCGGTGGCGGTCTTCCCGGCCGGCGAGATCTCGAGCCTCGCCCGCGGCGAGCGGGTGGTCGAGGACGGCCCCTGGGACGAGCAGGCGATGCGGCTCGCCCGACAATCCGACGCGACGATCGTGCCGGTGCGCTTCCTCGGCCGCAACTCGAACCTCTTCCAGCTCGTCGGCCTCGTGCATCCCCTGCTGCGGACGAGCCTCCTCGTGCGCGAGTACCTGAACCCGCGCGAGCGCGTGATCCGCATCGAGGTCGGCCACCCCATACCGCCCGCGAAGTGGAAACGCTGGGGCGAGCCGTCGCGGGCCCTGCGCCGCGTGCGGATGGGCGTCGAGGCCCTGCGGGCGGCCCCGAGCACCGCCCCGCCGATCGATCCGGCGTCGCTGCGGCCGCTGCGTACGGTGCCGGGCGGGGCCCTCCTCGAGCGTGAGGTCGACCTGCTGCCCTCCGACCAGGTCCTCTTCAAGACCGGCGATTTCCGGGTCTGCATCGCCCACGCGAGCGAGATCCCCTCGCTCCTGGGCGAGATCGGGCGGCTGCGCGAGATCACGTTCCGGGCGATCGGCGAGGGCACCGGCCATTCGATCGACCTCGATCGCTACGACCAGAACTACCTGCAGCTCTTCGTCTGGAACGGGGCACGGGGCGAGCTCGTCGGCGCCTACCGCCTCGGCCCGACCGACGAGATCCTCAAGCGCGAGGGGCCGACGGGACTCTACACGCACACCCTGTTCAAGTTCGACGAGGAGTTCTTCGCCCGCATGGGCCCGGCCCTCGAGCTCGGCCGCTCGTTCGTGCGAAGCGAGTACCAAAGGCAGCATGTGCCGCTGCTGCTTCTCTGGCGCGGCATCGGCCGCTACGCCGCCCGGCACCCCCGCTACCGCTGCCTCTTCGGGCCGGTCTCGATCGCGAGCGACTTCCGCCCGCTCGCGAGTTCGTACATGGTGCACTTCGCGCTCTCGCGGCCGAACCGACCCGACCTGCAGGGCCTCGTGCGCGGCCGCGTGCTGCCGAAGCTTCCCCCGCTCGGCTCGGTCGAGCGCGAGTTCCTCGCGGATCCCGCCACCACGCCGGATGACCTCGACGAGCTCGTGCGGACCATCGAGCGCGACCGCCGCGGCGTGCCGGTGCTGCTGACCCAGTACATGAAGCTCGGCGGGACCGGCCTCGCCGCGAACGTCGACCGCCACTTCCAGAACTGCGTCGATGTCTGCAACCTCGTCGACCTCGCCCTCGTCGACCAGCGGGTCCTGACCCACTACATGGGCGAGCAGACCGCGAGTTTCTACGAGCACCACGGGGTCGCGGTCGACCGGGCCGCCATCGAGCGGGGCAGCCGCGGCGGGCGGGGCGCGGGCGAGCCGACCCGCGAACGCAACGCCTGAGCCGGTCCTGAAGGCCCGCGGTCGGCGGTACCTTGACCGCCATGCGCATCCCGCCGGCCTTTCGCGTGTCGGTCCTGGCAATCCTCGTGGTGCTGGCCGGTCTTCCGCCTCTCGCGGCCGCGGC
The DNA here is from genome assembly GCA_044356865.1 of Phycisphaerales bacterium. Lineage (GTDB taxonomy): Bacteria > Planctomycetota > Phycisphaerae > Phycisphaerales > SM1A02 > JBEIUL01. Next base: position 2,164 of record JBIKVN010000176.1, on the reverse strand, counting down.
GACGCAGGACGCCCAGAATCACGACAGGGACCACGACAGGGACCACGACAAGCACCACCGGAAGGAGACGGCCCGCGACGGCGAGGACGCCCGGCCCGCCTGGTTCCTGACCCTGCACGGCGAGAGCGGCGGGAACACCGTCCTGGCTTTCGCCGCCGACGGCCGCCCGCTCGGCCCCGCGGTCGCCGCGGTGCCCGAGGCCGACGGCGGCCCGCTCAAGGATCTCCGCGGGATGGCCCGGCTGCCCGACGGCGGGCTGCTTCTCGTGAACGCGTTCAAGGACCGGACCTTCGTCGCGCGGTTCGGGGCGGGCGACGGGGCGACCCCGCGGCCTTTCATCGGCGTGCCGATCCGAGGTGGCCCGGACAACCCGGCCCTCGTGCATCCCTACCAGATCGCCCTCGCGTCCGACGGCACGATCTACCTCTCGAACCAGGACTCGAACACCGTGACCCGGTACGCGGCGCTCGACGGGCCCGAGCCCGGTCGGCCACTGCCGCCACCGGCGTCGCTCGCCGGAGTCTCGGGCCTCGCCCCCGGCACCTTCCTTGCCGCCGAGGCGCAGGTGAAGGACGGGCTGCGGGAAGTGCGCGGGGTGCTCGTCGCGCCGGATGGCTCGGTGCTGGTCGCCGACAAGAAGCGAAGCTCGGTGACTCGCCACGAGGCGACCACCGGCCGCCGCCTCGCGACGCTGCTCGGGCCCGAACACGGGGCGAAAGGCCCGATCCAGCTGGCGATGGCGCCGGACGGGGCGCTCTTGGTCGGCGACAACGAGAAGGAGGTCGTCTGGCGGGTCCCGCTCGACGGCGGCCCGGTGCGGCAGCTTCTCGACTGCTCGAGCGAGGGTGTGAAGGCCCCGTCGGTGATCGCCGTCGACGGCAACACCCTCCTCGTCGGCAGCCGTTCGGCGAAGCGCATCGATCGCTTCGACCTCGCGAGCGGCGCGAAACTCGGGGTCTTCGCCAAGGACCTGCCCGACGCGCCGGAGTTCCTGCTTCGGGTGGCGCCATGATGGGGAGTTGGATCGGGAGTTTCATTGGGAGCTGGATCGGGAGCTGGATCGGGGGGTGGCGAGCGGGCGCGATCGCGCTCTCGCTGTTTCCCGCCCTCGCAATGGCGCCGCGCGACGCCCCCACCCCGCTGCCCGGCCTGTCGGCGCCCGCCTCGGCGGCGCTCGATTCGCTCGGCGTTCCCGCGATCGAGGCCGCGAGCGAGTACGACGCGTACCGCATCGAAGGCTGGTACCACGCCCGCGACCGCTTCGGCGCGATGGACCTCTTCCGCCGCGCCGCCGCGGGTGAACTGTCGGAGCTGGTGGGACCCTCGACGCTCGCGCTCGATCGCGAGCGGCGGGTCCTCGGCCTGCGGGGCGTCGCCGAGCGGGCGTTCGCGGCCCTGCCCGAGGTACAGCGCCTCGCCCTCGAGGCCTACGCCTCGGGCGTCAACGCCGGACTTGGGGCCCGGGAGCGGCCGCCTGCCGAACACGCCGCGTTCGCGGTGGCGCCGAGCCCGTGGCGGCCGGAAGACTCGCTGCTGGTGATCCTCAGCCTCGCGTGGCGGCTGCACGAGGAGGCCCTCCGCGAGACCCGGTTCGGGCCCGCGCTCGCCGAACTGCCTCAGGCGGTGGCGGCGTTCCTGCTCGGGGAAGGGGGCAGCGACGCGCCCGTGGCCGGTCCGGCCGGCCCCGACGGCGATGCGGTACCGATGCCGGGGCCGGAGGTCCTCGACCTGCGGGTGCGGCCGGACCCTGCGCCCGCCGCCGCCCCCGCCAGTCCAACGGGTCCCGACGCCCACGAGCGGACTCCCGGCTCGAACGCGTTCGCGATCGCGGGCGAGCGCACGCGGCACGGCGCCGCGCTGCTCGCCGGCGACATGCACCTCGGTCTCGCGATCCCCGGCGTCTGGTACCGGATCGAGCTCGCCTGGCCCGGCACGCGGCTGATGGGCTTCTCGCTGCCGGGCGTTCCGGGAATCGTCGCCGGTTCGAACGGCCTCGTCGCGTGGACCTTCACGAATCTCCACGGCGACTTCCTCGACCACGTCGTGATCGAGACCGACCCCGCCGACCCGTCGCGCCATCTCGTACCCGGTTCGCGCGAGCCCTTCACGACGCGTACCGAATCGATCGCGGTGCGCGGCGGCCCGCCGGAGTCGATCGAGGTCC
>JBIKVN010000175.1:0-7074 GCA_044356865.1 Phycisphaerales bacterium | reverse complement strand
GCCTGAACCACCTCCTGCAGCCGGCGAAGACCGGTTCGCCCGAGGAGTACGCCGAGATCGAGACCACGATCGACCCCGCGGCGCTGGCCGCGATCGTCGACTGGGTGAAGGCCGTCGCCGCAACGCCCGCCCCGTGAGGAACGCATGAGTTTCGGCCTCGGACGCGGACGCACGCTCGACCCCGGTGCCTATGGCATCGAGGGGCGCTCGCTGCCCGACCCGGCCCTCGGCCGCGTCGATCCGCGGGCCTGGTTCCCGCATCCCGAGCGCCGCTTCGAGCTCGAGATCGGCTCGGCGAAGGGCACGTTCCTCCTCCAACAGGGCGAGCTCGAGCCCGAGGTCAACTTCCTCGGCGTCGAGTACGCGGGCGAGTTCTACCGCTACGCCGCCGACCGCGTCCGCCGCCGGGGACTCGCGAACGTGCGGCTGCTGTATGCCGACGCGGTCGAGTTCCTCCGGGCGTGGATGCCCGACGGGATCGTGTCGACGATCCACCTCTATTTCAGCGATCCCTGGCCGAAGGCCCGCCACCACAAGCGGAGGGTCGTGCAGCTCGCGACGCTGGCGGAGTTCCATCGCGTGCTCGTCCCGGGCGGCGACCTGCGGCTCGTGACCGACCACGACGAGCTCTGGGCGTGGTACCTCGAGCACGAGGCGCAGGTGCGGGACCTCTTCGCCCGCGAGGAGTTCGCCCCGCCCGCGAGCGCCGGCGAGGGCGAGGTCGTCGGCACCAACTGGGAGCGGAAGCTGCGCCGCGAGGGCAAGCCGTTCCACGCCCTGGTCCTGAGGAGGCCCTGACCGATGCACCGGCCCGGTTCCGATCCGCTCGACATGCGTCCGGAGGACTTCCTCTGCGACTTCTGCGGCGAGGGCTGGCGCGAGGACCGGCCGATGGTCGAGGGCCACCACGGCAGCCTCGTCTGCGGGGCGTGCCTGACGGCGGCGTTCCGGGCGACCTGGCTTCCGGGCGGGATGCCGGCCGGGAAGGACGGGAGCGAGGAGTGCCGCCTCTGCCTCGAACGGCGCGACGAGCCGCACTGGCGGGGGGCGTCGGATGGGCTCGCCTGCCGGCGGTGCGTGAAGATGGCCGCGGTCATGCTCGAGCGCGACGCCGAGCGGCCCGAAGCCGAACGGTGGAAGCGGCCGGAATCGTGAACCGTTCCCGCGCGGGGCGCTTGCGGCCCGCGTCCGCCTCGGTTCCCATGCTTCCATGGCCCGCCGGATCTCGCTTGCCGTCAAGAGCCGGCTCATCTTCGGCGCCGCGGTGCTCCTGCTGGTGGTGGGCGCCCTCGCCGTCCAGTGGGACCGCACCACGCGGCTCGTGACCGAGTCGCAGCTCGAGGTCTCGCGGCAGCTGGCCGAGACCTGGCTCCAGAACGGCTTCAATCTCGGGCGCAGCGAGGGCATCGCGATCCCGATCCGCGCGGTGCAGGCGACGGAGATCGATCCCGATTCCCATCCGGACCGCACGCTCGCGGCCGCCTTCGAGCGGTTCACCGCCGATCCCGAGGCGGTCGACCTGTTCCGCGTCGATCGCGACGCGGCGGGCGAGCCGATGTACCGCTACTTCCGGGCCCTGCGCGAGCGCGACTGGCAGCGGATCGTCGACCGCTCGCTCATCGACTTCGGTCCCGCCCGCGTGGGCGACGGCGGGCGGCTGCGGGGCATCCTCGTGATCGACCGCTCGAGCCCCTTCGCCGAGCGGGTCCTGGCCCGCAACCGCGTCTTCCTGGTCGCAAGCGGCGTGGTGGCCAGCCTGCTGGCGATCGCGGTCTTCGCGGCGATCCTGCACCGGCTGGTGCTGCGGCCGGTGCGGCGGCTCACCGAGGTCGCCGAGAAGGTCGAGCGGGGCGACCTCGCGGTGCGGTCGTCGATCCGCACCGGCGACGATTTCGAGCGGCTCTCGGACACCTTCAACGCGATGCTCGACGAGATCGGCAAGGCGCAGCAGCGGCTGCGCACCGTCAACGAGGCCCTCGACCTCAAGGTGAGCGAGCTGGCCGCGGCGAACGTCGGCCTCTACGAGAGCAATCGCCTCAAGAGCGAGTTCCTCGCCAACGTCAGCCACGAGCTGCGGACGCCGCTCAACTCGATCATCGGCTTCGCCGAGCTGCTCGACGAGATCGCCCGCACCGATGCCGACGCCGATCCGAAGCGGCTGCGCTACATCGCGAACATCCTGCGGAGCGGTCGGTCGCTGCTTGACATGATCAACGAGCTGCTGCAGATGGCGAAGATCGAGGCCGGCCGCGTCGAGCTCTCGATCGCCCCCACGAGCGTCGGTGACCTCGTCGAGGGACTCCTCACCGTGATGCGGCCCCAATCGGAAGCGCGGAACATCGTGCTCGAGGCGGCGGTCGAGCCCGGGCTGCCGCCGGTCGAGACCGACGCGGGCAAGGTCCAGCAGGTCCTCTACAACTTCCTCTCGAACGCGGTGAAGTTCGCGCCGGAGGGCAGCGTCGTCCGCCTCTCGGCGGCGCGGGCCCCGCGGCCCGACGGCTCGCCCGGCATCCGCCTCGCGGTCCGCGACGAGGGGCCGGGCATCCCCTACGACATGCAGGACACGATCTTCGAGAAGTTCCGCCAGGTCGATGCGAGCCATACCCGCAGCCACTCCGGCACCGGTCTCGGCCTCGCCATCTGCCGGGAACTTTCCGACATGATCGGCGGCACCGTCAGCCTCGCGAGCGTGCCCGGCCGCGGGGCGACCTTCTCGCTCGACCTGCCGCTGGTGCGGAAGGCCCCGGAGCTCGCTCCGCTCATGCCCCAATGAACGACGCCGCCCCCCAAGGGGGACGGCGTCGAGGTACGCGGAGGAAGCCGGTTCGGCTCAGGCCTTCGACATCGAGACCAGCGAATCGAAGGTCACCGGGTCGGTGATCGCGATCTCGGAAAGCATCTTGCGGTTGAGCAGGACGCCCTTCCGCTGGATCGCGTTGATGAAGTGGCTGTAGCGGGTACCGCGCATCCGGCACGCCGCGGTGATGCGGGTGATCCAGAGCGAGCGGTAGTCGCGCTTGCGGGCGCGGCGGTCCCGCCAGGCGTAGCGGCCGGCCCGCCAGAGGGCGACCTTCGCCTGTTGCTTGTGGCGGTGCTTGGTTCCGAAGAAGCCGCGGGCCTCGCGAAGAAGCTTGCGGCGGGCTTGGGTACGGGCTGCGCCCTTGCGTGCACGGGGCATGATTCAGGCTCCGAGGCGGCCGGCGGGGGAGGTTCGCTCGCTTGCGTCCCGACGGCCAGTGCGTGGTGGAAAGAGACGAGACGGGAAAAGGTCAGGCCGTCGCGGCGGCGGCCTTCCGCTCGGCCGCCTCCGCCTGCTCCTCGCTGCGGAGCGGACGGAAGAGCATCTTGCTCAGGGCCTTCAGGTCGCCCGAGCGGGCGTACCGGTTCTTCCGGTAGCTCTGGACCTCGGTGCCTTCCTTGTTGCTCTTGAGGTGGCGGCTGTTCGGGGCCCGGAACCGGACCTTGCCGCTCTTGGTGATCTTGACCCGCTTGAGCAGGCCCTTGTGGCTCTTGTTCTTGGGCATCGTGGCAACCGAAATCGGTGTGGGGGAAGCCGGCCCGGCGCGGGCCGGAAACGGGGAATCGGGGAGCATAGCAGAGGCTCCCCGGCCGGCCAAGGGGGCGGTCGGCGGGGCAGATCGAGCCCCCGGTCACTGCAGCAGGAAGATGTCGATCCGGGCGGCCGGACCGTCGCCCGGGGGGGTGGGGGCAGGGACCCAGATGTTGTCGACGGTCAGGTGGGGATGCCCGGCGGCACCGGGGCGGTGCAGGCTCGGGACGGACAGGAAGTCGATCGAGCCGTCCGACCAGAGGACATTCTGGCCCTCCCCGCCGTGGTTCTCGGAGTTGAGGATGAGCGAACCGATCGGGAGGCCGGCCAGGGTCAGGTCGATGAGCGGGTTCCGGTCGGCGACGACGGCGGACCGCTCGGGGCCTTGCCAGGAGTGGCTTCCGGCCGGGACCCGGTACGCCCAGCCGAACGGCGAACCGCCGTGGCGGTCGCAGGGGCAGCGCATGCCCTCCGCGGGGCAATAGCCGCCGGAAACGAGGGGAGCGAGCTGCTCGCCGTTCCGCGATCGCGACCAGCTCTCGAGACTTCCGCCGGCGAGGGCCGGCAGGGAGAGGCCCGCGGTCGCGGGAAGCGAACCGTTGAAGTCGCTCGCGTAGCCGTCAAGACCCATTGCCAGTTGCCGAAGCGAGTTCATGCAGTCGGCGCGGCCGGCGGTCTCGCGGGTCGAACGGACCAGCGGGATGGCCACCGTGGTCACGATGATCGCGATCGACGCGACGGCGACGAGGTCGCCGAGCCGGAAAGAAGGCCGGAAGGAGCCGCCGGCCGTCGCAGCATCCGCGCCGATCCGCATGCGGCCGGTCCGCGCCGACTCCTCGCGCTCGATGCGGGCGAGCGTCGCGTCGACGAGGAGACCGGCGTCGGCGTCGTCCGCGAGGTCCTCGGGAACCTCGTCCGGATAGGCGTCGAGCAGGCCGAGCCGGTCGAGGATGCGCTCGCCCCGCCGCCGGTCGGAAATCGAGAGGCCCTCGAGGCACGCCGGGTCGAAACCCCGGTCGGCGAGGCGGTCGAGGACGCGGCGATCGGCCTCCGACAGGCGGGCGCCGGTCGCATCGGAAGCGAGAGGTTCGTTCGGGTCAGGCTCGGGCATGCGTTCACTCGGGCATGTCGGGGTCGCGGGAACTCGACCGCCAGGCGTCGGCGAAGTTCGCGACGGCGGCGTGGAGGCGGCTCTTCACGGTCCCAAGGGGGATCGAGAGCGACTCGGAGATCTGCTGGTAGCTCATCTTCTGGAAGTACGCGAGCAGCAGGATCTCGCGGTAGTGGGTGGGCATCTCGTCGACGACCCGCTTGACGTTCGCCTTCATCTCGGCGTCGCCGAGGGGGCGGTCGGGAGCGGGCGAGTTACCGGCGAGCAGGTCGACCAGCGGGGTTTCCGAGGCGGCTCCGCCGACGGGGGCCGAGAGGCTCGCGGCGGGCCGGCGCTTCTGCTTGCGGAGCAGGTCGCGGGCCTTGTTGGCGGCGATGGTGAAGAGCCACGGCTTGAACCGCCGCTCGGCGTCGAAGGTCTCGGCCGCCATCCAGACCTGGACGAAGGTCTCCTGGAAGACATCGTCGGCGCTCGAGCGGCTGCCGACATAGCGGACCAGGAACCGCAGGAGATCCTCCCGGTACCGCTCGATCAGGGCCCGAAGGCAGTCGCGGTCGCCCTCGCGGGCGGCGACGAAGAGCTCCTCGTCGCTCCGGGCGGCCAAGGCCGGGTCGATCCGGGCATCCGGCGTGCCGGCCGGTCGCCGCACGGGGAGACGGGTTCCTTCGTTGACGCCGCCGCTCATCACGCAGGGTCCTCGGTCGACGAACGCCGACGCGAGGCTCGCGGTCGTCCGGCCGCGAAGCATACCGCGGCCACGGCTCGACTTCGGGTGAAGGCCGAGGCAACGGGCAAGCCTTCCGACCGGCTCGCGGAACCCCGGAAGCGTCCGGGCCGGCGGTGGGGCGAGCGAAGGAAGGGCGACCGCGAGCATGAGGGGTCCGGCTACGCGACGCTCCGGTGCGGGTTCGTTCCCCGTTCGGCTACCATCGATTTTTCGCGCACCAGTTTCCCGCGTCGCCCGGCCCCGTCGGTCCGGGAACGGCCGCCGGGGGTGGAGAACGGCCGGATGGGCGTCCCGATCAGCCAGATGTGGACCGTGGCGACCTATGTCCTCGGACAGAGGCTCCGGGGTCGGAAGCGGTATCCGCTCGTCCTCATGCTCGAGCCGCTCTTCCGGTGCAACCTCGCCTGCGCGGGGTGCGGAAAGATCCAGTACCCGCCGCACATCCTCAAGAGCCAGCTTTCGGTCGAGGAGTGCCTGAAGGCCGTCGACGAGTGCGGGGCCCCGATGGTCTCGATCCCGGGCGGCGAACCGCTGCTGCACCCGGACATCGCCCGGCTCGTCCGCGAGCTGGTGGCCCGGAAGAAGTACATCTACCTCTGCACGAACGCCCTCCTGCTGAAGGAGAAGCTCGAGGAGGGGCTCTTCACGCCGAGCAAGTACCTCACCTTCTCGGTCCACATGGACGGGGAGGAGGAGCACCACGACTTCGCGGTGTGCCGCGAGGGCACCTATGCGAAGGCGATCGCCGGCATCCGGCTCGCGGTCGAGCGGGGCTTCCGCGTGACGACGAACACCACGCTCTTCGACGGGGCCGACCCGAACTCGGTGCGGGCCTTCTTCGACGAGATGATGGACCTCGGCGTCGAGGGCATGATGGTGAGCCCGGGCTACGCCTACGACAAGGCGCCGGACCAGGTGAACTTCCTGAAGCGGCAGCGGACCCACGAGCTGTTCGAGATGATCCTGTCGAACCGTCATGAGGGTCGCCGCGAAGGCCGCCGCAAGTGGGTCTTCAACCAGTCGCCGCTCTTCCTCGAGTTCCTCATGGGGAAGCGCGACTACGAGTGCACGCCGTGGGGCAACCCGACCTTCAACCTGTTCGGCTGGCAGAAGCCCTGCTACCTGCTGCAGGAGGGCTACGTCGATTCCTTCCGCGAGCTCATGGAAGGCACGGAGTGGGAGCGCTACGGCCGGGCGAGCGGGAACCCGAAGTGCCAGAATTGCATGGTGCACTGCGGCTACGAGCCGAGCGCGGTCGACCACACCTTCACGAGTTTCGGCGGGCTGTGGGGCACGGTGAAGGCGATGGTGTTCAACGCCTACGCGAACCCCGGGGCGAAGCGGCGGCTCGCGGAGGCGGCCAAGGAGCCCCACGGTCCGAAGCGGCATCTGGTGCAGCTGGGGCTGGCCCGCGAACTGGTGCGCGAGGACGGAACGCGGTCGCTCGAGCTCGTCGAGACGCGGTGAGGCGGGGCAGGATGTCTTGCAAATCACCAAGCGGATGGTGATCTGCAAGCCGGGGCGACGCGCATCGCCCATCGCCGGCAGCGAAACGACGCGCATGGATCGTCGGCCTGCGGCCGACGCGGGACGGGGACGGCGTCCGTCCGCCACGCTACCACCGAACGGCTCCCGCGTTCATCAATGCCGGCCGCGGGCCGGCACTCCATGCGCCTGGTGCGGCAC
>JBIKVN010000017.1:0-23327 GCA_044356865.1 Phycisphaerales bacterium | reverse complement strand
TGCCGGGTCCCACGGGCGGTTCGGCCGCATGCTTCGCGAAGTGTCCCGCATCGGCATCAGCCACGACCGCGACGACGAGGAACTTCTCGCGAAGGCCCGCTGGTTTTCGCAGTTCTCGCCCGAAGAGCGTCTTCGGATGCTCATCGAGTGGTCCGATGCCATGCTCGCCCTGAATCCCCAGATCGCGGAGGTCGGCCGTGCTTACCCGATTCCCGGACGTATTCAGGTGCTTGAGCGCCCGTGATGTCGTCCTCGGGGACGTCGAGGTCCTTTCGCGCGGGATCGAGACCTGAGCGGCTTCCAACTCACGGCTTCCGGAGCGTGAGCGACCGCACGTTGACGACCGCCTCGCCCGGCTTCGACAGCGCCCGAAGGATCGCCCGGTGCGAGCCCATCGGGAGTTCGACCTGGCCAAGGCCGACCCGGCGGTAGGACTGCCACCCGCCGGTCGCGGGGACCGTGAACTCGAGGGTTCCGCGGCCGCCCTCGAACTCGCCCTCGAACTCGAACGACATGCGGGAACCGGCCGCGGCGTCGGCGCAGGCGAGCTCGGCCTCGACGCGATAGTTCCCGCCCTGTGCCGCACCGATCCCGACCGGCCAGGTCGCGGTCGCCGCCGGGTCGAGCCAGTAGCCGATGTTGTGGGTGACGTCGCCGATGACGCCGACCCGCTCGATGCGGATCGAGGGCCCGTCGAGCGTCGCGTCGTGGGGAACGAGCGTGAGGCGACCGTCGGGCGAGGGGAAGATGAGGAAGGGCATCGGGAGCGGATCGCCGTCGAGTTCGAGGCAGACGATCGAGCAGGCCGGATCGACCGGAGACGAGGGAACCTCGACCACGAGGCGGCCGCCTTCCGCTTCGCTCGGCGCCGCGGCGAGCGCTGCGTCGCGGTCATGGCCGAGCAGCCGAGCCGAACGGACCTGGCCCTGCATCGGGACGACCAGCCGCCCGTCGGTCGGCCACTCCCACACGTGCAGGTACAGCACGCCCGGCTTCCGCGTCGCCCGTCCCCACGCGAGCCGCTGGAACGGGCTGGCGGTCGTGCCGTAGATCGCCTCGCCGTTCACCTTCAACCACGCCCCCACGCCGCGCAGCGCCGCCGCCGCCGGCTCGGGCACGCGGCCCTTCGCGTCGGGGCCGATGTTGAGGAGGAGGTTCCCGCCCTTCGAGACGATGTCCGAGAGCAGCCGCACGACCGTCGCGGTGTCCTTCCAGTTCGCGTCGTGGGCGCTGAAGCCGTAGCTCTCGTTCAGCGTGTGGTTCACCTCCCAGTCCATGCCGGGCAGGCCGGTCGGCGGGACGTACTTCTCCGGCGTGCCGTAGTCGCCGTTCTTGTTTTCCAGGCCCTCGTAGAGCCGGTTGTTCACGACGATCGCGGGCTGCGTCGTGCGCAGGTCCTCGAGGAGCCGCGTCGCCCCCCACGCCTCGCCGTTGCGGGTGCCGTCGGAGTAGTCGAACCAGATCGTCGAGAGCGGGCCGTAGCCCGACAGCAGCTCGTCGACATGCGTGCGCACATAGTCGATGTACTTCGCGTGATCACGCGGCCCCGGCACGCGCGGATACGCGGGCAGGGCCATCTCGTAGGCATCAGGATGCTGCCAGTCGAGAAGCGAGTAGTAGAAGCCGGCACGGAGTCCGCGCGAGCGCATCGAGTCGGCGAACTCGCGAGCGAGGTCGCGGCCGGGCGGCGAGATGTTGGTGCCGCCGGTGATCGGGTTCCCGCGCGAATACGGGGCCTTCGAGTTGAAGAGCGTGAAGCCGTCGTGGTGTTTCGAGGTCAGGACCGCGTACCGCATGCCGGCGTCGCGGGCGAGGTCGGCCCAGGCGTCGGCGAAGCCCGGGGCGGGCACGAACAGCGGCTTCATCTGCCGCGCGTACTCGGCGCAGGGCACCGCGGCCCAGTGCTGGATCCACTCGGCGTAATGCTGCTCGTAGAGCTTGCCGTTCCAGAAGCCGCCCGCGGGCGAGTAGAGGCCCCAGTGGATGAACATCCCGAAGCGGGCCTCGCGCCACCACGCCATGCGGGCGTCGCGGGTCTCGGCCCAGCGGGCGAGTTCGGGCGTGGCCGCGGGCGGCGGATCGGCGGCGAGGGCGACCGTCGGTGCGGGCGCGATCGCGAGCAGGGCGAGGAGGAGGCCGAAGCGGACCTTCGTGGGCATTTCCGAATGCTAACGGCGAGATCGCCGACTCACGCCGGCATCTTCGCGAGGCGGGCGTCGATCGACTCGCGCACGGTCTTCACGAGAAGCGCGAACCGCTCGGGCCGGTCGAGGGCGGCGATCGCGGCCTCGAATCGCGCGGCGACGGTCCGAAGCGTAGCGGCGTCGGGGGCGGCGTCGATCGCGGACTCGAGCGCGGTGATCGCGAACGGATTCAGCGTGAGCGTCGCCTCGACGAAGACCGTGCATTCCGCGGCCCGCGCCTCGGGCGGCAGCGCCGCGAAGGCCCGGGCCATCGCGAGGGTCTCGACGTACGACGCGAGGCCGCGGTTCACCCCCCACGCGACCGACTGGTGGAAGACCATCGGCCGCCGATCCCCCCGCTCGTCGAGGTTCCAGGCGGCGTGCACGCTCGTGACCTCGTCGCCGCCGGTCGCGTACTGGTCGCCGCGGCAGGAAAACTCGCCGGTCGCGGCGTCGCGTTCCATGAGCACCACCGCACAGTGCCCCGGCTGCCCCGCGGTCGACGCGGGGATGCCGCAGATCCGGTAGGTCCGGGCCCCGATGTTCCCCATCGTGCCGCAGACGCCGCCGTCCTTCCACATCATCTGGATCGAGCCGTAGCTGAAGGGAAACGGCGAGAGCCGCCGCGCCGACTGCATGTCGAACTGCTGGGCGATGCCGCCGATGTACTCGCCGTAGGTGCGGAACTCGCCGGCGTCGGCGAAGCGGCGCCAGACCTCCTCGCGCTCGCGGAGCGGCTGGGCGTCGGCGACGAGCATCAGCAGCACCGGCCACGGGGCGTCGAGCGGGAAGCGCGGCCACCCGCGGTCGGCGCGGATGTCAGCGGGGAATTCATGGCGATCGTTCCGGATGAACCACGCCATCGACTCGGACGGGGTCGGCGGGCGGTCGCGCCCGGCGGGCATGCGGCCCTTCGCGCGATATGCGTCGTGGAAGAGGTCGTGGGCGGCCTTGATGCGGGCGCGGAGGTCGCGATCGTCGACCGCTTCGGTCGAGCGCCAGTGCACGACGCGGTCGCCGCAGTCGATCGAGACCTCGGGGTGGCCGTGCGCGGCCAGGTACGCGTTGAACTCCTTCTGCAGCGACGCCGAGGCGATCACGTCGGCGGCGTACGGGCGACGCCGCTCGGTGCGGGTCGCGCGGACCGGTCCGCCCCTCGGTTTCGCGATGCCCCGCTCGTCGTACTCGAGGGGCGCGGGTTCCATCACCTCGATCTCGACCTCGATCTCGGGATGACTCTCGAGGAAGGCGATGATGCGGTCATTCCGGTCGAGCGGCCGCGCGGGATCGTTCACGTCGACCGGCACCCGCGGATCGCCGGAAATCACGAGTTCGAGCGGCGGGCGCGGCGAGATGTCGGGCAACGCGTCGCCGAGGGGCGACGGGTCGCCGTCGTTCCAGCCGGGGGCTACGGAACGGGGGCCGACGAACGAGCCCTCGATCGCGAAGGCGAGGGCGAGCTGGGGGTAGTCCTCGCGCACGGTCTTCTCGCCGAGGTCGATCTCGAGGGAGCGGAGGCCGAGGAGGACGGGCAGCGGATCGGCGCGGCAGCCCCAGACCGTGGCGCGGCGGACCGGATCGGCATCGATCCACGCGAGGAAGCCGGCGGGAAGCTCGAGGCCGCGGGCAGCGCACGCCTCGAGCGTGCGGGCCTTCGCGTCGTCGAGGTGGGTTTCGAGGAGGGCCTCGACGCGAATGACCCCGGGATCGCCGGAGGGTCGCGGCGCGGCGACCGAGACGGTCGCGGGCGCGACCAGGACGAGAAGGAACGCGAGGAACGGGAAACGCATGAGGGACTCCACGGGACGGGCGGGTCAGGCTACCCGCGACGGCCAGCGGCCGGAGGGTTCGGAAGACCTCTGGACAGGCCAAACCGGCTGGTGGACAGGCCAAACCGGCTGGTGGCGTTCGGACAGGCCAGGGCGGTGATTCTGGGAAGAGGATCCGCCGGACCGACGGCGGATGTCCAGCGCTGGAACTTCGCGGGGACCTTGGAAGAAAGGCAAGCGTCGATTGGACAGCGTCGATTGGACAGGCAACAAGCTTCGGTCGAGCACTACGGGAGGACCGACCAGATGGAGTTCTTCGCCGAGATGACCGAGGCGTACTTCGGCGTGAACGATTTCGCCCCGTTCAACCGCGGCCAGCTCGCGACGCAGGAGCCCGAGGCGCACGCCCTGATGGCGAAGGTCTGGGGCGGGACGTGAGGCGCGATGCCCGGCGGGAGGTGTGACCGGCGGAACGGGCCGGGTCAGGGTGATTGGACAGGCCAACGTCCTCGCCTTCCCGCCAAACCCCCGACCCCCTCACGGATTTCCCGCGCTGGAAGTTTCCCCGGCGGATCGAGAAGCGGCCGGCGATGTTGGACAGGCACCAGCGATCGGACAGGCCAAGTTCGCGATTCACCTCCCCGGACATATCTTGCGCTCGGCACCGCCCGATCTGCCCGGTCGACAGCGTCCGCACCGCCCCCAGGCGGACCATCATGGAGTACGCCTTGAAGACCAGCCCGTTCCGACGACGCGTGGCGGCGGTGCGGGAGCGCGTCGAGCCCCACCTGCCCCGTGACCGCCTCGTCGAGATCGCCGCCTACCACGCCGAGCGTCCTTTCGGGCGGCACAAGCCGCATTACGTCGACTTCGAGCACGCCCTCGCCACGGGTTACAAGGACATCGTTCACGCGAACCTCGACCTGGTCTCCGGACTCCGGATCCTCGACATCGGCACCGGCACGGGCTACCTCCCGTTCTCGCTCGAGCGGCTCGGACACCACGTCACGGCCACCGAGGTGCCCGCCGACGAAAGCATGACCTGGAAGCGTGGCGATCCGAGCGGCCGTTCGCTGTACGGCGACTTCTGCGAAGCGTACGGGGTACGACGGCTCCGCTGGGCGGTCGAGGCCCGGAAGCCCGCGCCGGCCGAGCTGTTTGGCTTCGATGCCATCTTCGCCCGCTCGCTCTACTTCAACTACGACGGCAAGACCGGCGAGACATGGCCGCCCGAGGATTGGCGGTGGTTCCTCGACGACCTGGCCGGGCGAATGGCGACCGACACCTCGATCCTGTTCCTCAGCTTCCTCGGCGAACACCGGTCTTTGAGGACCGTGCTGGACATCCCGGCCGACGCCGAATCGCTCGCCACCGCCGTGCAGCGGACGCTCACGCGGTCGGAGATTGGAGACCGCATCCGTCGCTCGCACTGAGGCAACGGACGGTGGCACGGGCCGAAGTCCTGGACTTCGAGCCAAAGCCCCGATCATCCGGCGGATTTCCCGCGCCGGAAGCCCGCTCGCGCGAATGGGGAAAGGCCGGCGGAATTGGACAGGCACACGTGGATTCTTGGACAGGCACACGTGGATTCGCGAGTGGGACGGACGATTGGACAGGCCAACGCTTTCCATTGGACAGGCCAGATCTCTGGCCGGATCTCTGTCCCGACCGTGGCGAGGGCGCCGAGACCCCGACCCGCCGCCGAGACTTCGGCTGGGGGTCTTGCGAGGCCCACTCCGCGGCACGAGCCCGCACCATCCGCACCGCCTCCGCTAGCATCCACCGCGAGGCCCCCATGCTCGAAACCCTGCTCGACCCGCTCACCTCGGCCAAGATCCTGACCGCGGCCCTGCTCGCGATCCTCTTCCTCCAGTCGGGCCTCGACAAGGTCTTTGACTTCAAGGGCAACCTCGGCTGGCTGCAGGGGCATTTCGCGAAGTCGCCCCTCCGCGGCCAGACCGTGGCCCCGATGCTGGCGGTCATCACGCTCACCGAGACCGCGGCGGGTGCCGCCTGCGCGATCGGCGCCGTGCTCCTCGCGACCGGCAAGCCCGCCACCGTCGCGACCTGGGGCGCCCAACTCGCCGCCCTGAACATCGTGATGCTCTTCTTCGGGCAGCGGATGGCGAAGGACTACGCCGGGGCGGCGAGCCTCGTGCCGTACTTCATCGCCTGCATCGGGGCGATCGTGCTCTTCGGGACATGACCCCTCGTGGCATGAACCCGATGGGCGACCCGCCCGCCGATGCCCCCGCGCCTCGCCTCGCGCCCCGCGCCGCCGAGTTCGCCCTCCTCTGGTTCGCCTTCCCCGCCCTGCTCGCGTGGGGGCCGATCCGCATCCAGCCCATACCGGTGCTCTGGATCGCGGCGGCGATCGGCCTCGCGGCCCTGCTCCTCGACCGCCGCTTCGATCGCCGGACGCTCATCAACTTAGGCGGCTTCCGATCCGGCCTGCCCGGCGTCCTCGTCCGCGCCGCCGCGGTCTTCCTCGCCCTCATCGCCGTCGCCCTCCTCTCGCCGCCGTTTCCCGCCTCGAACACGCTGCCCGACGGCACGCGGATCCTCTCCGAGGTGCCGGTGCGGCTCTTCGAGTTCCCGCGGGAACGCCCGGGCCTCTGGCTCGCCGTCGTCGCCCTCTACCCGATCCTCTCAGTCGCCCCGCAGACCGTGCTCTACCGCACGCTTCTCGTCCATCGCTACGCACCCCTCTTCACCCGCCGCGCGACCCTTATCCTCGCCGGCGGACTCGCCTTCGGCTTCGCCCACGTGCTCTTCCGCAACGCGATCGCCCCCGCCCTGACGCTCGCCGGCGGACTCGTCCTGATGGCCGCCTTCACGCGCCACCGCTCGACGCCGCTTTCGTGGCTCGAGCACTCGCTCTACGGCATCTCGGTCTTCACCGTCGGGCTCGGGCGATGGTTCTACGGCGGGGCGATCGAATGACGAAGGCCGACGCTCGACCGCCTGGCCGGCCTACCGTGGCGTCCCGAACCCGAGGTCTCCGATGAACCGCACGCTCCTCCTCGCCGTCGCCGCGCTCTCCGCCTGCTCGTCGCCGCCGGCCCCGCCCGCCACCCCGACGCAGACTGCGACACGAACGCCGCCCGCGATCCTCGATCGCCTCACCGTGAAGCACCGCTGGGATCCGGCCACCGGCCTCATCGTTTCGGAGGAAGTCGTCCCGCTGCCCGCGCCGCTCCGCGACGCGCCGTCGCTCGCGGACGCCGTCGCCCGCTCGCAAGCGACCGGCGTTCCCGTCGCGGCGTTCACCACCGCCGACCGGTGCGCGGTCTGCCAGCAGTTCAAGCTCTCGACGCTGAACGACCCTCGCCTCGTCGAGTTTCTCGCGGAAGGCCGCGTGATCGGCGTCCACGTCGAGGTCGATCGCGACGGCGAGGCCGCCAAGCAGTTCCTCGGCGATCCCGCGATCCCCGCGACCTACCTGCTGACGCCCGGCCAGCCGCCGCGACGCCTCGCCGGCCTGCGGAACGCCGAGCAGGTGATCGAATTCCTGTCGGGAAAGCCCTGACGCTCACCCCGTCCACGCCGCCAGCAGCGCGGCGAGGTCGGACGGACCCGTCAGTCCGTCACCATCGACATCACCGGCCGCCGTGTCCCACGCGGCCAGCAACCTCGCGAGGTCCGGCGCCCCCACCGCGCCGTCGCCATCGAGGTCGGGGCCGAGGATCGGCGTCAATCGGACGAGCTGCGCGACGGCGCTGCCCGGCGGCCGGGCCGAGACCAGCATCTGCCGCGCGTTGTTGATCGTGCCGACGCCCGCGACCGACCACGCGCCCTGCGACGGGTCGATCATCGACTCGATCGCGACGTTGCCCTCGGGCACGAGATTCGCTGCGACGCCGCCGCTGAGCACGAAGTGCAGCGTGTCGCCGCGGTCGTTCAGGCTCGTGGCTGACGTGGTCGTCGCGCAGCCGCCGACGAAGGTCCAGCCGCCGGTGGGCATCCAGCGCACCGGGAACGTGCTGCATCCCGAGAAGCCGAGGATGTGGCCGCAGATCCCGCCGGTCTCGTTGAGGTCGACCGAATTCACGCCCTGCCAATTACCGGGCGGCAGCGGCACGGTCGTGATCACCATCGTGTCGAGATCGAGGATCTGGTTGCTCGCGACGACCTGCCGCGCGTCGTTCACGTCGGCGGGCGTGCCGATGCCGACGAGCTGGACCGGTCCCGCCGGCGTGAAGCGGGCCGCACGCGGATACGACCCGAGTCCCAGCCCGCCCGATCCGCCGACGATGTCCCCGACGTCGTTCACGCCGAAGGCCGCGCTGTGGGTGTCGCCCGGCAACGCCCCGAGCAGCACGAATCGCCAGCCGCCCTTCGCCGGATGCCACGCGGCGGCCCGCGAGCCGATCGAGGCGATCGAAGCCGAGCTGACCGCGCCGACGATCACGCCGGTGTCGCTGATCGCGTAGGCGTCGGAACCGATCCACGGCGCGGGCACCGGAAGGTTCTCGATCACCGTGCCGCCGGCCCGGATCACGAAGGCGTGGCCGACCTGCACGAGATCGAGCCGCCGTCCGACGACATCGCCCCGCTCGTTCATCGCGAAACCGGTCAGGCCGAGGCCGAGCGGCTCGACGCGGCAGGTCGGGGGTGCGGGGTGCGCGGGCGTCGCGGTCGCCACGGCGGCGACCATCGCGAACAGGATCGGTGTCGGGTTCGGCATGTCGGTTTCCCGGAACCCGAAGTATGGGGGCGACTTGCCCGCGAGACAACGATCCATGGGTGATTTTCGAATCCGGAAGGAAGGTCGGGCGGCAGGACCGTCCGGAGAAATCGCGAGTCCTCACCCGTCGACCAGCACCACGATCACCTCGCCCGGCCCGTGCACGCCGGTGACGAGCACGCCCTCGATGTCGGCGGTCTTCGAGGGGCCGGTGATGATCGTGGTCGAGGCGGCGTCGAGGCAGTCGGGGCGAAGCGCGAACAGGTCGACGAGGTCGGGCAGCAGCTGGCTCTCGCGCACGATCGCGACGTGCACCGGCGGCGTGATCCACGCGTTGCGGATGCGGCCGTTCGTCGAGACCACGAGCGACCCGCTCTCGGCGATGGCGGCGTCGACGTCGGTCACGCCGACCGCGGCCTCAAAGAGGGCGTCGCCGTCGTCGCTCGGGCGGAGGCTCGCCCCCTCGGCCGCCTGGACCGCGGCGGAAGCTCGGGCCGCGAGCGAGGCATCGGCGACGGCGACCACGGTCGGGCCGCGGCCCGCAATCGTTGCGGCCAGCGTCACGTCGAGACCGGCCTCATCAGTCCGCACCACCTTCATACCGACCGCGGCGGCGCGTTCCGCGAACATCGACGCCAGCCCGCCCGCATCGGCTGCGATCCGCCGCACCACCGCGTGCGACGGAACCTCGGGCTCGCTCACCGGCTGGGCCCGCACCGCATCGCGGACCCGCGACAGCAGCCGAGTGACGGCCGCCGACAGTTCGGCCTCGCCCGTCATCGCGAGTCCTCCCGCCGCGCGAACCACTCGCGGAAGCCCTCGCCGGTCGCGACGCCGAGGTCGCGGGTCGCGGTCCAGCCAGCGGCGGGTCCCGGGGCCTTCCGCAGCCACGCCCGATCGCCGTCCTGCTCGCCCAACATTCTTGCGTGGAGCCTTGCCGCCCCGATCGCAAGCCGAAAGAGCCGCGGCCGCTCGGCGAGCCAGCGCCAGAGTCGAAGCGTCGCCGACTCGCTCGCGGGCGAAAGCTCGCGCCGCCGCAACTCGGCCCGCGCCTCGAGCAGGAACCGCGGGATGTCGATCTTCACCGGGCACGCCTCGAGGCATGCCCCGCAGAGCGAACTCGCCCGAGGCAGGTCGGGATAGTTCGCGGGGCCCCCGCCGGCCTTCGCGCGATCGAGTTCCGGTGTCAGCACCGCCCCGATCGGCCCCGAATAGACCGAGCCGTACGCATGCCCGCCGACCTTCCGGTAGACCGGGCACGCGTTGAGGCACGCCCCGCAACGGATGCAGCGCAAGAGATCCCGCTTCGGGCTCGCGAGCGTGCCGACCCGGCCCGCGTCGACGAGGATCACGTGCACTTCGCGCGGCCCGTTCGCCTCGCCGGGGCGGCGCGGCCCGCGGACGAACGAGGTGTAGACGGTCAACGGCTGGGCCGTGCCGCTGCGGGCGAGGAGCTTCAGGAACGGGGCGAGGTCGCGGGCCCCGCGGATGAGCTTCTCGATGCCGACGAACACGAGGTGCACCGGCGGCCCGCCGACCGAGAGGTCGAAGTTCCCCTCGTTCGTGCAGATGACCGCGGCCCCCTCGTCGGCGAGCAGGAAGTTCGCCCCCGAGACGCCGAGGTCGGCCTTCCGGTAGAGCCCCCGCATGTGGGCCCGGGCGATCATCGTGAGCTCGGTCGGATCCTCGGTGTAGCGGGCCCCGAGCTCGCGGACGAAGCTGCGGGCGGTCGCGGCGCGATCCTTGTGGATCATCGGCGTGACGATGTGCGACGGGGCGTCGCCGTCGATCTGCAGGATGAACTCGCCGAGATCCGTCTCGAGCGTCTCGATGCCCGCCCGCGTGAACGCGTCGAGCAGTCCGATCTCCTCGGTGACCATCGACTTGCTCTTGACGCACGAGCGGGCCCCGTGGCGGCGGGCGATCGCGAGGGCGATGGCGAGGGCGTCGCTGGCCGTCTCGGCGGCGTGGACGACGGTGCCCTGCCGCTCGGCGTTCGCGATGAACCGCCCGAGCAGGTCGTCGAGGTGGTCGAGGGCGTGCTGCTTGGTGCGCTTCGCGACCTCCCGCAGGGCGTCGTAGTCGTCGCCGAAGTCGCGGCCGAAGATGCCCTCGCGCTGGCCATCCTTCAGGTGCGTGGCCCGGCCGACGAACTGCTGCAGGTGAAGGTCCCGCACCGCGGCCCGGGCCCGCGGTTTCATGTCGTAGGGAAGCTCCGGCGCGATGAGCTCGTTCACGCGTCGCGCTCCAGCAGGCCGAGCGACTCGGCGAGGGCCTCGGCGGGCGAGATCACGCGAAGGGCGACGCCCTGGCGATGGGCGAGGCCCGCGAGGTGGGCGGCGCAACCGGTGTCACTCGCGACGAGCGTCGCGGCGCCGGTCGAACGCACGTGCCCGAGCTTCTCGTCGCCGAGGGCGCTCGACACCTCGGGAAACTGCGTCGCGAACATGCCGCCGAAGCCGCAGCACTGCGCGGCGTCGGGCAGGTCGCGCACCTCGCCGCAGCCGGCGCGCGAGAGAAACGGCCCCGTGCAGCCGAGCCGATGGAGCCCTCGCAGGTGGCAGGCGTCGTGGCAGGTGATCGGCTCGCGGCCCGAGCCGCCGAGCGTCGCGGGATCGATGCCGAGGCGGACCTCGAGGAACTCGATGAGCTCGAACGTCCGGGCGGCGAGGCATTCCGCCGCGGCGAGATCGGTCGAGCCGGCCGGGAAGAGCCCCGGAAACCGCTCGCGCACCACCGAGCAGCACGAGCCCGACGGCGTCACCACCGCGTCGAAGCCCGCGAAGATCGCGATCATCCGCCGGGCGAGCGGTTCGGCCCCGTGCGGCAGCCCGTTCGACAGCATCGGCTGCCCGCAGCAGGTCTGGGTGGCGGGCACCTCGGGCCGCACGCCGCACCGTTCCAGCACCAGCACCGTCGCCTTCAGCGCCCGCGGGGCGAGGGCCTCGGCGAGGCAGGTGGTGAAAAGGGCGACGCGCACGGGAGGAAGATAGCGGCGGGTGGCGGTAGGCTTCGCGGCGTCGCAGGCGGTCGGACTCGTGGCGCCGACTCGCGGTTCCCCTGACCATGCTTTCCGCCCCCATCGTCCTCGTCGCCATCGCGATGCTCGCCGCCGGCGCGGTCACCCTCGCGTGGGGGCTGCGCGGCCGGATCCAGCCGGGGATCTTCGAGTGCCGGCGGTGCCGCTATCCCGCCGCGGCGAACGAGCCGACCGGCCGCTGTCCCGAATGCGGTGCCGACCTCGCCGCGGCCGGGGCGGTGCGGCCGACGCGGCGTCGGCGGGTCGGGGCGATCCGTGCCGGGGCGGCGCTGCTGGCCGTCGCGATCGGTGTCGTGGCGTACCTCGTAACGACGCGATCGACGCCGTTCAATCTCTACGCGTCGCTGCCAAGCTCGATCCTCGGGTGGATGGTGCGGTCGGCCGACGCCGAGACGATGGACCGGGCCGCGACCGAGCTGGTCGTGCGGCACTCCACGGGGGAACTGGATCGATCGACGCTCGTCTGGGTCAAGGACGGGTTGCTCGGGCGGCTCGACGACCCGAAGGCGGCGTGGACCGTCGCGACCGGATCGCTCGTGCAGGCGGCGCGGGCCGACGGCCAGGTGACCGACGCCGACTGGGTGCGGTTCGTCGATCGGCATCTGCTGATCACGCCGTCGGCGCGGGAACGAAACCGCGCGGACCAAGAGTGGACCCTCAAGATCGAGCATCGCGGGCCGGTCTTCCTGTCCGGGGACGGCCGATTCGCCGGCGTACGGATCCGCATCCACAACCCGACGGTCCGATGGGGTGACGGTCTGCTTTCGGACCCGAAGGTCCGAAGCTGTTCGGGCCTTACCGTCGACGCGATCGGACGCGGGAGCAGCTCGTACCGCCTCGCCGCGCCGCCCGCCCCGGGCCGGGGCGCGGCCGCGTTCTCGTTCCGCGTCGAAGTCCTGGACCCGCTGCGGACCGATTCGTTCGAAGACGATGCGGTCCTCGGCTCGTTCGAGCGGAGCGCTTCGATCGACCTCGAGTTCATCGCCGACGGCACGCCGATCCTCGAGACCGATCCGGATCCGGCAAAAGCCGACTCGATCCGGCAGTCGATCGAAGTCCGCAGTGTTTCGCTTCGCGCCGACCGTGGCCCGGATCCGTGGCTCGACCTCGTGCTCGGCGTGCCGGTCCGCTCCCGCGTCGATCCGATTCCCGATCTTGCGTTCGAGATCTTCCTGCGACCCGAAGGCGGCGGGCGGGAATGGCCCATCGGCTCGTTCGCCCTCGTGGCCGACACCGGGTACTCGTGGAACACGGGCGCCGCCTGCCCCGGCATCGTGCCCGGACGCCACGAACTGGTGTTCCGCCCGTCGGTCGAGGTCGCCGAACGGTCCGACCCGGATCTGGTCCGCCCTTGGACCGGCGGCGAGATCGTGATCCCGGTCGGGATCGAGCGGGCGAAGGAGTGAGGTCGGTTGCGTAAGAGGGCGGAGACCGGGCGGGCGCTGAAGTCGTTCGCGAGTTGGGCGCGGGATGAACGCTTCGTTCGTCAGGCGTCGGCCGCAGGCCGGCCATGAGGAACGCCCACGCCGTTCGCGGGTTGGACGCGTCATGAACGCCCTACTCGTTCCGCGTCGGTCGCGGAACGACGCCCCCAAAGTGAAGTCAGGGGCCGCCCCGCGCGTCGCACGCCGTGCCGGTCACTGGGGTGGGCGGTCCGCGACCGCCCCGGAGGAACGCCGAAGCCGTCCGCGGGTTGGGCTCGGAAGGCGGGCCCACGCCCCTCGCGCGCGCCGACGCCCCGGGATCCCGCCCGGGGCGTCGGACGTCCCTTCACTCCCTCTCAGAAGGTCCAGTTGGCCAGGAGATTCGCGAGGTCGACCGCGTCGACGACGCCGTCGTGGTTGAAATCGGCCTCGCCGGTGCCGCCCCAGTCGCCGAGGAAGAGGGTGAGGTCGGCCGCGTTCACCTCGCCGTCGTGGTTGAGGTCGCCGATCAGCAGCGTCGGCGGGCCGATCGTCCCGTCGTCGGCGATGCGGCCGGCGAAGAGGTCGTGGTCCCCCTGCCACGCGAGGACCGTGCCGTAGGTGTCGGCCGGTGAGGCGACCAGCCGCGACTTCGAGGTCGCATCGGTCGCGAAGGCGACCTTCCACACGAACGAGCCGTCGAGATCCAGGTGCGCGGCCCACGCGACCGACAGCGACGGCGACGAGAAGTTCACCCACGAGATGCCGACGGAAGAGCCGAACCGCAGCGGCGCCCCGACCTCGCGGTCATACACCACGCCCTTCTCGAACGGGGCGTACTCGTCGACCATCGTGCCGTCGACGCCCCATTGCCGCGTGCCGTCGGCGCCGAGGCACTGGGCGCCGATGCCGAACCAGACGATGCCCTCGATCGGTTCCGAGTAGGCGTTGAAGAAGATGACGAGCCGCCCGTCCTCGCGGAGAATCGGCTGCGGCTCGGTGCGATGCACCGCCGCGATCGTGCCTCCGAAGTCATGCACGGGGTTCATCGAGACCGCGACGCCGTCCATGCCCCAGAGCATCGCACCCTCGGCATCCATCCTCTGGGCCCGGGCGTTCAGCGGCTCGACGGTGTACCACGTGAAGTACGCCCCGCCCTCGCCGTCGGGCAGGAAGTCGGGGAAGTGGCCGTACTGCAGGCTGCCCTTGCCGAAGACCGCGACGCCCTCGGTGCCCCACGGGCGGCTGCCGCCGGGCTCGATGCGGTGGGCGTGCAGGACGCGTTCGCCGTCGGGCGACTCCGAACGCACCGTCGAGAGGAACACCGCGCCGTCCGAGGCCGGCTGAAGCCCGGCACACATCTGCGAGTACCCCTTCTCCTCGACCAGCAGCTCGAACAGGAATGACGGCGTGCCGTGGTCGGGCTCGAACCGCTGCACCGCGGTGGCGTCGTCGACCGCGGTCGCGGCCCAGACATAGCCGTCGCCCGTGACGATCACGCGGCCGTTCCCGAGCGTGCCCGCCGGACCCTGGCCGAACGTCTGCGACCACACGACGAGGCCGTTCTCGTCGACCTTCGTGACCTTCTGGACCTGCTCGCCTCCCCCGTTCGCGGAGACGTTGTAGGTCAGGTAGGCGTTCCCCTCGACATCGCTTGCGAGGCTCCAGTCGACCGTCGAGATCAGGTCGCGATCCTCGACGAGCACCGGCGCCCCCCAGATCGAAGTCCCCGTCGGGTCGAGGCAGTCGAGCCAGACGTCGTAGCCAGGACCGGAAAAGTACCCGATGAGCTGGCGGCCCTCGTCGGCGATCGCGATCTTCGGTTGCGTGTCGTCGAAGGGCGTCGAGCGAAGCGCCATCGGTGTCGCGGGATCTGTCGAGTAGTGGGCGAATGCGGACGGGGCGAAGGCCGCGACCGCGACGGAGGCGTGCAGGGCGTGGAAGAGGATGTCGGTGTGAAGTTCGCGCATGGCGAACGACCGTAGGGATCGGACCTTCGCGCGTCACGCCGCACGAGGCGATCGCCCGCCGCTTCGCGTCGCGCTGCTGCGGAAGCCTTCCGCACGTTCAGCCTGGCGGCGCGGACCGCCGCCGCCCGTCGTCGCGGCGCACCGTGACCTTGCGGCCGCGGAGCGTCGCCCCGCGAAGGGCCCGGATCACCCGCTCGACATCGGGCGCCGGCAGCTCGACGAGCGAGAATCCGTCGGCGATCTCGATGTCGCCGATGCCGCGGGGATTGATCTTCGCCTCGTTGGCGATCGCCCCGACGAGGTCGGCCGGGCGCAGCCCCGCGAGGCGGCCCGCGGCGATGTAGATGCGGACCATCGGGACGTTCGGGGCCATGCCGGGCGCTCGCTTCCCGCCCCCGCCCTTCGGTCCCGGCTTCGCTCCCGGCCATGCCCCCGGCGGCGGCCCGTCGGCCGCGTACCCCGGCCGGGCCCGGCTCTCGTACGCGGGGATGTGCACCTGGTCGTCCTCACCGCCGCCGCCCTCGTTCAGCTCGTGGGCGAGCCGGATCGCGGCCGCGGCGACATCCATCAGGTCGTGCTCGCCGGCGAGCGACTCGACGACGGTGCGGAAGCTCTCGAGCCCGCCGTCGGCCTGCCCCGCGATGATCGCCTCGCGGACCGCGACGCGGGTCAGGTCCAGTCGCCGGGCCTTCACGTCGAAGGGCGTCGGCACGGTCTCGATCGAGATCTTCCGCCGCGTGAAGTGCTCGATGTTCCGCACGAGCCGGTGCTCGCGCGGCTCGGCCAGCGTGATCGCGACGCCCTCGCGGCCGGCGCGGCCGGTGCGGCCGATGCGGTGGACGTACGCCTCGGGTGACGAGGGAACGTCGAAGTTGACGACATGGCTCAGGTGCTCGATGTCGAGCCCGCGGGCCGCGACGTCGGTCGCGACGACAAGGTCGACGAGGCCGCCGCGGGCGAGCTTCATCACGCGGTCGCGGGCCGCCTGCGTGAGGCCGCCGTGCAGGGCCTCGACTCGGTAGCCGCGGCCGACGAGCCGCTCGGCGAGCTCGTCGACCTCGATGCGGGTCCGGCAGAAGACGATCGCGAGCGTCGGGCTCTCGAGGTCGAGCACGCGGCCGAGGGCGGTGATCTTGTGGGCCCGCGGGACGACATAGGCGACCTGGCGGACTTTCGGCGCGGTGCCCTCGGGCTCGACGGCGCGAGGGATCAGGATCCGCTCGGGGTCCTTGAGGTGCCGCTCGGCGATCGCCGCGATCCGCGGCGGCAGGGTCGCCGAGAAGAGGGCCGCCTGCCGCGACTCGGGCGTCGCCTCGAGGATCAGCTCGAGATCCTCGGCGAAACCCATGTCGAGCATCTCGTCGGCCTCGTCGAGCACGACCGACTTCAGCCCGCCGAGGTCGACGGTGCCGCGGCGAAGGTGGTCGAGGATGCGCCCCGGCGTCGCGATGACCACATGGGCCCCGCGTCGCAGCGCCGTCGCCTGCCGGTGGAACTCCTGCCCGCCGTAGATCGGCACCACCGAGATGCCGAGGCCGCGTCCGTAGCGATGGAACGCCTCGGCGACCTGCACCGCGAGCTCGCGGGTCGGCACCAGCACGAGCGCCACCGGCCGCAGCGATTCCGCCCGCGACTTGCCGATCCGCCCGAGCAAGGGCAGCGCGAACGCCGCGGTCTTGCCGGTGCCGGTCGCCGCCTGCCCGAGCAGGTCGCGGCCGGCCAGCAGCGGCGGGATCGCCGCCGCCTGGATCGGCGTGGGTTCCTCGTAGCCGAGGGCCGTGAGTTCCGAGACGAGTTCCGGGCCGAGGCCAAGTGCCGCAAAGGGATCCGACATTCGCGGAGTCTACCGGCTCCCCGCGATCGGCTCGGCGGCCCGAGGCGGTACCTTTCCCCGTCGCTCGCCCTCCCCCGTCCCGCCGGAACTCGCATGAAGAACGTGCAGCTCCTCGACCCGCCCTCGCGCCCCGGCCGCACCGCGTGGCTCGTGGTGGTGCTGCTGATCCCGGTCGCGCTCCTCAACTACCTCGACCGGCAGATGCTGGCGTCGATGCAGGCCTCGGTCATGGCCTCGATCCCGAGCCTCGGGGAAGCCGAGAACAAGCAGGAACTCTGGGGCTTCATGCTCGGGCAGTTCAAGTGGGTCTACGCGGCGTTCAGCCTCGTCGGCGGCTACGTCGCCGACCGCTTCGGCCGCCGGCTGACCATCTGCTCGAGCCTCTTCGTCTGGTCGGCGGTGACCTGGTGGACGGGCCACGTGACGACCTACGAGGGCCTGCTCTGGACCCGCTCGGCGATGGGCATCAGCGAGGCGTTCTACATCCCGGCGGCGCTGGCGCTGATCGCCGACCACCATGTCGGGCCGACGCGCTCGCGGGCGGTCGGTCTCCACCAGATGGGCATCTACCTCGGGGTCATCGCGGGCGGCTTCGGCGGCTACGCGGCCGAGGATCCCGACATCGGCTGGCGGGCGACGTTCACGATGTGCGGGCTGGTGGGAATGGTGTACGCGATGCCGCTCCTCTTCACGCTGCGGGAAGCGCCGCGGCCGGCCGCGGTCGAGAAGGCGGAAGCGGCCGAGCGGCACTCGCCGTGGTCGGCCGCCCGGGAACTGCTGGGAAACCCGTCGTTCGTCCTGCTGGTCCTCTACTTCACGCTGCCCGCCATGGCCGCATGGATCGTGCGCGACTGGATGCCTGCGATCCTCAAGGTCCAGTTCGGCATCGGCCAAGGCAAGGCGGGCGTCGCCGCGTCGCTCTACTGGCAGGTCGCGGCGATCGTCGGCGCCCTCATCGGCGGCTGGATCGCCGACCGGGCGATGCGCCGCAGCGATCGGGGACGGGTCTGGGTGAGCGCCGTCGGCGTCGCCCTCCTCGTGCCGGCGATCTTCGGCGTCGGCAACGCGGGCTCGCTGGGCGTGGCGATCGCGTTCCTCATGCTCTTCGGCCTCGGCTGGGGCTTCTTCGACGGCAACAACATGCCGATCCTCGCCCAGATCGCCCGCCCGAACCTGCGGGCGACCGGCTACGGCATCATGAACTTCGTCAGCATCAGCTGCGGCGGCCTCGCCGACTGGCTGTTCGGGGTGCTGCGGGACCGCGAGGTGCCGCTGAACGTGAGTTTCGGCGTGTTCGCCGGCGCTGCGGCGCTCTCGGTGGGGCTGATTCTCTTGGTTCGGCCGAGGAAGGAACTGCTCGCGGGGGAACGCGGGGGGTGAGGATGGGCCGGCGGCCCGAGGCGCGGACGGCATCCGCGTTCCTCATGGCCCCGCAGGCCGGCCCTCCACAGCGAATCGTCGTGAGCGCGACGCTTGGAGCGTCGGCCCGCGGCCGAAGTGTGACTCGCGACGCGCTCCTGCAAGCCTTCCGGGCCAAGCCCCCCACCTCAATGCCCGCGCAGCGTGTCCTGCGGCGGTGCCTTCGATTTCTCGAAGCGATAGACCGTCACGCCTTCCTGGATCGGCCGCAGCTCGCTGAGCGTGCCGTCGGGCCAGAGGACGCGGAGGGCGGACGCGTCGGAACGGAAGTCGACGCCCGGCCGCATCTCGACCGGCGTCCGCGGCGAGTACCACCAGATTCGCCGCAGGTCGCGGGTCATCTGGTTCTCGAAGTAGAGCGCGACCTCGGCCCCGGGCGGGTCGCTCTCGACCGTGAACGGCTTGCCGCACCCCGCGACGAAGACGAGCAGGAACGCGGCGAGGGATCGCATGGGTCAGTCGATGAACCGGACCTGGCCGGTCTCGACGTCGTACACGCCCATCAGCAGGTCGAGCTTCCCGTCGGCGACCGCCTGCCGCAGGATCTCGCTGCGGGCGAGCAACTGCTTCTGCTGCCAGCGGACGTTCGCCTCGACGGCGGCGTCAAGGTTGTCGGGGCTCGCCTTGTCGAGGGCGGGCCGGATGACCTGGGTGAACGAACCCATGTTGCCCGGCAGGTCCATGTCCTTGAACGCCGCCTCGACCGCGCCGCACTTGGTGTGCCCGAGCACGAGGATGGTGTGCACGCCGAGGGCGCTCACGCCGTACTCGAAGGTGCCCGCGGCGGTGTCGCTCTCGGAGTTGCCCGCGACCCGGACCACGAAGAGGTCACCGACGCCCTGGTCAAAGACGAGCTCGACGGGAACCCGCGAGTCGGCGCAGCTCAGCACGCCGACCGACGGCGACTGGCCGAAGGTGCCGGTCTTCACAACGCGTTCATCGCTCCAGCGGTGCGACTGGAGGTCGCCGTTGCGGAAGCGTCCATTTCCTTCCATCAGTTCCGCGCGGGCCTCGCCTTTCGCGATGCCGGCGGCCCGCTCGTTCGTCTTGCAGGCGGGCAGGGTGGCGAGGAAGGCAAGGGCGAGGCAAAGGGTCGCGATGCGGCTCATGGGATTGGGAAGATAGCGGGTTCCCGCCACAGGTCACGGCCGACGCTTTCGCCCGCGCGGAAGAGTCTTGCGAAGATTGGCCCCCGCTCATGCCGGCGGCTCGAGGATGCATCCCACCGCCGTCGTGCGATCGGGGTCAGGCCGACGGCCCGAGAACGCGGCGTCGAGGGCCGACCGCAGTTCGTGGGTCCGGGCCGACGGGCGGCGGCGGCCGGGGGCCGCGAAGAGGTCGTTGATCCGACCCCGATAGAGCAGGTCGAAGCCGCCCGAGCCGTCGAGCCGCACCAGCGCCGCCTCGGGCGAGATCGTCGCTCCGGTCGCGCGGACGAGGGCGTGCGTCGGATCGAACAGCGTGGGCAACTCGATCGCGTACTCGCGGTGGCGGCGCTCGATCGCCGCCGCCTCCGCATGCGGGTCGGGATAGACGAGCCACGCCGCCGCCCCGCGGGCCCGCACCTCATCGCCGATCCGGGCGATCTCGGGCGAGAGCGCGTTCGCGATCGGGCAGCCGTCGACGAGGAAGACGAGCAGGACGAGCGAGCCGGCGCGGCCGGCGAAGGGATCGACCGGCGGCCCGGCGAGCGACTCGAGCGTGCTCGTGCCGGTCTCGGCCGCCGGCGGGGCGTGGCACGCGGCGATCGCCCCGGCGATCGCGAGCGCGGCGAGACGGAGGAGGGAGTTCGCAGGACGGTTCCCGGCGCGACTCATCGGCCCCAAGGTACCGACCCGACCGGGCCGTTCACCGGGGCCCGACCGCCGACCGGGGCACCACCAGCACCGGACACCGGGCGTGCCGCACCACCGAGTCGGCGGTGCTGCCGAGCAGGAGCCGCGTGAGCCCGCCCCGCCCGTGGGTGCCGAGGACGACGAGATCGGCCGACCACTCGTCGGCCGCGGCGAGGATCTCGCGGCCGGGCGAGCCGTCGCGGACGAAGGTCGCGACCGGCGGGCAGGCGGCGGCCTCCTTCGCGGCCTCGTCGAGCGAGCGGCGGGCGTCGTCGCGGAGGATCGCGACGAGGTCGAGCGCCGACGGTCCGCCCTCGACGCTCATCACCACCTTCGGGTCGTAGACCGCGACGATCGCGAGCTCGCCGCCGAGCCCGGCCGCGAGCTCGGCCGCCAGGCGCACCGCCGCGGTCGCGAGTTCGCTGCCGTCGACGGCGACGAGAATCTTGCGGATCGGCATCGCCGGAGGCTAGCCGCGCCCACCCGTGGCCCGCGCGGGGACGGGTCCCCGATCGCGCTCAGCCCCAGCGTCCGAGCAGGATCGCCAGGTCGGCGCTTCCGGTCGTGCCATCGCCGTCCAGGTCGGTCGGCCCGCCCTGGCCCCAACCGCCGAGGAGCGCCGCGAGATCCGCCGGCCCGACCGTACCGTCGCAGTCGAGATCGGCCGGCTCGCACGACGCATCGCGATAGCACGTGAAGCTCGTGCCGACGCCGGCGACCAGCAGCGACCCGTCGCCCGCGATCACCGGCCCGCCTTGGTTCAGGTTCGGCACCTCGATCGACCAGAGCGGCGTGAGGTCAGGATTGAAACACCAGATCGTTCCCGGGAAGCCGCCGTTCCCGTAGTAGATCTTCCCGTCGGCGTCGACCGCGACATGCGACTGCGTGATCGACGCCGCAACGACCATCTTGGACTGGTGCCGCAGCGAACCCGTCTCCTGGTCGCGCACCTCGAGCCGGCCGCCGAGATTCACCATCACCACGCCGCCGTCGGGCGTGATGCCGTGCTGGCTGCCGGCGCCGCCGAGGCACGGTGCGGTCCAGAGGCCGACGAGGGCCGTGCCGGTGTCGCGAAACGCATAGAAGACATCGACCGTGGGAACGCCGCTTCCCTGCGTGCGGGGATAGAACACCGTGCCGTTCGCCCCGCAGAACGGGGTGTTCTGCGAAAGAAAGCCCGGCATCGTCGCCGACTGGTAGAGGCGGTTTCCGGTCTCGAGGTCGAAGCGTGAGATTCGCTGGCCGCCGCCGGCGACCTCGTCGACGTAGATTGACTGGCCGGCGCGGGCCGGGCCGCAGTCGCCGCTGACGCTGCACGAGCGCTGCCGGCTCCAGACGAGCGTGCCGGTCTCCCAGTCGAGCCGGCGGATCAGCGTGTTCGAGGCGAAGATCGGGTCGCCGTCGTCGGCGAAGACGATGCCGTCGTAGGCCCCGGTCGCGATCTCGACCGTCGAGACCCACATCACCTGGCCGGTCGCCGCGTCGAGGGCGTAGACCGGCGCCGACGAGCTCGAACCGTTCCCGCCGCGACCGACGAACACGCGGCCCTGGCGGACCCCGTAGACCACCGTCGTCCAGTCGCCGGCCACGAACGGGCAGTCGAAGGTCCACAGCGTCGCGCCGGTCGCGAGGTCGAGGCAGTGCACGATCGAGTCGCCCGGCGGCGGGTTGAACGGGGCCTGGGCGTAGGTCTGGCGGATCGTGAAGATCCGGTTCCCCTCGACGAACGGGCTCCACGCGATGAGCGAGTCCGCAGCGCCTTGCCACGCGACCGTCGGCTCGTCGGGCCCGACCGCGGAAACGAGGCCGTTGCGGCCGAGGTTCCCGCCGAGGACCGGCCAGTCGGCGAGGGCGGCGGAGGCGACCAGCGGAGGAAGGAGCATGGCAACCGGAAGAAGCGGATGGGAGGGGTGCATGGCCATTGAAAGATGCACCGGCGCACGGCCGGAAACAAGCCCGTCGCGGCTGAATTCCGCGGGAAGGCTCCCGCGATACCCCGGGCGGGGCACGGTCAATCGAGCGAGAAGTGATGAAGGTCCGCCGACCGCCGGATCCCGAGCTTCTTGTAGATCCGCTTGCAGAGCGTCCCGACGGTCAGGATCGAGATCCCCAGCCGCCGGGCGACCTCGGCCCGCGAGGCCCCGTCGCGAAGGCCGCGGGCGATCTCGAGCTCGCGCGGCGTGAGCGGCCGGGGCAGCAGGCCGCGCGAGGTGCGGCGTTCCTCGGCGCTCCGGCGGGAGAGGAACTCGACATGCGGCTGCGGCAGCACCGGTTCGTCGAGGGGCTGGATCCGGATCGCGATCGCATGGTTGCAGAACTGGATCTTCGCCTCGTCGGCCCGCTTGTCGTTGAGCACCTTGAGGTACTCCTCGACCCGGGCGATACGCCGCTTCAGCTCATCGAGCTCGTCGGCGTCGAGGGCGATCGGGCTGCAGTGGTGGTAGTTCCAGCGATCCGGTCCGGCCGGGGCGAGCCGGGCCGGATGCCGGAAGAGCTGGCCGGCCAGGTCACGCTGCAGGTATCCGACGATCGCATCGACGATCGCGAGCTGACGCGGGTCACCGGGATCGACCACGAGCGAGATCCGCCGGACCGCGGCCTGATACGCGACGGTCGCCCGGCGCCGGCCCGCGCGGCGCACGGTGACGAGTCCGGCCCGCTCGAGACGCGCGAGGCGAGGACGGATCCACTCGTGCGAACGGCCCGTCGACTTCGCCAGCCCCGCGAGATCGCACGGCGACTTGCGACGCCGCAGGCACTCCCAGATCGCCATCGCGTCAAGATCCTTGATCGCGTCGACGAGCCCTGGACGCATCAGTTCCATCGGCTCTCCATCCATGTGCGGACGGAAGGGTACGGTGCCCGGCGGTCGGAGCGCGGGGCCGCGTCGGAAGTACCCCGCGGAGGGCACGGCGGTCCGCGCCGGGTACCCCTCACCCCCCCGCCGGCGTCCACGCGAACTCGGCGACGATCGGGCGGTGGTCGGAGCCGAGATCCGGCCCGACCATGAACGCGGTCGCCGTGAACTCCGGCGTCGCGAGCGCATGATCGATCGGGATTCCCGCCCATGCCGGCACGCGGAAGCCCGAGGCTCGCACCGGCCACGTAGGCCCGAGCCCCGCGACCCGTCGCGCCGGCACCAGCCCGCTGGTCGCGATGAACTCCCGCCACGCCCGCCCGAACGGCG
>JBIKVN010000174.1:0-7124 GCA_044356865.1 Phycisphaerales bacterium | reverse complement strand
CCCGGCACCGAGTGGCGGCCGGCGTGGGTGACCTGGCGCTCGGGCAACGGCTTCGTGGGTTGGGCGCCGACGCCCCCCGCCGGCATCGATCCCTGCACGGTCGAGCCCTTCGCGTGGAACTTCGTCTCGACGCGATACCTCCGTTCGAGCTCGATCTCGCAGCAGGTGATGCCGTTCGCGCGGAACGTGAACCTGATCGGGGCGACGAACTGCGTCGGGGCCCCGGATCCGGCCGACTTCGCGCGGCTGCTCGGCAGCGACCGCCGGATCAACCTCGTGCGAACGCCGCGCACCTCGGACCGCGGCACCGCGGGGATCGTCTGGGTCTACGCCCCGGACCTGACCGGCTCGGCCCCGCCGCTGCGGGGGCGGACGCCCGAACTTCCCCCGCCGACCCTGGCCCTCGAGGACCTCCCGGACGGTCCGCCCGAGGCGTTCGACCCCGACCATCCGCTCGACCGCCAGCAGCTCGAGCGGGCCCGGCTGGATGCCGAGCAGTCGGAAGATCGCGAGGAACTCCAGTCGCTGCACGCCTCCGACGCGAAGAACCCCCCGCTCGCGACGATGACGCCCGAACAGGTCCGCGAGTGGCAACGGAAGGAGAACGCCGAGCACGCCGCGATCGTGGCCCGCGAGCGGCGGATGCTCGACGAGAAGCACCGTGAGGAACTCGCGCCGGCCGCCACGCCCGATCCGGTCCCGACGCCTCCGCCCGCGAAACCCGCGGGAAACTGAGCCTCAACCCGTCCACGCGGCCAGCAGCGCCGCGAGATCCGAGCCTTCGACGAGGCCGCTGCCGTCGAGGTCGGCCGGGCCTCCGGTCGCGCCCCACGCCGCGAGCAGCAGGGCAAGGTCGGCCGCACCGACTTGCCCGTCACCGTCGAGGTCCCCGGGCGGCGACGGGCAGCCTTCCACGACCACGCGGAACTCGTCGACGCCGGCCTCGACGATCGAGCCCGCCCCGAGATCCCGCGCGACGAACCGCACCCGGGCGTTCGAGGTCGGCAGCGCGAAATCAGCGACGCGGAAGCTCCGCTCGACCCAGGCGTTCGTGTTCTCGCTGACCGTCTCGAGATCGACCCAGCCGTGGCCGTCGCGGCTGAGCTGGATCGGCATCGAGTCCGCGTTCGGGGCCGCGCCTTGGTTGTTCGAGTACCACCGGGCGAAGCGGATCGTGGCGTCGGGGTTCGAGAGGTCCAGCAGCGGCGAAAGCAGCGTGGTCACCCCGCCGTCGACGTCGGCCGCGCCGATCGCCCCGCCGACCGGGCCCTGTCCGGTCACGAAGCACCGCGTGCCATCGGGCGAGAAGTCGTTTTCGGGCTGCGCCGCCGTGCCGTTCGGGTCGACCCGCACCCACTGCCCGCTCGTCGCGGTGTCGCCGGGCGTACCGAGGCTCCAGCCGAGGTCGCTCTCGGCGTCGTCGTCGAACGAGACCGCGAGCTCGACCGCCTCGGCCGCGAACGGCGCCGCGGCCCCCGCGAACGGCGCCGTCGCCTCGCCCGCCGAGGTCGTCGCGTGCAGGAACCACTCGACGGTCGCGCCGCACGGCGCCGCGGGGAGGCTTGCGCTCCACAGCCCGCCGCCGAGGCTCGTGGCGGGAATCGCCGCGAACTCGCCGCCGCCGGCGACCCGGGCGTGCAGCGTGACTCCCGAGATCGCCGGCCCGCCGAACGCCGGATACGCGACGACCCGCACCTCGGTCGCCGCCCCCGCCGCCACCGTCGCCGGCCGCCCGAGCGGGAACGCGATCACCGCCGGCTGCCCCGCCGACTCGAGGAACTCGAAGGTCGCCCGCAGGTTCTCCCGCACCGTCGGCTCGATCTGCGACGGCGGCAGCACGAAGCCGTTCTGCCCGAGGTCACGCAGCTCGATGGTGTACGCGACCATGCCGCGCTCGCCGTGCGCCCAGTCGACGATGTTGCCGCTCGCCACGTAGAGCGTGCTCGCGATCGGCCCGCTCGTGTAGTTCGCCCCGGTTTCCCCGGCGATCGCCGCCTTCATGCGGCTGCCGACCTCGGCGAACATGCCCGCCTGCGGATTCGCCGCGGTCGTGTAGCCCCACGGCGAGAGGATCAGCTGCCCGTAGGCGTGGAAATCGATGCTCGCGATGCAGTCGGGCCGGGCGAGATGGAAATCGCGGATCAGCTGCGTCTCGGGCTCCGAGAACGCCGCCGGCCCGCGGTAGGTCTCGCTCGACGGGGTGGCGCTGGCGCCCGACCCGCCCCACTGGAACCCCCAGTTGCGGTTGAGGTCGACCCCGAACGAGCCGTCGCCGTTCGCGCGGCGGTTCTTCCGCCAGAGCCGCTCCGGTCCCCAGGTGTGGGCGTAGCCGTCGGGATTCACCACGGGAATCACCCAGACCTCGACCCGCCCGAGGATCGCGGTGACTCGCGGGTCGACGCCCTCCCCGTCGACGAGCGCGTCGGCGATCGCCATGCCGACGACCGGGCTGATCCACTCGCGGGCGTGCTGCGTGCAGGTGAAGACGACCGCGGGCAGGGCCGGGTCGCGGGAAATCCGCATCGCCCGGATCGGCCGGCCCTCGAGGCTGGTGCCGATCGTCTCGAGCGTCACGAGGTCCGGCCGGGCCGCCGCAAGCGCCTGCATCTTCGCCTCGATCGCGGCGAGATCTCGGAAGTCGTCGAAGTACGGATCGCCGCCCGCGACGCCGCCCTCGACGCCGCCCGCGGCGAGACGGTCGCGCTCGGCCCGCACCGCGGCGCCGACGTCGGTGATCAGCGTCTCGAAGCGCAGGCCGGTTCGCCCGAGGGCCTCGAGCGCCTCGGGCGCGAGCCGGGCGTCGACCTTCAGTCCCGGCGCGGCCGCGTGGCTCCAGAGATCGTCGGTCAGGGCGAGCAGCGTGCGCAGCTCGCGATGGTCCCTCGGCACGAGCCGCACCACCGAGTGGCCGTCGTAGGGCGTCTGGGCGAATGCGGCCGACGCGAGGAGCGTCACGACGGGAAGGGCGGCACGGAAGCTTCGGCTCGGCACGGAGGTGTCCCGATTCGGTGCGGATCGCGGCGGCGGGCGGCTTGACTCGCCCGCCCCACGGCTCGATGCTTCCGGCAGTATGCCCCGCAATTCCCGCATCGGCGGCTTCTCCCGGCGTCTTCCCGCGACTTTTCCCCGCGTCGCCGGCTTGGCCGCCGTGGCGGCCGTGCTCGCCGGCTGCGCCCACCCCTTCGACCGCCGTCCGCAGGCCGGTTCCCCGAGCGACGCGACGCTGCCGTCCGAGCCCTGGTCGCCGCGGGCCCTGGCGATGTTCGAGGGCCGCTCGGGCCGCGTCCTGACCTGGGCCGACCTCTTCGCGGGCGTCGCGTGGGCCGACGTGGTGATCATCGGCGAGACGCACGACAACCTGCGGGCCCACGAATTGCAGCGGGCGATGGTCGAGGACGCGGTGAACGCCTTCCCGAAGGTCGCCCTCTCGCTCGAGATGCTCGAGACCGACGAGCAGCCGCTGGTCGACGCGTATCTCGCCGGCGAGATCGACCAGGCGACCTTCGAGGAACGCACCGGCAGCCGCGACTGGGGCGCGAAAGACAGCTGGAAGATTTTCTACCAGCCCGCGATCGACGAGGTGAAGACGGCCGGCGGCCGCGTCGTGGCCGCGAACGCGCCGCGGAAACACGTGCGGCTGGCCCGCACCGACGGCTTCGCGGCGATCGCGGCGCTGCCGGCGGACGAGCGGGCGCTCGTGGCGGTGCCCTCGACGCTCACCCCCGGCCGCTACCGCGAGCGCTTCGACGAGTTCATGTCGGGCGATCCGGCGGCGGTCGAGGCGCTTTACCGGGCGCAGCAGACCTGGGACGCCACGATGGCCCGCTCGATCGCCCGGGCCCTCGACTCGGGCTCGGACAAGGTGATCCACCTCGTCGGCAGTTTCCACAGCGACTGGGACGGCGGGCTGGTCGACCAGCTGCGCCGCCTCAAGCCGTTCGCGCGGATCCTCGTCGTGACCGTGGTGCCCGAGGACTCCCGCGTCCTCGTCGAGCGTGACCGCGACCGGGCCGACGCGGTGGTGTACGCGGCGAAGCCCGGGACGCCCGAGGGAAATCCGCCGGAAAACCCGCCGGAACCGGTCAGCCCTGCAGGATCTTCTTGAGCGAGTCCTGGTCCTTCACGATGGTGAAGAGCTTCTCGATCTTCATGACCGAGAGGACGCCGAGCAGGTCCCTGTTCGCCCCGTAGAGGATCGGCTTGGCCCCGAGGGCGTTCGCCTCGTTGCGCATCCCGATCAGCATCCCGAGTCCCATGCTCGACATGAAGGTCACGCTGCTGGCGTCGACCACGAGGAACCGCATCGACTTGCCGGCCTTCTTGATGAAGGGCTTGACCTCGTCGTTGATGATCGGCGACTCGCGCTGGCCGATCTGGGGACCGGCCGGATGGACCATGAGGACGGGAGCCTGCCAGCGGATCTCGACGAGGGGGGTCTGCTTGTGGTCGTTGTCCATGGGAAGGGCGGGAGTCTACCCGTTCACTTGGCCTTCTTGCGACGGCCGGCGAGGGCCGGGGTCATGAGCCAGAGCAGGCGGCCGCCGGCCCGCGGGGCGGCCGGATCGAGGTCGATCGCCATCACCGCACCTTTCTTGAAGACCAGGCCGAGGGCGTCGGGGTCGCCCGCGAGCAGCGTCGAGGCGAGCCGGCCGAGCAGCGGCTCGTGGCCGACCCACGCGACCGAACCGATGTCACCGAGCAGCGAGAGCTTGCGGCGGAGCTCGGCGGGATCGCCGTCGTCCATCTCCTCGAGGGCCTCGAGGCGGCTCGGTTTCGGCCAGCCGGCGTGCTCGAACAGGAGATTCGCGGTCTGCCAGGCCCGCGTGCAGCGGCTGCTCTCGAGGAGTTCGACGGGCGGGACCGACCGGCCGAGCCGCCGGGCCAGTCGCGCGAACGAGCGGCGGCCGTCGGCGGTGAGCGGCCGCTGGCGGTCGTCGGGCCAGGCCGACGGGTCGCGCTCGAACGCCTTTGCGTGACGGATGAGGTAGACGATCACGGGAGTCTCGGGACGGGCGAACCGTACGCGGCCGGGCCGAGGCAAGCGAAAGTTTCGTGCGGGAACCGTTCAGGTCGGGGCTTACCGGGCGTTCGGCCGGCGACGGGCGGATCGCCGATCATGGCGGCATGGACGGTTTCCTCGTCGCGAACGCCCGCGTGTTGACCCTCGACGGGCCCGGGGGCGGCGCGAGCCGCCGCGGGGCGGCGATGGGCGAGCTCGGGGCGATCGACCGCGGATTCGTGGCGGTTCGCGCGGGCCGGATCGCCGCGACGGGGCCGGGCGAGCCGCCGCCCGGGTACGCGACCCTGCCGCGCGTCGACGCCGCCGGCCGCGTGGTGATGCCGGCGTTCGTCGATTGCCACACGCACCTCTGCCACGCGGGCTCGCGCTTCGACGAGAACGACCTGCGGAAGGCGGGCGTGCCGTATCTCGAGATCCTCAAGCGCGGCGGCGGGATCCTGTCGACGGTGCGGGCGACGCGGGCGGCGGGTACGGCGGAACTTGCCGACGGCGTGCGAGGCCGCCTCGAGGACGCGGCGCGGCTCGGCACCGCGACCGTCGAGGTGAAGACCGGCTACGGGCTCGATCCCGAGTCGGAACTCCGCATGCTCGAGGCGATCCGGCGGGCCGCGGTGGAAAGCCCGAGCCGCGTGGTGCCCACCTTCCTCGGGGCCCACGCCCGCGATCCCGAGCGGCCGGACGCGTTCGATCGCATCGTGCGCGAGGGCCTCGGCGCGGCCCGGGCCGGCGGGGCGGCGTTCGCCGACCTCTACTGCGAGGACGGCGCGTTCAACGTCGACGAGACCCGCCGCTATCTCGAGGCCGCCCGTGCCGCGGGGCTTCCGTTGCGGATCCACGCCGACCAGTTCCATTCGCTCGGCGGGGTCGAACTCGCCCTTTCGCTCGGGGCCCGCACCATCGACCACCTCGAGGCGAGCCGGCCGGAAACGCTCGCCGCGGTCGCCGCGAGCGACGCGACCGCGGTGCTCCTGCCGGGCTGCGGCTTCCACCTCGACGGCCGCTACGCCGACGGCCGCCGCCTCGTCGACCTCGGGGCGGCGGTGGCGATCGCCACGAACATGAATCCCGGCTCGAGCCCGACGCTCTCGATGCCCTTCATCGTCGCCCTCGCGGTCCGCCACCTCGGCCTGCGGCCCGCCGAGGCGCTGTTGGCCGCGACGGTGAACGCGGCCGCGGCCCTCGGCCTCGGCGACGAGACCGGCCGGATCGCCCCCGGCCTCGCCGCGGATCTCCAGCTGCTCGACAGTCGCGACGAGCGGAGCCTCGCCTACGAGTACGCCGCCCCCGGCCCGCTCGAGACCTGGCGCCGCGGCGTGCCGCTTCCGCCGCGACGGTGAAGTTTCCGTCGCCCGCGTGCCGATGTTCGCGGCACGGAAGGGTTCCGGGCCCGACGTTCGGGTCGAATCCCTCCCCGGCGGGCGCTCCTCGCGCCGAACGACTCGGAGGATCCAGACCATGAACGGCATGAACCCTATGAACTCCATGAACCCCATGAATCCCATGAACTCGACCTTTGGCGGCACGACCACCTTCGGTCCCGGCTTCCCCGGCATGAACTCGGGCTGGAATCCGGGCTGGAATCCGGGCTGGAACGTTTCGTTCGGGAACACCTCCAGCAACGGCTTCACGAACGCCTTCACGAACGGCTTCCACGCGGGTTTCCTCGCGGCGTGCCAGTGGTTCGGCAGCGGCCAGGCCAACCCGACGGGCTGGAACGGCCAATGGAATGGCCAGAACGGCGGCCAAAACGGCGGCTGGAACAACGCCCTGAACAACACCTGGAACGGCGGCTGGAACAACGCCCTGAACAACGCCCTGAACAACTCGTGGAACGGGGGCTGGAACGGCGGTTGGAATGGCGGTTGGAACGGCGGTTGGAACACCAACCCGTTCCTCAACTCGCTGATGAACCCGACGACCGGCGGCATGCCGAACCCGACCGGCACCTCGACCACGGGTGATTGCACCACCTCGAACTTCGCCCGTAGCGCGGCCTGACCCGCGACGGCGAAGGACCGAAAGACGATCCGCCCGGACGGTGCTTGCGGCCGTCCGGGTTCGTTTTTGCCCCGGCGTCGCTCCGGTACCCTTTCCCCGATGCTCG
>JBIKVN010000119.1:0-9372 GCA_044356865.1 Phycisphaerales bacterium | reverse complement strand
CCGCTTCCGCCCGGGTGCTCGAGAAGCTCGGTTTCCGCCTCGAGGGCCTCCTTCGCCATCACGTCGTGAAGGACGGCCTGCCGCGCGACGGCCTCTTCTATTCGATCCTCAGGCCGATCCTCAGTTCGGACCCGCGTTGACCTCGGCCGCCCCGGCCGCCCCGCACTCCGGGCAGGCCGTCGAAGGCGCCAGCCCCGTGCGTGAGTATCCGCACGCGAGGCACTGATCCTGCCGCACGGTGACCTCGATGACCAGCCCGCACCGCCCGCACGCCGTCGCGGTGCCCAGCGGCAGCGACTGCGAACGCCCGCACCGTGGACAGGCAAGCCGCACCTCGGACAGCGCCGCCACCGCACCCTTCGCCCGTTCGGCGGCGCGTCCGGCCGCGTCAAGCACCACCGAGGTCGCCAGTCCCACCAGCGTCAGGATTCCCAGCGAAACCAGCGCCGTCTCCCATCGATCGCCGACGAGGAGCGACGCATCCACCATGATCGTCAGGAGCGCCCCCTCGAGCGCCAGCATCCCGACCGTGACGCGATGCACCCACTGCCGCCACGGCGGTCCCTTGGCCGACTCAAGCGCGACGCCCGCCGCGACGGTCACCGCGGTCGCCGCCAGGCCGACCACGAGGGTCCAGTGCTCGAGTACCGGACCCGGCGTCCAAGTCCACGGCAGTTCGACCAGCAGGATTCCCGTCGCACCGATCGCCGCCGCCACGCCGATCCAGCGAAAGGCTCGCCAGACCGAACGCTCGACGGTCGGGGGAATCGGCAGGCTGAGCGCTCCGTAGACCGGTGCCGCCAGCAGCAGCACCCAACCTCGGCCGCCGTCGTCGCCGCTCGAAACCAACTCGAAGATGGCCAGGCTCCACCAGACGAACGCGGCCGAGACGGCAAGCAGGGTGACTCTGGCCGGGCGGCGAGTCCGATCGACCGTGAGCAGCCGCAGCGGAAGTGCGGCCAGGAGCATCCATGCCATGAGCAACGAGGCCAACCACGCCAGCCTCCACTCGATCCAGAGCGATGGCCCGAACACGGCCTCCCACCAGATCGCCGCCACCCCCAAGCCGGCCGCGGTCGGCACCACGACGACGTAGGCCCGCGCCAGTGGCGTCCACGAACCGTGCTCCCACCGTCGCGCGATGGGCAGAAGGAGGAGGCACAAAAGTCCGAGAACCACCGAGGTTCCTATAAGTTTCGAAGCAATGGTGCTGCCAGGAGCCACGAGAGCGGCCAACGCGGACAGCGCCACCCCCCCTAACGCGACGAAAAGAGCTCTGATAACCAGATTTCTGGACATTCCAGTTCCGAGAATACGGGCAGTCTGGGCGTTGGGGGCGGCTCTTCCCACCTATGCCACGATTTCCGGAGAGTTGAGCAATTGGCCAAATTCCGCTGGGAATCAGGACGACCAGAGTTATGTTCCAGTGTGGAGGTTCGTATCCCGACCCTCCACATCACGCCGACGCACCGAGGAGAGATCCGCGTGTGATCTCCATTCGGCGCGGCCGGATGACAACTCCCCCGCAGGGGGTTTGCTGGTTCCTATTCACGGAGTTCTTGAACATGCGACGGAACATTGGCTTGATCTTGGCCTCGTCGACGGCGTTCATCGCCGCCGGCTCGGCCTTCGCCCAGGTGGCGGGTGACGAGTGCGCCACCGCCCTCACCGTGGTCGCCGACCAGGCGGTCAACTTCAACACCACCACCATGACGGCGAGCGCCAACCCGCCCGAGGACGGCACCTGCCCGTTCCTCGACTGGGGTGCGAGCAAGGACATCTGGTACAAGTTCACCCCCGCGACCGGCGGTCTCGCGACCATTTCGCTCTGCGGCTCGAGCTATGACACCTCGATGGTGGTCTACACCGGCACCTGCGCCGGCCTGACCCGCGTCGCCTGCGACGACGACACCTGCGGCGCCCTCTACGAGTCGATCATCGAGGACTTCGGCATCGCCTCGGGTACCACCTACTACATCCGCATCGGCGGCTGGAACGCCGATGACGGCGCCGGCACCAT
The DNA here is from genome assembly GCA_044356865.1 of Phycisphaerales bacterium. Classification (GTDB taxonomy): domain Bacteria; phylum Planctomycetota; class Phycisphaerae; order Phycisphaerales; family SM1A02; genus JBEIUL01. Next base: position 7,352 of record JBIKVN010000119.1, on the reverse strand, counting down.
GCTGATCTCGGTCACTCCCGTGACCGGCGGCTGCGACGGCGCGACCGGCGCCTGCAACCAGCCGCACGGCGGCCCGGGCTGCGATACCCCCTCCTGCTGCTCGCTGGTCTGCGCCTCGAACCCGCTCTGCTGCGACCTCGGCTGGGACCTGAGCTGCGTGGAGACCGCGGTCGATCTCTGCGGCGTCTTCTATTACACCTGCCAGCCCGGCGGCCCGTCGAACAACTGCGCGACGAACGCCACCACCGTCACGGCCAGCGGAACGTACAGCTTCAACTCGACCGGTGCGACCATGGACGGCCCGAATCACCCGGGCGCCACCTGCCAGTCGGGCGGTGACTCCTTCTACAACGACGTCTGGTGGAAGTTCGTGGCTCCGGCGAACGGCATCTGCGCGGTCACGACCTGCGGCACCACGCCGTACGACAACAAGCTCGCGGCCTACGGCTTCGAGAACACCGGCTCGCCCGACTTCAACACCCTGAACACCGCCCTCGTGGCCTGCAACGACGACGGTACGAACTGCCTCCTCACCGATGGCGTCACCCCGTACGCCTCGGCGTTGTCGTTCCAGGTGACCCAGGGCCGCGTGTACTACGTTCGCATGGGCAGCTACACCGATGGCGAGACCGGCTCGGGCCAGATCGCCTTCACCCTGCCCCAGCCCTGCCAGCTGCCGAGCCCGACTGGCACCGAGAACGAGGTGTGCGGTTCCAGCGGCAACGGCGGCTGCAACGACACCGCGGGCGGCTTCCCGACCCAGCCGATCGAGTTCGGCCAGCGGATCGCCGGCACCTTCTGGGGTGATGGCGACACCCGCGACACCGACTGGTACAGCTTCACGGTGACCCAGGACAGCCAGGTGACGGTGAACGTCTACTCGGCCTCGTTCAGCACCGTGCTGCTCATCGGCGGGACCTGCGACACCATCCAGATCCTGAACACCGGGGCTGGCGCGTGCCCGAACGTCGCGTCGGCGTGCCTCCGTCCCGGCAACTACAAGGTCTTCGTGGCGTCTCAAGCGTTCGAAGGCCTGCCCTGCGGCAGCGGTACCGTCAACAACTACGTGATCGAGATGACGGCCAGCCCGTCGGTCTGCCCGGTGTTCCTCGCGACCACCTGCGACAACCCCGGTCCGGACTCGGCGACCATCAACAACGACACCGCGAACGCGGGCGGCGGACTCGTCGCCTGTGCCGTGGCTGGCGCTGCGGGTGGTACCACCGTCAACTCCTTTGCTCGCGTCTTCCAGGCCGGAACCCTCGGCGGCGAGATCAGCTGCCTCGACTTCGGCATCTGGGCGGTGCGGGTGCAGGCCACCGGCAACTTCGCCTCCGACATCCCGCTCCCGGGCACCATCGGGATCTACCGGGATATCGACGGCGGGGCGCCGCGGTACAAGCAGGTCACTCCGGGTGACGGCGGCGACCTCGTGCCGGTCTTCACCCAGGCGTTCTTCGCTCCGGGTGGCGCGTACAAGGCCACGCTGAACTTCGAAGAGCCGCTCTGCATCGATGAGTTCTCCAGCCAGAACCTGGTGGTCATCCTCGACTGCCCGAACCTGCTCGACGGCAGCACCGGCATCCCGGCCAACAGCGGCTATCAGCTGCGTGCGGGCGGCAATACGGCCGGCCCTGGCCAGAACACCTACTGCCGCCTCAGCTGCGCCGACGCGGCGGGCCAGTACGTGACCACCGAGACCCTCGGTGCGGCCTTCACCGCCCAGTGGGTGGTGGTCATGAACGGGACCTTCTCGAGCTGCGACGCCGGTGGCATCCCCGGTGACCTCAACGGCGACGGCGTGGTGAACGCCGCCGACCTTGCGATCCTGCTCGGCCAGTGGGGCGGACCGGGCTCGGCCGACCTGAACGGTGACGGCACCGTCAGCGCCGCCGACCTCGCGATCCTCCTCGGCGCTTGGGGCTGATCCCCGGCATCGAAGAGACCAAGACTCCGTGAAAACAGGCCCCCGGGCATCGGCCCGGGGGCTTTCTCTTTTCCGGCCCGTCGGAAGCGGCAATCGGGGCGGCCGGATTCGAACCGACGACCTCCTGGACCCAAACCAGGCGCTCTAGCCAAGCTGAGCTACGCCCCGCGTCCACGGCATCGTACCCGCGCGGCCAGACTCGCCGATATGCTCCCGTCCCCTTCGTTTCCGCCCCAAAGGAGACGCCCATGACCTCGATGAGCGACGCCATCGCCATCCCTTCCGCCGAACGCTCGTTCCAGGTTGCCGCCGTGGGCACCATCGCCTGGCATGAGTTGGCGGCCGCGGATCCGTCCGTCGCGATCGACTTCTACGGCTGCGTCTTCGGTTGGCAGGCCGAGCGCAAGGAGTTCGAACCCGGCGTCGAGTATGTCACCTGGTCGCTCGGCGGGTTTCCGGTCGCCGGCATGTTGCCGCTTTCGGCCCTCCGCGCCGGCGGGCAGCGAAGCCGCTGGCTTCCCGTCGTGCGCACGCCGAATGTCGACATCGTCGCGGCCCGGGCGTCGGAATTGCACGGGTCGCTTCTCGCCGAGCCCGCGGGCATCCAGGGCCTCAGTCGGCACGCGACGGTCGCCGATCCGACCGGAGCCGGATTCGGCCTGTTGTGCGCCCTCGACGGCGAGGCGATGCGCGGACCGGGGTGCGTGGGCTGGACCGAGTTGCGCACGGTCGATCCGGTGCAGGCCGCGATCTTCTACTGGCAAGTGTTCGGCTGGCAGGCGGTCGCGGCGGGTTCGCTGCGGGACCATCCGTGCACCGCGTTCACCTACGCCGGCAGTCGCATGGCGTCGCTGGCCCGCATCGAGCCGCGCCGCGAGCGGGTGAGCCGTTGGCTGCCGTGCATCGAGATTTCCGATCTCGAGCACACGCTGGCGGCGGCCACGGCGGCCGGGGGCCAGGTGGTCGAGCCGCCGGCGTCGCACCCGATCCTGGGCGAGACCGCAGTGATCGACGATCCGCAGGGCGGCGAGTTCCAGGTCTTCCGGCGCGGCTGAATTCAGGACCCGGCTTGCGGGCCGAGCAGCGCCGCCTCGCGTTCGGCCGCGTATTGCCGCGTGTAGAGCTCGCGGTAACGGCCGTGTCGGGCGAGAAGCTCGTCGTGCGTGCCGCTTTCCACGATGCGGCCGGCCTCGATCACCAGGATCCGGTCGGCCCGTCGGATGGTCGAGAGGCGGTGGGCGATCACGAACGAGATGCGGTCGCGCAGGGCCGCGTCGATGCCGCCTTGCAGCAGCCGTTCGGTCGCGGTGTCGACGGAACTCGTCGCCTCGTCGAGGATGAAGATCGTCGGATCCCGCAGCACCGCGCGGGCCAGCGCGACCAGCTGCCGCTGCCCGATCGAGAGCCGTTCGCCGCCCTCGCCGACCTCGAACGCATAGCCGCCGTCGAGCGCGGCGATCGCCTCGTGGGCGTTGACCTGCCGCGCCGCCGCCTCGACCTCGGCGTCGGTCGCCTCGAGCCGGCCGTAGCGGATGTTCTCGCGTACGCTTCCCGAGAAGAGATGCGGCACCTGGGCGACGACGCCAAGGTTCGACTGGTGCCAGTGCAGGCCGCGGTCCCGAAGGTCGACGCCGTCGACCAGGATCCGGCCCGCGACCGGTTCGTAGAAGCGGGCCGCCAGCGAGACGATCGTGCTCTTGCCGCCGCCGGTCGACCCGACGAGGGCGATGGTCGTGCCGCGCCGCACCGAAAGGTCGAACTCGCGCAGCACCGGCTGGTCGGGGCGGTACGAGAACGAAACGCCTTCGAACCGCAGCTCGTCGATGCCCGGCTTGCCGCCGTCCTCGGCCCGGCCCGCGACCGGCGCCGCGGCCTGGGCCGCGATGCGTTGCCGCACCGCATCCGAGTCGCGGATCGCGGGCACCGTATCGAGCAGCCCGGCCAGCCGCTCGGCAGCGCCCGAGGCGTTCAGGAGGTCGGCGAACCGCTGGGCGAGCTCCTGCACCGGCTGGGCGAAGAGGGCCGCGAACTGCAGGAACGTGATGAGTTTCCCCAGCGTCAGACCCTCGGCGGCCAGGATCCGCCCGGCGCCGGCCCAGAGGGCGATGCCGGCCCCCGCCGCGCCGACCGTCGCGACCAGCGGCACGTACACCGCCGACTGCAGGGCGTTCCGCATCGTCCACCGCCGCATGTCCGACGAGAGCCGCGCGAACTCGGCAAGATTGCCTTCCTCGCGGGCGAGGCTCTTCGTGGTGCGCAGGCCCATCAGGTTCTCGTTGAACGCGGCGGTCATCGCCGAGTTGAGCCGCCGCGACTGCCGGCTCGAGCCGATCATCAGCCGCTGGAAGAAGACGCTCAGCACCACCAGCACCGGTACGATCGAAAGCGTCCGCCACGCGAGCCCGGCGTCGATCCGGAACATCGCGACCAGCACCAGCGTCACGATCGTGCCGCTCCAGGCGAAGTCGAGCAGCGCCCATGGCAGCATGTTCGAGACGCGGGCGCAGTCGCTGGTGATCCGCGAGGTCAGCCAGCCGACCGGCCGCGTGTCGAAGTACGCGAAGGGCAGTTCCTGCAGTCTCGCGAAACAGGCGGTGCGAAGGTCGTGTCCGAGCCCGGTCGCGACCTTTCCGGCCGAGTGGATGAACAGGAAGACGCCGCCCGCGAAGAGCGCGAACAGCCCGACATAGGTCGAAAGCAGCCACGCGAGGCGCGGCGAACGGCCGCCGGTCGTCGCCTCGTCGATGACCGTGCCGACCAAGACCGGCAGGTACGCCTCGATCGCCGCGATCGCCATGCCGCCGCCGACCAGGCCCGCGACGCCGCCGCGGTGGTTCCGCAGCGGCGCGATCACCTTCCGCCAGTTCGCGAGGCGGAACGAGCCGCGGAACTCGTCCTCGAGGTGCAAGTCAGCCACCGTTCGCCTCCGCGTCGGCGTCGTCGAGATGGCTCTGGATCTCCCACAGCGTTCGATAGAGCCCCGGCTGCCGCTTGAGTTCGGCGTGCCTGCCCGACTGGACGACCTTCCCGCGCTCGAGCACCACGATCGGGTCGGCGTGCAGCAGCGTCGACAGCCGGTGGGCGACGATCACCGTGGTGTGACCGCCGCTTCGCGAGCGGAAGGCCTCGAGGATGGTCGACTCCGTCTCGGCGTCGACCGCGGACAGGGCGTCGTCGAGCACGAGGATCCGCGGCTCGCGCACCAGCGCCCGGGCGATCGCCACCCGCTGCCGCTGTCCGCCGGAAAGCGTCATGCCCCGCTCGCCGACCACCGTCGCGTAGCCCTGCGGAAACGACTCGATCGCGTCGTGCACCGCGGCGTCGCGGGTCGCGTCGATCATGGCCGAGTCGCCGCCGTCGCGACCGGCCGCGATCAGGATGTTCTCGCGCAGCGGACGCGAGTACAGGAACGGCTGCTGCAGGACCGACGCGATCGCCCGTCGGATCTCGGCCCGCGGCACCGTCCGCAGGTCGCGCCCGCCGACGCGGATCGAGCCCGAGTCGGGCTCGTACAGCCGCAACAGCAGCGACACCACCGTGGTCTTGCCCGCGCCCGACGGCCCGACCAGCCCGAGCGTGCCGCCGGCGGGCACCCGGAACGACACCTCGTCGAGGACCTTCACCGCCCCGTGCGAGAAGCTCACGCGGTCGAACTCGATCTCGAGCCCGCCCGTTCCGGCCGACACCGCCTCGCGCGGCTCGTTCCCGAACTCATCCGGCACGTCCAGCAGCTCGCGGATCCGTCCGATCGCGACCATCGCCTTGCCGAGCTCGGCGAGCAGCCGCCCGAGCATGCGGACCGGCCAGATGAACATGGTCACCACGGTCAGGAAGTAGAAGAGGACGCCCACCTCGATCTCGCCGCCCGCGAGCCGCCACGCACCGTACCCGACCACCGCGATCTGCTGCAGGAAGCACAGCAGGTCCGAGACCGACCAGAACGTCGCGAACAGCGTGAAGAGCCGCATGTCCTCGGCGCGGAAGCGGCCGCTCGCGGCGACGAACCTCGCAGCCTCGAACTCCTGCCGCGCGAACGCCCGCACCGTACGGATGCCGGTGAGGTTCTCGGTGACCGTCGCGGTCATCCGGCCCTCGGCCTCCTCCTTCCGGACGAAGACCGGTCGCATCCGCGCGAAGAACACCAGGCTGAACGCGATGATCACCGGGACGAGGGCGACCGACACCAGCGTCAGCCGCGGGTCGAGCATCGCCATGAGCGGGATCGGGACCACGAGCATGAGCAGCGCCCGGCAGATCTCGGTGACCTGCCCGGCGAGGAAGTTCCGAACCGCGTCGACGTCGCTCGTGCAGCGTTGGATCACGTCGCCCGACTCTCGGCCCTCGAGCGATCGGCAGGGCAGCCGCTGCAGGTGGTCGTAAAGCCGGTCGCGGAGGCGCCGGGCGACCTCCTCGGCGGCGCCGGTCGCGAAGCGGGTCTTCAGGTGCAGGAACACGCCGGACAGCGCCGCGATCGTGACCATCGCCAGGGCGGGAAGCCAGAGATTCCCGGCGATCCACTCGCGGCCGCCGGCCCACGCCACCAGCCGTCGCGTGAGTTCGGGCGCCTTCCCGGGATCACCGATCACCCCGTCGAAAACCGACTGCGGCACGAGCGGCACGAGGTAGAGGCACGCCGCCGATGCGACCAGCGACGCCACGCCCGCGGCGAAGCGCAGGCGCTGTCCCGCCGAGAGCTCCCAGATGGCACGAATCCCGCGGGCCATTCAGATCGGCGTCTTCACGCCGAGGGCCCGCAGGGCGCACCAGCCTTTCAGCCCCTCGAAGATGCCGAACCAGCCGCCGAGCAGGCAACCGACCGCCGGCCAGATCGTCCACTCCGGCGTGATGCCTTGCCACCAGCAGATCCCGAGCCCGAGGCCGACGGTCTCGAAGACCGCGCCGATCGCGAGGCGGACGGTGCGGCCTCGCTGGTCGATGTTGCATTGCATGGGCGGCGGCTCCTTGGCTCAGAACTCGGCGTTCTTCGGGGTGCGCGGAAAGGGAATCACGTCCCGGATGTTCTGCATGCCCGTCGCGTACACGATGGCCCGCTCGAAACCGAGCCCGAAGCCCGCGTGCGGCACCGTGCCGTAGCGCCGCAGGTCGCGGTACCACCAGTAGTCGTCCTTGTTCAGGGCCATCTCGGCGAGTCGCGCGTCGAGGCGATCGAGCCGTTCCTCGCGCTGCGAGCCGCCGACGATCTCGCCGATGCCCGGCGCCAGGATGTCCATCGCGGCGACGGTCTTCCCGTCGTCGTTCTGCCGCATGTAGAAGGCCTTGATGTCCTTCGGGTAGTTCATGACCGCGACCGGCCGCCCGATGTAGGTCTCGGTCAGCCACCGCTCGTGCTCGCTCTGGAGGTCGATGCCCCACCGTACCGGGAAGTCGAACTTCACGCCCTTTCGTGTCGCGTCCTCGAGGGCGG
>JBIKVN010000062.1:0-14182 GCA_044356865.1 Phycisphaerales bacterium | reverse complement strand
CGAGACGAACTTCTCGAGCCGCTCGATGCAGCCCTGGTCGATCCGCTCGGCGAAGAACTTCATGTCGTCCAGGCGCTCGTCAAGCAGCGTGCGGTACATGTGCTTCAGCAGGCCTTCGGCGAGCGACGCGTCTTCCGCGAGGTCGGCGAAGGCGATCTCGGGCTCGATCATCCAGAACTCGGCGAGGTGCCGGCTGGTATTCGAGTTCTCGGCCCGGAAGGTCGGCCCGAAGGTGTAGACCTTCGAAAGGGCCATGCACCAGGTCTCTACGTTGAGCTGGCCCGAGACCGTGAGGTGCGTCTCCTTGCCGAAGAAATCCTGCGAGAAGTCGGGCCGGCCCTCCGGCGTGCGCGGCAGGTTCGCGAGGTCGAGCGTCGACACGCGGAACATCTGGCCCGCGCCTTCGCAGTCCGAGCCGGTGATGATCGGGGTGTGGATCCAGAAGAAGCCCCGCTCGTGGAAGAAGCGGTGGACCGCCATCGCGAGGCAATGCCGCACCCGGCCGATCGCCCCGAAGGTGTTCGTCCGCGGCCGCAGGTGGGCGACCTCCCGCAGGTACTCGAACGAGTGCTGCTTCGGCTGGATCGGATAGGTGTCCGGGTCGTCGACGAACCCGAGGACCTCGAGCGTCTCGACCTGCATCTCGAGCGACTGGCCCTTGCCCTGGCTCGCGACGAGTTTCCCGGTCGCCCGGATCGAGCAGCCGGCGGTCAGGCGCAGGATCTCGCTCGCGTAGTTCGCCAGCCCGCTCGGGCAGACTAGCTGGATCGGGTCGAAGCACGACCCGTCGCTGAGGGCCACGAACGAGAGCCCGGCCTTCGAGTCGCGGCGGGTCCGTACCCAGCCCTCGACCCGGGCCTCGCGGCCGGTCCAGCGGTCGGGGTGGGTGAAAATCTCGGCGACGCGGGTGGCGGGGGGGGTGCTCATGGTCACGGGTCGGTCGAAGGCGAGGGACAAGTATCGGCCCTCGGACGCATGGGTCGCAAACGGAAGGAGGCCGCGATCAGGTCTCCGTGCCAATTTGGCAGCACCGTTGGGGAAGCTGGAGGCGTTCTCGCGGGCGATCTGGCTTCGGTAGTGCTCCGGCCCGCGCGAAACCTCCTTCGCGCCGACGAGAGCCCACTTCCAGACGCTTCGCTTCGCCAAGGTCACTGGCCCGAACGGCCGAGATCCGGTCGACCGCCCACTTCCCCGACGGGAGCCCGGTGAGATCCGGCAGGCGGTTTCGGCACGCCGGTTGCGAAGGGTGCGTCCCTTCATGTCCTTCAGCCTCCGGCTTCATGTTCCTGAGCCCGACGAGACCAATCCTCAAGGATCGGGCTCTGATGCCACTTTTATAGGACCCGAAGGCCGCATTCGCCGCCTTTCCATCCTGTTGACCTATGGCGGCTGGCGAAGCGACGACTTCGCCGACCAGTTGCCTCGGGTGCTCGGCCCGGTCGGCGTCGAGTGCCATCGGATCGGCTCGGCCGCCGAGGCGACCGACTTCCTCCGCCGTACGCCGGTCCACATCGCGATCGTCGACCTCAGCATCCCCATGGACGCCGCGGCCCGCGACTTCACGCCCGCGGGCTCGCGGGTGCTGGCCCTCCTTCGCCGCCTCGAGCAGCCGCCGCCGACCGTCGTCGTGCGTCCGCGGCAGCCGAGCCTCCGCGACAGCGGCCGCAGTCTTTCCGACGCCCTCCGCGAGGGCGCGTTCACCGTGATGGACGGCCCCGTGCCCCTCGAGCGGATGCTCCAGGTGCTGCACCGCGTCGTCCACCGGCACTACCGCGATCGTTGGCCAGCGGCGTGACCGCCGTCGGCCGGTTTCCCGTTCCGTTTCCCGACCCAGTGGAGAGACACGACATGAAGGTTCGACCCCTCGGAGACAAGATCCTGGTCAAGCGCGACGAGGCCGCCTCGAAGACCGAGTCCGGCATCTTCCTGCCCGAGACCGCCAAGGACAAGCCCAAGCAGGGCAAGGTCATCGCGGTCGGCGACGGCATCCTCAACAAGGACACCGGCTCTCGCATCCCTTTCTCGGTGAAGAAGGGCGACAGCGTGATCTTCAGCTCGTACTCGGGTACCGAGGTGAAGATCGACAGCGAGACCTACCTGATCATGACCGAGGAAGACATCCTCGGCGTGATCGAGTGAGCGTGCACGCGTGGACCGGCAACAGCTCCGGGACGCCCTCGCCCGCGAGACGAACGGGCAGCGCGACGTGCGGATCGAGTTCGACCGCGCCCCGCACTGCATCGTGAAGCGGGCCCTCCTCATCCCCGAGGAGACCGACTCGCTCGTCAAGCTCACCGACGGCTCGCGAACCTACATCGTCGACGCCGAACGCGTGGCGTGGATCGAGATCGGCTAAGTCCCGCCTAGGCCCTTTCCAGCAACCAATCCCCTAGCCCAAACCCAGCAAGGAAACCAGAACATGCCTGCCAAGCAGATCGCTTACGACAACGACGCCCGCGAGCGGATCCTCCGCGGCGTCCAGAAGCTCGCCAAGGCCGTCAAGGTCACCCTCGGCCCGAGCGGCCGCGTGGTCATCCTCGAGAAGAGTTTCGGCGCCCCGACCGTCACCAAGGACGGCGTCACCGTCGCCAAGGAGATCGAGCTCGAGGACGCCTACGAGAACATGGGCGCCCAGATGGTGAAGGAAGTCGCCAGCAAGGTGTCGAAGGACGCCGGCGACGGCACCACCACCGCGACCGTCTACGCCGAGGCCATATACCAGGAAGGCCTCCGCAACATCACCGCCGGCGCCAACGCCAACGCGGTCAAGCGCGGCATCGAGAAGGCGGTCGAGACCGTCGTTTCCGAGCTCCGCCGCATGAGCAAGCCGGTCAAGAATTCGACCGAGATCGCCCAGGTCGGCGCCTGCTCGGCGAACCAGGACATGGCCATCGGCAAGATCATCGCCGAGGCGATGGACAAGGTCGGCAAGGACGGCGTCATCACCGTCGAGGAGGGCAAGAGCCTCGAGACCGCCGTCGACCTCCTCGAGGGCATGCAGTTCGACAAGGGCTACCTCAGCCCGCACTTCGTCACCAACCCGGCGACGATGGAATGCGTGCTCGAGGACTGCTACGTCCTCATCCACGAGAAGAAGATCAACTCGGCGAAGGATCTCATCCCGGTGCTCGGCAAGATCGCCGAGAGCGGCAAGAGCATCCTGATCATCGCCGAGGACATCGAGGGCGAGGCCCTCGCGACCCTGGTGGTGAACAAGCTCCGCGGCGTCCTCAAGGTCTGCGCCGTCAAGGCCCCCGGCTTCGGTGACCGCCGCAAGGCGATGCTCGAGGACATCGCGGTCCTCACCGGCGGCACCGCGGTCATGGAGGAGCTCGGCGTCCAGCTCGAGAGCCTTTCCGTCGGTGAGCTCGGCCGGGCCAAGAAGATCACCGTCGACAAGGACAACTGCACCATCGTCGAGGGCGCGGGCAAGACCAAGGACATCCAGGGCCGCATCGAGCAGCTGAAGGGCCAGATCGAGGCGACCACCAGCGACTACGACCGCGAGAAGCTCCAGGAGCGCCTCGCCAAGCTCGCCGGCGGCGTCGCCCAGATCAACGTCGGCGCCGCGACCGAGGTCGAGATGAAGGAGAAGAAGGCTCGCGTCGAGGACGCCCTCCACGCGTGCCGCGCCGCGGTCGAGGAAGGCATCCTGCCGGGAGGCGGCGTGGCCGTCCTGCGGGCCCGGGCCGCCCTCGACAAGCTCCGCAAGTCGCTCGAGGGCGACGAGAAGGTCGGCGCGGACATCATCTACCGTTCGCTCGCCGCCCCGGTGAAGCAGATCGCGGCCAACGGCGGCCTCGACGGCTCGATCGTGGCCCAGAAGGTCGAGGAGTCGAACGACGTGTCGTTCGGCTTCAACGCCGCGACCGGCCAGTACGGCGACCTCGTGAAGGCGGGCGTGATCGTGCCGACCAAGGTCGAGCGGATCGCCCTCCAGAACGCGGCCAGCGTGAGCGGACTGCTGCTCACCACCGACTGCGCGATCACCGAGATCAAGGAGAAGAAGGCCAAGGCCCCGGCCGGTGCGGGCGGCGGCATGGACGACATGGACTATTGACCGGTCCCTGATCTCCCGAGACATCGACGGGCCGGGCGGCGCATGCCGTCCGGCCCGTTTCGCGCGCCGACCGAACTCGCGGTCAGGCCAGTCCGACCGTCCGCGCGAGGAGCCAGCCGCCGACGAGGACCGCCGCCGCCGCGAGGCCGACGATGGCCGTCAGCCGCACCCGACTTCGCCGCAGCGCCGCAAGATCGACCCAGACCCGACCGTCGTCGAGGACCCGCACGATTCCGGCCCGCACGAACCGATCGAGGTCGCCCGGCCTCACGATGCCCGCGGTCTTCGGCTTCAACGCGACGCCCGGATCGATGGCCCCGGCCTTCACGAGGGCCCCGACCGGTCCCGGCGGCCGGGCCCGCCAGGCCAGCACCATCGACAGCGGAAGCAGGAGGCCACCGAGGATCCCGAAGGTGCCGGCTCCCGGCGGGTTCATGGGCGGAATCGGCATGGGTCCATCGCACGATACCGGCACCAACGACAAGGGCCCGCCTCCGGAGAGGCGGGCCCTTGATTCAGGTCAAACGGTCTCGATCGCTCGGCGATCAGCGGGCGCCCGCGGTGTCGCGGCCCTGGATGCCGTCGGTGGTCAGGATGTGGTAGCTCGTGCCCACCAGCCAGTCGAAGGCCTGGTTGCCGAAGTAACCACCTGCTCCAAACGGCGTCTGGCGGTGCCAGAGCCCCTTCTCCACCCAGCCCTGCTGGGTTTCGTTCGCATTCTTCGCACGGAGGTCCGACTCCATGGCGTCCGCGACGCTCATGGTGGCCACGTGACCGTCGAAGAAGAGGGTGACCGGAGCGCTGTTGTAGCCGTGATTGAAGTAGTACGGCTCGTTGCCGCCCGCGAAGTTCGGGTTCACCGTGGTGGCTTCCGTGTTCTGGAGCCACGAGTGCTCGAGCATGCGGGTCTTCAGGTCGGGGTAGGTGCACATGCCGACCGCCGGCGAACGCCAGCCACCCGCGAGGGTGTTGGGGTTCTTGAAGCCCTTCTTGTCGAAGGTGTCGGGCGACCAGATCGCCGCCGGCGAGAAGCAGTAGGTCGAGAAGGCGATGGTGTTATTGATCGAGTTGAACTGGTCAGCCTGGCCGAAGTACGGCTCGGCGATGGCGAGATTGATCTTGTCCTTCGGAGCCCAGAAGACCGGGTCGTAGAACTTGTTGTTCACGTAGCCGGCGAAGCTCTTGGCGTTCGGCAGGCGGAAGTAGCCGAAGCCCGCGTCGCCGCCCGAGAACTCGATCGCCTTGTAGACCGGCCAGTTGCCGCAGTTACCGACGCTGACGTTGCAGTTGCCGACGCTGCCGAGCCAGTATCCCCACATGCCGCCGCCCGAGGACCAGCCCAAGATCATCTGGGGCGGGCAGGCCGCGTTGTTGAGGTAGTTGTCGCAGGAACCCTGGAAGAGTCCCGCGTCGTCCGGTCCGGCCGTCCACTGACGGTCGTTCCAGTCGGCGCCGTAGCCGGCGCAGGCGGTGCCCATGTTCCGGAGGTTGCCGGAGCTCTGGGTGACGAGCGCCGAGTCGCGAGCCTTGCCGATGGCCGGCAGGAGGATCGCGATGAGCAGCGCGATGATCGACACCACGACGAGCAGCTCGACGATGGTGAAGCCGGAGATGCGTCCGGTGCGTGCGTTACGCATGACCAAATCCTTTCCGCGACCGGTGAGGGTCGCAGCGTTCAGAGCGGGTGCCCGAGACAGGACCCCATGGATCCCTCGTCCTGTTCACGAGGAAAGGGGGAAAGGCAACCGCAGATGGCAGGCCCAAGACATGGATCCGATCCTGCCGGGAAACGGGGCGGCCGAAGCCGTCGGACGAGTCATATTGTGTCGGCTTTTGGCCGCAAGACGCAATCGTTCCTAGTTTCACGATCCTTTGGTCGGCCTGGAGAACGGGCCCCAGCGTCGGGCTCCGCCTGAACGAGCGGGATCGTCGATGGCTTGGCAGTCGCAGGTTTGGACAGGCCAAATCCGAAATCGAAGCTTGAATCGGTCTGAAAGCCTGTATTACCGGACATTTTGCCCGACTATCGAAGTTCTCGGACTTCAAGATCCTTGAAGGCCACCCGGTCGCCGTGACCGCAGAAGCAGAGGTGTCCCCGCGATCGCTTCACGCCCGGGTGGGCTTGACCGCTCAGGGTGCCCGACTTGGTCGCCTCGTCGAGATCGACATCAACCAGAACAACCCCGTTCAGCGTGACCTTCACCCGCCGTCCCCGCACCTCGATCTCTTCCTCATTCCACTCACCGACCGGCTTGAGCGCGTCACGCCGGCCGGCCGCGGCGATCCCGTAGATCGAGCCGTGGAACTGCCAAGGCTTCAGGCCTGCCCACTTCTCGGCTGAGTTGTCGAGGACCTGGATCTCGAGCCCCTCGTAGGCGGCATCCCCCTCGTTCGGGGTTCGCACGCCGATCCCGTTGTTGGCTCCCGGCGTCAGCTGGAACCGGAAGCGGAGGACGAAGTCGCCGTACTCTCGGGCGGTGTAGAGGTTTCGGCCGTCGGGCAGGCAGAAGATGGCCCCGTCCTCGACGACGTACCCCCGGGGGGCCTCGCCGCGGGCTCCGGTCCAGCCGGTCAGGTCCTTGCCGTTGAAGATCGGGACGAAGATCTCGCGATCGACGGTCGGGGGCGCCGGTGCCGGGACGCTCGGGGCCGGAGGGTTGGCGGATAGTGCGAGCGAGACCGCGAGGAGGGTGAGCATGACCGAACCATACCGCAGGTGCGGAAGGCGACGCGGCATAGCATCCGGGCCCGTCTCGAGGCGTTTCCCATGCTCCCGATGTCTTTCGCCAGTCTGTTGGTTTTCTCGCTCGCCTCGCAGGCCGCGCCGTCGGCGGCCAGTTTCCCGAGCGTCCGGCTCGAGCGGGTCTGGTCGAACCTCGACTTCGTCCGCCCGGTCCAGGTCCTCCAGCGGCCGGGCGACGACCGCAACCTCTATGTGGTCGAGCAGCCCGGCCGGATCCTGCTGGCCGATCCCGAGCGGAAGGACCTGAAGGAACCGCAGGTGGTGCTCGACCTTCGCGAGAAGGTGAACGACCGCGGCAACGAGGAGGGGCTGCTCTCGGTGGTGTTCGACCCCGAGTTCCCGGCCCGCCCCGAGGTCTACCTCTATTACACGACGGACAAGCCGCGCCGGGCGTTGCTCTCACGATTCACCGCCGCCCCGGACGGTCGGACCATCGATCCGGCGAGCGAGCAGGTCGTCTTCGAGGTGTCGCAGCCCTACTCGAACCACAACGGCGGCACCGGCCTCTTTGGACCCGACGGCTTCCTCTATCTCTCGGTCGGAGACGGTGGGGCGGCCAACGATCCGCACGACTACAGCCAGAACATGAAGTCGCCGCTCGGGAAGATCCTGCGGCTCGATGTCCGCAGCCGCACCGCCGAGCGGGCTTATGCCATTCCCGCCGACAACCCGTTCGTGGGCCAAGACGGCGCGCTGCCCGAGATCTGGGCCAGCGGCCTTCGCAACGTCTGGCGCATGAGTTTCGACCGCGCGACCGGCGAGCTCTGGGCGGGCGACGTCGGCCAGAACGCGTGGGAGGAGATCGACCTGATCGTGAAGGGCGGCAACTACGGCTGGAACCGCCGCGAGGGTTTCGAGCCGTTCCCGCCCGGCCAGGATCGTGGCAAGGAGGGTTTCATCGACCCCGTCGTGCAGTACCCGCACACCAAGGAGGGCGGCCTGTCCGTCACAGGTGGCTTCGTCTATCGCGGGAAGCGATTCCCCGCCCTCGAAGGTGCTTACCTCTACGCCGATTTCCAGTTCGGCACGATGTGGGCGCTGCGAAAGACGGCGGAGGGACTGAACGGCCCGCAGGTGGTGCTGAAGCGGCCGGGCACGCTCATCTCGAGCTTCGGCGAGACCAACGCGGGTGAACTGCTCGTGACCGGTTTCCTCGGCGACCAGAAGCGGGGGAACTCGGGTCGGATCTGGTGGCTGGTCGCCGACGAGTGATCGGTCGCCGACGGCGCGTCAGAACTTCCACGAGAGGAACGCTCCGAGCATGAGGCCCGGGTCGGCGTCGTCGCCGGCCAGTTCGTTGCCGTTCGAGTCGAAGATCTTGAGCCGCTCGTCGTAGACCATGCCGGTCACCAGATCGAGCCGCAGGCCCTCGGCCGCGCCGAGCCGGGCGCGGATCCAGAAGTTCGCGGTGCCGTCCTCGCCGACGCCGTTCGGGGCGACGGGGTTGTCGGAGTCGAGCCGGAAGCGGCGATAGACGTAGTTGCCGCCGGCGGCAAGGTCGAAGTCGCGATGGATCTCCCACACCAGTTCGAGGCCCGCCGAGGTGGGATAGGCGTCGGGCCCGGCGACGTTGGTGAGGCGCAGGCCGTCGGTGATTTCCCAGTCGATGAAGAGCAGGGGAATCGCCAGCACGCTGTCCTCGAGCCGCGAGGTGACGAGGGCCCCGCCGCCGATCGTGAACTTCTCGCTCGCCCGCCACGAGAGGCCCGCGATGCCGCCGCCGGTCGCCGAGCGATCCGCGTCGGCGTCGGGCTCGCCGGAAAACTGGGCGAAACCCGAGAGGAGCGCGATCAGGTGCTCGTCGAGCGCGTAGCGCCCGCCGAAGGCGATCTGTCCGCTCTGGACCGAACCCCACGGCTGCTCGCCGGTGCCGAGCGACAGGTTGGTGCCGCTTCCGAAGCGGTACCAGCCGCCTTCCCAGCCGACCTCGAGGTTCAGCGCGAGTTGGGCGTCGACCTGCCAGGACTTCCGCACGAACGCGAAGCCGCGATTGGCCGAGACGCTTCCGCCGCCCTCGAGCGAAGCCTTGAACTGGTAGAGGTAGCCGCCGCCCACGGTGAGGCCGGAGCCGTCGGGCGGACCGGGCTGCCCTGGGCTCTCGGCCGGCGCGGCGGCGGGTTCCGCGGGAGGTGCGACCGGCGTTTCCTGGGGCAGCGCGAGCGCCGCGAGGCAGAGGATCTCGATCATGCGATTCCGGCTCCGGTTCGTTCAGGCGGCGGTGCGGGCGTCGGCCACGGTGGTCTCGACGATGCCTTCGATCACGCGGTCGGTGGTGATGCCCTCGGCCTCGGCCTCGAAGTTGAGCAGGCAGCGGTGCCGCAGCGCAGGCAGGGCGAGGCCCTTCATGTCCCGCGGCTCGACCGAGGTGCGGCCCTCGAGCAGGGCCCGCACCTTGCCGGCGAGCACCAGCGTCTGCGCTGCCCGCGGGCTCGCCCCGAAGCGGAAGTAGCGGTTGACGTCGGGCGTGGCGAACTGGCCTTTCGGGTGCGTGGCGAGCACGAGCCGGACCGCGTAGTCCTGGACCTGCGGAGCGACCGCGACCGACCGCACGAGGGCCTGCGCCGCAAGGATCCCGTTCGCGTCGAGCACCCGCTCGATCTTCGGGAGGTAGCCGGTGGTCGTGCGATCGAGGATTTCGATGAGGTCCTCGCGGCTCGAGTATCCGACCTCGAGCTTGAAGAAGAAGCGGTCGAGCTGGGCCTCCGGCAGCGGATACGTCCCTTCCTGCTCGATCGGGTTCTGCGTGGCCATCACGAAGAACGGACGGTCGAGCTTGTGCGTGACGCCGCCGACGGTGACGCTGCGCTCCTGCATCGCCTCGAGCAGCGCCGACTGCGTTTTCGGCGTGGCGCGGTTGATCTCGTCGGCGAGGACGATCTGGGCGAAGATCGGGCCCTTGCGGAACTGGAAGTCGCGGCCCCCGTCGCTCTCGACCACGATGGTGGTGCCGGTCACGTCGGCGGGCATGAGGTCGGGGGTGAACTGGATGCGGCTGAACTGGAGGTGGAGGGCCTCCGAAAGCGACCGGATGAGCAGCGTCTTCCCGAGGCCCGGCACGCCCTCGAGCAGGGCATGTCCGCCCGCGAAGAGGCAGGTGAGCACGCCGTCGATGATCGCCTCGTGGCCGACGACGGCCTTGCGGATCTCGGTCTTGGCCCGCGTGAAGTCCTCGCGGAAACGCTCGGGGGTCGTGGTCGCTTCGCTCATGCGACCCATGCTACGGCCTGCCAGCCTGGGCTATCCTGACCGACCGCTTTCTATGGAGGAAACCATGTCGACCGCGACCCTCGATCCCGCCACCCGAACCGCACTCTCGCCCCACGAGGCCGTCGAGCTGCTCAAGGCCGGCCGAGCCAGGCTCATTGACGTCCGCGAGGCCGACGAGCACCGCGCCGAGCGGATCGCCGAGGCGGCACTCCACCCGAGCGGTACGCTCGATCCGGCGGCGATCCGGCCCGAGGGCAAGATCCTCATCGTCCACTGCCGCAGCGGGCGGCGCGGCCTCGACGCGGCGCAGCGGTTGCGGGCGGCCGGTCATGCCGACGTGTTCAACCTCGAGGGCGGCATCGAGGCGTGGCGGTCGGCGGGTTTACCCACGCAGCGCACCGCGGGCGCGGCCCGGTTGCCCATCATGCGGCAGGTCCAGATCGTGGTCGGGACCTGCGTGGCGATCTTCACCGCCCTCGGCGCCTTCGTGAACCCGTGGTTCCTCGTGGTTCCGGGCTTCATGGGCTGCGGCCTGCTCTTCGCGGGCGCGACCGGGACCTGCGGCATGGCGGCGATGCTGGGCGTGATGCCGTGGAACCGCGTATCCGGCACCGGCGTCACGACGTCGTATTCGGCACGCTGAGGTCGTCCCGCGTCGTGACCAGGCCCGACGCGTAGTCGACGATCACGATCGTCGCCACCACGACGAGGAACCAGCCGAAGGCCGTGCGCAGCGTGACCTGGTCGAGTCGCTTGCCGAGCGACGCGCCGAAGAGGCTTCCGGCCACCCCGAAGCCCCCGAGGATCAGCACGGTGTGCGGCTGGATCTCGGCCGAGATGGCCGGATCAAGCACGAACCAATGCCCGGCAAGGGCGACGCCCGACTGCACGGCGATGAGCACGAGACTCGTCCCGATCGCGAGCCGGATCGGAACGCCCAGCACGAGCGTCAGCATCGGCACGATGAGGAATCCGCCGCCGACGCCTATGAGGCCGGTAAGGCAACCGACCGCGAAGCCGGCGACGAGCGCCTTGGCGATGTTCACCGGTCGATCGCCTTCCGCGGTCGGCTTCGAGCGCAGGATCTTCCACGCGGCGAGGGCCATGACGAGTCCGAAGGCCGTCATCTGGATCGCCTCGGGAATGGCCTTGCTGAACTGCGACCCGACCAGCGATCCGAGCATGCCGATCGGGCCCACGAGCAGCACCGTCCGCCAGTCGACGAGTTTCCGCCGGGACGCGTTGCCGCCCGCGAACGCCGCGATGATGCAGACCACGGCGAGAGCCTGCACGATCGCGGCCTTCGCCGAGTCACCGAGCAGGTAGTCGATGATCGGGACGAGCAGGATCGAGCCGCCGGCGCCGAGCAGACCGAGGCAGAGCCCGACGAGGCCGCCCGCGAGGATCTCGATCAGGACTTCGTTCATGCCCGGGCCGCCGCCGGGGCGGACTTCTTCCACGCCTCAAAGCCGCCGGCAAGGTTCGTCACGTCGTAGCCGTGCCGCTCGAGCAGCGCCGTCGCGAAGGCCGAGCGGCCGCCGAGCTTGCAATGGCAGAGGATCGGCCGGTCGGTCGGCACGTCGGCGAGGCGGGCCTTGAGACGGGTATGGGCGATGTTGAGCCGGCCCGGCACCGAGCCCTCGGCCTGCTCGGCGGCGCGGCGCACGTCGAGCACCGCGAACTCGCCGCGCTCGACGGCGGCGTGAGCGGTCGCGACATCGATCTCCTTCGATTTCACGAGCGTTAGCCCATCGTTGGCGAACTCGGCGAGCGTCTTCGGCTCGAGGAACGCCACGGCCCGGTCGAGCCCGATCCGCACGAGGTCGCGCACCGCCTCGTCGACCCGTGCCGCATCGATCACCAGCACGATCTCGCTCGCCTCGTCGACATAGCTGCCGGTCACTTCGGGAAACGAGTTCCCGATCGGCGCGAAGAGCGAGCCCCGCAGGTGGCCGTCGCGGAACGCGGGCCAGGCCCTCGTATCGACCACCGTCACCGAACCGTCGGGCACGCGGGCGAGGTACGCATCCAGGTCGCGGCGCTCGGCGATTCGCCTCGGCTTCGGCAGCTCACCGAGGATCGCCGCCCCGTCACGATTGTCGCGCTTCATCCGCGCGAAGTAGAGCGGCGGTTCGGGCTGGCCCTCGAGGATGAAGTCGACGAAGCCCTTCTCGTCGCGGGCCGCCTGCAGCGCCGGGCTGAACCGCTTCTCGTAGCCGACCGTGGTCTGCGGCACCGCGCCGAGGGCCTTGCCGCAGGCGCTGCCCGCGCCGTGGGCCGGCCAGACCTGCAGCCACTCGGGCAGCCCGAGGAACTTCCGCGCCGAGGCGTAGAGCGCGTGCGCCGACGGGTCGGCCGCGCCCGCCACGCCCGCCGCCGACTCGAGCAGGTCGGGCCGTCCGAGGTCGCCGACGAACACGAAGTCCCCGGTGATGATGCCCATCGGCTCGGTCGCGCCGCCGCCGCGATCGGTCACGAGGAAGGAGAAGTGCTCGGGCGTGTGGCCCGGCGTGTGGACCGCGGTGAAGTCGATGTTGCCGATGCTGAAGCGATCCCCGTCCTTCAGCAGGTGATGGTCGTAGCGACCGCCACCCTGCTTCCGGTCGAGCCAGCCGTAGCTCCAGTCCTTGCCGCCCATGCCCGAGACGTAGAGCTTCGCCCCGACCTTCTCGGCGAGCTCGCGGCCGCCCGAGAGGAAGTCGGCATGGATGTGCGTCTCGGCCACCGCGACGATCCGCAGGCCGTTGGCCTTCGCGAGGTCGAGGTAGCGGTCGATGTCGCGCTCGGGATCGACCACGATCGCCTCGCCGGTGCGCTGGCAACCGATGAGGTAGGCGGCTTGGGCGAGACGCGGGTCGTAGACCTGGCGGAAGAACATGCGATCACCTCCAGCCCGGTAGCGTCCCCGTTCACCGTCCGCGAGTCAACGCGAGACGACGACGGCCGGCCCCGCGGGGGACCGGCCGTCGGAGGGATCTTGGAATCGCGGTCCGGCTCAGCGGTTCGCCTTCAGCTTGGTCAGGACCTTGTCGATCAGCCCGTATTCAAACATCTCGGGCGCGGTGAGCCACTTGTTCCGGTCGCAGTCCTCGTGGACCTTGTCCTTGGTCTGGCCGGTGGCCTCGGCGTAGATCGTGTACAGCTGGTCGCGCATCCTGAGGATGTGCTTCGCCTCGATCTCGAGGTCGGTGGCCTGCCCCTCGAGCACGCCGCCGATGAGCGGCTGGTGCATGAGGTTCTCGCTGTTCGGCAGGGCGAACCGCTTGCCCTTGGTGCCCGAGCACGCGATCACCGAGCCCATGCTCGCGGCCTGCCCGATGATGTAGGTCGCGACGTCGCACGGCACGAAGCGCATGGTGTCGACGATGGCGAGGCCGCTGGTCACGCTGCCGCCGGGACTGTTCACGTAGATCGAGATGTCGGCCTTCGGGTCCTCGTTCGCGAGGAAAAGCAGCTGGGCCACGGCGAGGTTCGCCATGTGGTCGTTGACCGGGCCGCCGAGGAAGATGATGCGGTCGTTGAGCAGCCGCGAGTAGATGTCGTAGGCCCGCTCGCCGCGGCCGGTCTTCTCGATGACGATGGGAATGAGCGTCATGGTGGGTTCTTTCGCGGCTGGGGTCACTTGGCGGACTTGTCGGGGAACTGGCAGACCTCGTCGACGAGGCCGTAGGCCTTAGCCTCGTCGGCCGAGAAGAACTTGTCGCGTTCGCCGTCCTTCGCGACCCGCTCGACGGTCTGGCCGGTGTGGTTCGCGAGGATCTCGTTGAGCGTTCGCTTGGCCTTGAGGATCTGCTCGGCCTGGATCTGGATGTCCGAGGTCTGCCCGGTCACGCCGCCGTAGGGCTGGTGGATCATGACCTTGGCGTGCGGCAGGATGTGCCGCTTGCCCTTCGCGCCCGCCGCGAGCAGCACCGACCCGCCCGAGTAGGCGCGGCCGATGCAGAAGGTCGCGACCTCGCTCGAGATGAACCGCATGGTGTCGTAGATCGCGAGCGTGTCGTCGACCGAGCCGCCGGGGCTGTTGATGTAGAAATTGATGTCCTGTCCCCGCTTCTGGTTCTCGAGGTAGAGCATCTGCATCATGACGCGGGCCGCCGAGGCCTGGTTGATCTCGCCGATGAGGAAGACCACCCGGTTCTCGAGCAGCAGCTCGTCGATGGTCATCTCGCGGG
>JBIKVN010000213.1:0-5713 GCA_044356865.1 Phycisphaerales bacterium | reverse complement strand
GGGGAACGGCTTCCTCGAGATCGAGACGCCTCTCCTGATCCGCTCGACGCCGGAGGGCGCCCGCGACTTCGTCGTGCCGAGCCGCCTCCACCCCGGCAGCTGGTACGCCCTGCCGCAGAGCCCGCAGCTCTTCAAGCAGATCCTGATGGTCGCCGGCTGCGACCGGTACCTCCAGATCTGCAAGTGCCTCCGCGACGAGGACCCGCGGGCCGACCGCCAGGCCGAGTTCACGCAGATCGACCTCGAGATGAGCTTCGTCGAGCGCGAGGACGTCATCGCGATGATGTCCGGTTTCGCCCGGGCCCTCTGGAAGGAACTCTTCGGCGTCGACATCGCCCCCGGCGGCTCGATCCCGCGGATGACCTACGCCGAGGCCATGGACCGCTACGGCATCGACCGGCCCGACACGCGATTCGGCCTCGAGATCGTCGACGTGAGCGACCTGGCGGCGAAGACGACCTTCGGGGTCTTCAAGGACGCGATCGAGAAGGTGCACCTCGGAAAGCCGGGCTGCGTGAAGGCGATCCGCGTGCCGGGCGGCGCCGAGAAGCTGACCCGCAAGATGACCGACGCCTACTCGGAGTGGGTCAAGACGTTCAAGGCCGGCGGCGTGCCGACCGTGAAGCTCACCGCGAACGGCCTCGAGACCGGCATCGCGAAGTTCCTCGAGCCCGTGAAGGACGAGCTCATCTCCCGCCTCGGACTCGAGCCGGGTGACGCGGTGCTGTTCGCCGCCGACCGCCGCGATATCGCGACCAAGGCGATGGGCGAGCTGCGCCTGCGGCTCGGCCGCGAGCTCGGGCTGATCCCCGAGGGCAAGTGGAACTTCCTCTGGGTCGTCGACTTCCCGATGTTCGAGTGGGACGAGGAGGGCCGCCGCTGGGTCGCCCTGCACCACCCGTTCACGAGCCCGAATCCCGACCAGTTCGGGATCCTCGACAGCGATCCGGGCGCCTGCCTCTCGGCCGGCTACGACCTCGTGCTGAACGGCAGCGAGATCGGCGGCGGCTCGATCCGCATCCACCGGCCCGAGATCCAGAAGAAGGTCTTCTCGCTCATCGGCCTGACCGACGAGGACGCGAAGGTCAAGTTCGGGTTCCTCCTCGACGCCCTCCGCTACGGCGCCCCGCCGCACGGCGGCATCGCGTTCGGGCTCGACCGTCTCGTGATGCACGCGGTCGGGACCGACAACATCCGCGACGTCATCGCGTTCCCCAAGACCCAGTCGGGCGCCGACCTCATGACCGAGGCCCCGGGCCCGGTCGACGCGAGCCAGCTCGAGGAGCTGCGGGTGCGGTCGGTGCCGGTCGAGGCGAAGGCGTGAGCGAGACCGGGCGCGAGCACCGGCTGACGGCGTTCGTGCTGGTCGCGCTCGTCCTCGGGGCCGCGGTCGGCGAGTGGATCTACCGCGGGCTCGCCCCGGGCGCCGCCCCGCCCTCTTTCCTCGGCGACCTCGGCGAGCTGGTCCTGATCCGCCCGCTCGTCGCGGTCTCGATCCCGCTCGTCTTCCTCTCGGTCATCGTGGGCGTGACCGGCGTGGGCGAGCCGAAGAATCTCGGGAAGCTCGGGGCGGCGACGCTCGCGTTCTACCTGACGAGCATGCTGCTGGCCGCGACGGTCGGGGCGACGCTCGTCGCGACGTTCCGGCCCGGCGAGGGGCTCGACCCCGCGATCGTCGAGAACCTCAAGGCGGGCGGGGCGGCCGATTTCGCGGCCGACGCGACCCGAAAGGCCCGCATCGACGAGGGGGCCGGGCTCGGGGCCTGGGGCGCCGCGATGTCGATCCTGCGGCAGGCGATCCCGCGCAACGTCCTGTCCGACGCGGTGGCGGGAAACACGCTCGGGGTGATCGTCGCGGCGGTCATCCTCGGGGCGGGCATCCTTGCCGTGCGCGACCGCGGCCGCGGCCTGGTCGAGCTGCTTGAGGCGGCGCTCGCGGTCCTCATGAAGATCGTCGGCTGGATCCTCTTCCTCCTGCCGCTCGGCGTCTTCCTCGTGACCGCCGCGACCGTCTCGAAGGCGGGCCTGGCCTCGCTCGGCGGGCCGCTCGCGGGGTACATGCTCATCGTGCTCGGCGGGCTCGCGTTCCAGCTGCTCGTGGTGCTGCCGATCATGCAGGTCCTCTGCGGCGGCGGGAACCCCTACCGATACCTGCTCGCGATGCGACGGCCGCTGCTGACCGCCCTCGGCACGAGCTCGAGCAACGCGACGCTTCCGGTGACGCTCGACGCGTGCGTCCGCGACGGCGGCTGCTCGCGTTCGGCGACCGGCTTCGCGGTGCCGCTCGGGGCGACGGTGAACATGGACGGCACCGCCCTCTACGAGGCGGTCGCGGTCATCTTCCTGTGCCAGCTCTTCGGCATCGACCTCACGACGGGCGAGATGGCGATCGTCGCGATCACCGCGACGGTCGCGGCGATCGGGGCGGCCGGGATACCGAGCGCTGGGCTCGTGACGATGGTCCTCGTGGTGACCGCGGTGAACGGCCTGCTCGCGGCCCGCGGCCAGGAGACGCTGCCCGTCGCGGCGATCGGCGTGATCATCGGCGTCGACCGCGTCCTCGACATGTGCCGGACCGCGGTGAACGTCTACGGGGATTGCGTGGCCGCCAAGGTCGTGACGCGGCTCTCGCCGGACTGAGCCTTCACGGCAGGACGAGCATCGCGTCGCCGAAGCTGTAGTGGCGGTAGCGATCGCGCCGCGCGATCGAGTAGAGCTCGTGGAGCCGCTCGACGGCCCGCGCCGGATCCTCGGAGAGGAACGCCGCGACCAGCGCCAGCAGCGTCGAGCGCGGCAGGTGGAAGTTCGTGAGGATCGCGTCGACGCGGCGGAAGCGGAAGCCGGGCGTGATCAGGAGCCGGGTGTCCCAGGCGAGGTCGCCTCCGGGCGCCGCGTCAGCATCGGGCATCGATTCGAGCGTCCGCACCGACGTCGTGCCGACCGCGACGATCCGGCCGCGGCCGGCGGCCCGGGCCGCGAGGGCGTCGGCCAGCGCGACTCGCGAGGTCGTGGGCACGAGACACCGTTCCCGGTGCATCGGATGGTCCTCGATGCGCTCGGTCTCGACGGGCTTGAAGGTCCCGAGCCCGACTTCGAGCTCGACGGGAATCTCCCCTACGCCGCGGGCCACGAGCTCCGTGCGCAGGGACCCCGTCAGGTGCAGCCCCGCCGTCGGCGCCGCGACGCTGCCGCCGAGCCGCGGGGCGGCGACCGCGAAACTCGTCTGGTAGTCGCGGCGGTCGCGGGCCTCGGCCGTGGCGCTCTCGGCCTCGCCCCCCGGCCCGCGGGCCTTCAGGATGTAGGGCGGAAGCGGCGTCCAGCCGACCGCCTCGACCGCAGCCCCGAGCCGCACGAGATACCCCTCGGCCTCGCGAGCGACGATCTCGAGCGACGCCTCGCCGGTCGGCATCGGCGTCTCGAGGGACAGGCGTTCGCCCGGCCCGGTCTTCTTCGCGTTGCGCAACAGCGCGAACCATCCGCCCGCCCCGAGCTCGCTGCGCGGCTCGACGAGGAGCCCGTCGACGCGGGCCCCGGTCGCCCGCCGGGCCTTGATCCGGGCGGGAATCACCCGCGTCGCGTTCACGACCATCGCGTCGCCGGCCCGGAGGAACCGCGGCAGGTCCCCGACGGTCGCGTGCTCGACCTCGCCCGACGCCCGCGAGACGACCATCAGCCGGGCGGATTCCCGCGGCTCGGCCGGATGCGTCGCGACCAGCGACTCGTCGAGCGGATAGTCGAGCTCGTCGGTGCGCATCGCGACCTCACGCCCGCGCGGCCGCGGGCAGGAACGCCCGCAGTTCCCCGGGCAACCTCGCGATGCCCCGCCGCGTCGCCTTCGCGACCGCGTACTCCATGCTGCGCCGGAATCGATCCCGCGTGCGATCGTCGATCTCGAGCCCGCGGGCCTCCATCGCGGCGAACGACCATTCCCAGGCCCGCAACTCCTCGAGGCAGCGCGGCCGGACCGCGCCGAGGCCGATCGCGTGGTGGCCGACCTCGTGCAGGAAGATCGCGCAGCTCAGCGGGCTCTTCGGATACGGGCTCTCGAGCATCCGCTGCACGCGGCCGTCGCGGAACCGCAGTTCCCAAGCGCACCCCGACATCGAGCGGCGCCATCGCCGCACGCGGAATCCGTACGCGTGCTTCATCTCGGCGACGACGGCGTCGTAGGCCTCGGCCCGCGGCGAGGGCCGCCGGGCCTTCGGCTTCGCCTTGACTCCAGGTCGCCGCCGGACGACCGCGGCCTCGGGCGCCGCCGCGACCGGTTCGGACGGGAAGAGCAGCAGCTGGACGAGTCGCAGCAAGGGTCGGATGCCGGAACGATAGAGGCCCACGTCAGGACGACTCCCCCGCCATCGGCTCGACCGGGGTCCCCGCCGCAGCGCGGGCCCCGCGGAGGAACTCCTCCCAGCGCATCGGCCGGCCGCCCGCGGGCTGCACCTCGATCGGGACGAGCGAACCCGCGGCGCAGGCGATCGAACCGTCCTCGGCCAGCGTTCCCGCGGATCCGGACGCCGCCGACCCTTCACGCACCCGCAGCAACTTCACCCGCACCGCCCCGATCCGGACCTCGCACCCCGGCTTCGGCGCGAACGCATGCACTTTCCGCCGGATCGCCTCGGCCGACATCGACGCCGGGTCGACCCTCGTGTCGCCGCGGCCGATCTTGCGGGCGCGGGTCACGAGCGACTCGTCCTGGGCGGCGGGCGCGAGGATTCCGAGCCGGAACTCCTCCAGCGTCGGCAGCACCACGGAAGGCCCGAGCGCCGCAAGGCGATCGTGCAATTCCTCGGCGGTCTCGAGCCGGTCGATCGGCGTCGCGGCCGACCGGTAGACGACGCCTGCGTCCATCCGCTCGGCGATCGAGATCACGCACACGCCCGTTTCCGCATCCCCCGCCTCGATCGCCCGCTGGATCGGCGCCGCCCCCCGCCACCTCGGCAGGAGCGACCCGTGCAGGTTGATCGCGAATCGCGAACCGAGCACCGCCGGCGAGATCTTCTGCCCGAAGGCCACGATGACGAGGGCGTCGGGCCGCGCCGCGTCGATCGCCGCGACCTCCTCCGCCCGGTTGACATCCGCCGGCCGCCGCAACGGAAGCCCGCGGGCGATCGCGACCTCGGCGACCGGCGTCGGGCGATCCTTCAGGCCGCGCCCCGCCGGGCGGTCGGGCTGGCTGATGACGAGGACGACCTCGTCGCCCGAGGCGAGCAGCGCCTCGAGCGTCGGCAGCCCGAACGCCCCCGACCCGAGGAAGGCGATCCGCATCAGGCCTCCGCGGCCTCGCGGAGGGCCTTGATCGCCCGGCGGTTGGCGATCCGGTCGAGCGGCCCCATGCGATCGACGATGAGCGTGCCCTCGAGATGGTCGTACTCGTGCTGCCAGATCCGGGCGAGCATGGCCGAACTCTCGAGCCGGAACTCCCGTCCCTCGAGGTCGGTCGCGACGATGGCGGCGAACGGCGGGCGACGGACCTCGACCTCGATCCCCGGCAAGCTCAGGCAGCCCTCGTCCATCGGTTCGACGCCCCCCTCGAGACGCTCGAATCGGGGGTTGACATAGACCCCGAGCGGCAGGCCCGGATCACCGTCGCGGGCCTCGCGGGCCTCGACCACGAAGATCCGCAGGCTCGCGCCGACCTGCGGGGCGGCCAGGCCGGCCCCCTCCTCCTCGCGCATGACCCGGACCATCTCGTCGACGAGCTCCCGGATCG
>JBIKVN010000173.1:0-7205 GCA_044356865.1 Phycisphaerales bacterium | reverse complement strand
GGCGAGCGAGCCGAGCATGACCGACCGGGCCCCGACCGCCGCGACTTCGCCCTCGAATGGCGCGTTCACCATCCAAGCCGGCGCCTTCCGCGACGCCGGACGGGCCCGCAGCCGGGCCGATGAGATCGCCGATCGCGCCCGCGAGCTCGGGCTCGGATCGCCGGCCGTGCGGACCAAGCGGACCACGGCGGGCGTCGAGATGTGGGTCGTCCAGGTGGGACGCTTCCCCGATCGGGCGTCGGCCGAGAAGGCCAAGTCGAGACTCGGCTCCGTGAACCTCTCCGTCGAGCGGGCGCCCGCGGGAAGTTGACCGTCAGTCGCGATTGATCAGGAAGAGCGAGGCCTTCTCGAAGTACTCGCGCATCAGGGCCCGCTCGGACTCCGGGATCGCCGCGTCCTCGAGGGCCCCGAGCATGTGTTCCATCCATGCGTTGCGGGCGGCGAGGTCGATCGGGTACGGGGCGTGCCGCATGCGAAGCCGCGGGTGGCCCTTTCGCTGCGAGTAGGCCTGCGGCCCGCCGAAGTACTGGATGAGGAACTCGGCCTGGTTGCGGATCGGTTCCTCGAGGTCGTCCGGGAACATCGCCCGGATCCGCGGATCGCCGTCGACGCGGGCATAGAACGCCCGGGCGATCCGCCAGAACGGCTCGTCGCCGCCGAGGCGGGCGTGGATGGAGTCGGCACCGGGAATCATGGGTGGAAGGCGCGGTGGCCCGCGTCGCATGCTACCGTGGTCGGCAACCTTCCCGCGAGGATCCGCCATGGGCCACGGACCTTCCCGAACGCTCGCATCGGTGCTCGTCCTCTCGCTCGCCGTTCCGGCCGCGAGCGCGATCGCGCCGCCGCCGTCACCGCTTCCCTCGGAAGGCGCGGTGGCACCGATGGCCGGCGCGGATCTCGCCGCCGGGCAGGCGGCGCGGCCCGAAGTCGAGACGGGCGCCCAGGACGACGCGGTTCCGCGCAAGGCCTCGCGCGACGAGGCGGTCCGGTTGCGGCAGCTCCGGCGCGAGCACTTCGGATCGGTGCGATCGCCCGAACTGCGGGCGAAGGGCCTCGCGGCCCTCTCGGAGTTCGGCACCGCGAACTCGATCGAGCTCCTCTACGCGATGCTGCGTCGCGAGAAGCCCGATGTCCGCGACGCGATGCTCGACCGGATCGATTCGTTCGGCGCGAAAGGCCAGGCCGCCCTCACTTGGATCGCGATCGAGGATCCCGACGCCGCGATGCGGACCGCGGCCACCGCCCGCATCGACCGGCCCGCGACTCCGGCAACGCTCGGCGTGCTCGACCTGGCCCTGCGGCAGAACGCCCACGCGACCGTGAACCGGGCCGGGGCCCTCGCCGGCACGCTCAACGCCCTGCCCGCGATTCCCCTGCTGATCTTCGCGCAGGTCGCTTCGGACGAAGTCGCCGACCAGGGAGACCTCGCCTGGATCGCGATGGGCACGCAGCGGAGTTACGTGAGCAATGTCGCTCCGGTCCTCGGCGACGGTTCCGGCGCGTTCACGCCGATCGTGGACACCATCCTCCAGGGATTCGTCTTGCGGGTCACCGACGCGGTCGCGGTGACCTATCGCGCCGACGCCCACAACTCACTCGTCGCGATGACTACCGCCGACTGGGGCAAGCCGACCGGTCACCTCGGCTACGACCCGAAGGCGTGGTGGGCCTGGTACAACGACGAGTACGTTCCCTTCAAGCGGGCCCAGGCGGCCGAGGCCGTCGCCCGGGAGAAGGCCGAGCGGGCCGCGAAGGGCAGCGAGGGCGATCCGCTCGAGTGAATGGGCCGGTCACGCCTCGGATTCGAGTTCCATCACGGCGTCGGCGAGCCGAAGGTACTGCTCGGGCCGGTTGTAGGCCTGCGCCGAGACCCGCACCATCTTCCGTCCCCTCCAGTCGATGATCGGCACCTCGAGGTCGTGCCGGACCGAGAGCTCCGCCTGGATGCGGTCGGCCGGCGTCGCCGAGGCCGCGAGCCGTGCCGGCAGCGGGACGGTCGCGAGCGAGCCGAGCCATGACCCGTCGCGCGGGCTCAGGCCCTCGCTTCCGAAGCGATCAAGCAGCATCGCGTGGGCCCAGCGGGCGAGGTCGCGGTTGTGGGCCCGCAGCGCCGGCCAGCCGAAGCGGCGGTCGAGCCAGGCGATCGCGTCGGCGGCGGTCATCCACGGCGTGAGGTCGCGGGTGCCCTGCCAGTCGAACTCGCGGGTGTAGCCCTCGTCGAGGTGGTGGCTCACGACGGCAGGGTGCGTGGCCGCCCGCCGTTCGGCCGAGGTCCAGAGGAACGCGCAACCTTTCGGGGCGCAGCACCACTTGTGGAGATTTCCCGTGTACCAGTCGGCGCCGAGGGCGTCGATCGAAAGGTCGAGCATGCCCGGGCCGTGCGCCCCGTCGACGAGGACCGCGACCCCGCGCCGGCGGGCCTCTCGCACGACCTCGCCCGCCGGGAACACCAGCCCGGTCGGCGAGGTGATGTGGTCGATGATGAGCAGCCGGGTCCGCGGCCCGATCGCGGCGACCACGCGATCGACGAGCTCGCCCGCGTCGCCGAACGGCGGATCGAGATCGACGATCCGCACCACGGCACCGGTCCGCCTTGCCTTCACCTTCATCGCCTGGTGGACCGCGTTGTAGACATGGCTCGTCGTGAGCAACTCGTCGCCCGGGCCGCACTCGAACGACGAGAGCACGGCATTCACGCCCTCGGTCGCGTTCGTCACGAAGCCGAGCCCCTCGGGATCGGCCCCGAGGAGCGCGCTGGCCGCGGACCGCGCCGGGGCGAGCAGCTCGCGGTGGCGGCGGCCGAGCCACTCGATCGGCCGGCTCTCGATGAGCCGCCGGTGGGCCTCTTGGGCCTCGGCGACCTCGAGCGGAACGCTGCCGAACGACCCGTGGTTCAGGAAGGTGCACGCCGGATCGAGCGGCCAGAGGCGGGCGAGATCGGGGCCGAGGGCGGCGGGCGGCGCGTGCATCCCGGCACGGTACCGCCCCGCCGCCCATCCCGCTCCTCATCGGCGTCGCCGCCCGAGAGCGATGGCCACCCCCGCGGCACCGAGCAACGCGGCCGAGGGTGTCGGGGAGCCGCCCACCGGCCCGCGCGGTGGCGGCGGCTCGATGAACTCGAAACTGTCCTTGATGAAGAAAGCCCGGCTTTGCGGCTGCGGCGCGTTGGAGAACAGGACGCCGGTATAGACCGCTCCCTCGGCGAGCGACAACGGCGAGTCCGCGAAGAAGTCGATGAAGGTGTAGTCGGCGTATCCGACTTCCGCCGCGGTCCTGGTCACGCTCATCAGTGCGGTGTAGGCGTTGTCGAGGTAATTCTGGTAGGTCCCCGAAAAGAGGAGGAAAGTGACGGTATCCACCGTCTGCGGACCGGCCTTCATCTTGAAGCGGCCGCCCATGAAGTTGTCGAGGTCCCATGTGGGCGACACCGACCAATGTTGGGTGTGGAAGCGGTCGACTTGCACCTGCGCCCCGGTCTGGCCGGTGTAGAAGTACGAGTAACCCGGATCGGCGGACGCCGATCCGGCCGAGGCCAAGGCCACCGCGCCGAGGGCCGCGAGCGACCCTCCTCGTCGAAATCCGTGCGCCATGATGAGTACCCCCCTTCACCTTGAAGTCGCATGCGAAACGCCTGCGCGGTGAGCCTCATCGTTGCGGCCGGAGACCGAGAGTCGAGCGGTTGGCGGCGGATTGCGGCATGAACGCGCGAATCGCCGCGGGGAATGCGACGCGAGTCGACTTGTTTCGACGGACGCCGATCAGCGACGGCCGAGCAGGTCACCGAGCGAACGGACGTGCGCCCGGACGAGATCAGGATCGGCCGCGGGCAACTCGCCGCGCTCGACGGCCCGGTAGACGTCGGCCAGCTTCCACGCCGCAAGATCCGCACGATCGGCGTATCGGGGAACGAGGTGCACGTGCAGGTGCGGGGCGCCCTCGCCGAAGGCGAGGGCGTAGACCTTGGGGGCGCCGGTCACCGCCTTGATGGCCTGCGAAACGCGACGCATCGCGGGTCCGAACGCCGCGGCTTCCGCGTCGGAGAGGTCGGCGGGCCCGCCGAGGTGGCGGCGCGAGACCAGCATGAACCAGCCCGCAAGCGGCGCCGGCAGCAGGTGGTGCCGGACGATCCAGAGGTCGTCTTCCCACGCGACGAGGTCGGGTGACCGCCGAACGGGGTGCTCGAAGCCGCAGACGGCGCACCCGTCGGCGGGCGTTCCGGCGATCCCGCTCACTTCGTGCCTTTCGGCCCGCCGTCGGTGAGGTACTTCGCCCGGATGGCCGCCTCGAGATCGACCTCGCAGGTGTTCGCCATGGTCACGAGCCAGGCGAGGCAGTCGGCGAACTCTTCCTCGAGATTGGCCCGGTCGAGCTTCCCCCGCTCGCGTTGGGCGAGGGCATGGGCGAGCTCGCCGACCTCCTCGGTGAACCAGAGGAAGGTTCCGGGGATGCCCCGGACGGAGTCGGTCGGGCCGTAGCGGTCGCGGATGAAGGCCTGGAACGCCGCTACGGTAAGCGGCGGAGCCTCGGCGGAGGCGAACGGGCCGGAGGGGGAAGCGTCCATGGCGGGACTCGAACCTGCAACCTTCGCCTTCGGAGGGCGACGCTCTATCCAATTGAGCTACATGGACCCGTCGGTCGCGGTCGCCCGCTGGCCGGATCGGGAGTTTAGCACGGCCGTCCGGGGGCGTGGCCGCACCGGAAGCCTGCCCGGGGGTGCCCGGAAACGCCGGTAGGATCGCCCCGTGGGTTCCCCCGCCGCCGCCCCCGCCACCCCGACCGGACCGATCCTGGCGGTGAGTTTCCTCGCCTCGGTCGGGACTGGCGTGACCTGGAGCGGCCTCTCGTTCATCGCCGAGGCGGATTTCGGCTACGGCAAGGCCGCCAACTTCGCCCTCGCGTCGGCGAACGGCGTGGCGTACGCCGTCGGGGCGTTCCTCGCCTCGCGGGTGATCCGCGCCGCGGAACGGTTCGTGAGCCCGCGGGCGATGCTGGCGGTCCTGCTGCTCGTGCAGGCGGCGGTCGCCCCGGCGGTACTGCTGCCCGTCGGGTCGTGGATCCTCTGGGCGGTCGGGATCCTCGTCAGCCTCGCGAGCGCGATCTTCTGGCCGCTGGTCGAGAGCTACCTCGCGGGCGGACGCCGCCGCGACGAGTTGCGGCACGCGATGGGCGCCTGGAACCTCTCCTGGATGATCGCGGTCGGGCTGTCGCTGGCGATCGTCTCGCCGCTGGGTGAACTCGGGCGGATGCGGTTTTCGGTGGTCGCCATCCTGCCGGCGTGCCTCGCGGCGATCCTCTTCCTTCCCCGCTTCACGACCCGACCCGCGGCGCATCCGGAAGAAGCCGACGGGCCGGTACCGCCGAACTATGCGGCCCTGCTCGCGTCGGCCCGGGTGCTGCTTCCGGTGAGCTATGTGGTGATCGGTGCGATCTCGCCGCTGCTTCCCTACCTGCTCGGGAAGGTCGGGGCCGACTCCGCGACGCAGACTCCGTTGGCCGCCACCTGGCTCTTCAGCAGGGCGATCTGCGTCGGCGTCCTGTGGAAACTCGGCGGCTGGCACGGGAAATCCGGGGCGCTCGTCCTCGGCGGCACGCTGCTCGCGGGAGGCTTCACGCTCGCGGTGCTCGCGCCCTCGATGCCGGTGCTGGCGGCGGGCCTCGCGGTCTTCGGAGTCGGCCAGGGGATCATCTACTCGGCGGCGATCTACTACGCGATGAGCGTCGGCAAGGCCGAGATCGACGCGGCGGGAACGCACGAGGGCCTCATCGGCGTCGGCTACCTCTCGGGGCCGCTCCTCGGTCTCGCGACGAGCCTCGCGGGCGGCGCCGACGGGGCGTACGTCGCGACGATCCTCGGCCTCATGGCGCTGTCGGCGGTGCCGGCGGTGCGGCCGCTCCTGAGGCGGTCGCCCGCGGCGGCGCCCTGAGCAGGAAGTCGATCACCTCGGGAAGGCAAGTGCCGACGACGAGCGTGTGGCCCTCGTCTGGATACGACCGTTCGGTGATGTCCGCCCCCCGCGCCCGTCCGGCCTCGATCCCCCGTCGGATCGAAACCGCGGGGATCACCCCGTCGAGCTCGGCGACGCACGCGAGGATCGGCGGCCATTCGCCGGCCGCAAGCGGCTTCGCGGGCACGGGCGTGGGCCCCGCGAGGCAGGCGATCGCCGCCGGAACCGCGGGGCGAAGCGCGGTGATGCTGCCGGTCGCGCCGGCCCCGAGCGAATGCCCGAGCAGGAGGATCCGCCCGCGATCGATCGAATGGCAGCGGGCCATTTCCTCGACGATCGCGTCGAGAAACAGTGGGCTCGCCATGAAGGTCGGCGTGAACGGCGTGACGGCGACGAAGCCCCGTTCGACGGCGAGCCGCTGGAGGAGGCCGTTCCCGTAGCCCGAGAAGAACATGCTCTCGTCGCCGCCCGCGCCGTGCAGGGCGATCACGAGGGGAAGGCGATCTCCGGGCGGGGCGATCACCCGGACGGGAATCGGCACCGCGTCGGCCGAAACAGTCCGCCAGTGCTCGTCGCGCCGTCCGACGAACGGACTCGTACCGGCCGCGAGCGCCGCGACGTCGCGTTCGCACGCCGCCGCAAGTTCGGCCTGGTCGGAGAGGAACTCGACGCTCTTCGCCGCCGAAGGCGCGTCGGTGAGGATCGCGAGCCGCGAACGGATCGCGGCGACGTCCTGCGGGTGGGCGCCCTTCACCGCATCGAGCCGCGTCACCAGCTCGCCGGCGACACCCTCGGGATCGCGGGCGACCACCTGGAAACTGCCCGCGGGCACCGGCGGCACGCCCTCGCCGGCGACGATCTCGATCTCGTGGCGACCGAGCCAGCGGCAGTGAACGACCATCGGCATCGCCCCGATCTCGACGACCGTCGGCTCGCCGGCGGGTGGCCGGAAAAGAAGCGTCGCGCCGGGCGGAAGTGACATGCCGTCGGCGAGCGACTCGAGCCGCAGCCGCGGCGGCTCGGTCGCGGTCGCGAGGCAGACCGGCGGATCGACGATCGCCCGATGAAGATTGGCGGCCACGAACGACCGCGTCGCCTCGGCGTCGAGCCCCTCGATCTCGGCGACGACCTCAGCAATGAGCCGCATCGCGTCCGCGAAGCGGTTCGCGAAAAAGAGCCCCGCGACGCGATCGACGCGACGGTTGAACTCGGCCCGCCGCTCGGGCGTCAGTTCCCGCCCGTCGAGGGCCCGTTCGAGCA
>JBIKVN010000172.1:0-7249 GCA_044356865.1 Phycisphaerales bacterium | reverse complement strand
CGGAAGAGGCGTAACCGGTCAGTCGACCGGACCCCAGCGGCTGAGCAGCAGCGTGAGGTCGGAAGAGCCGATCTGGCCGTCGCGATCGAGATCGGCGAACGACCAGCCCGGCAACGTCGAGCCCCAGACGGCCAGCAGCCACGCGAGATCAGCGCTGCCCACCTGGCCGTCGAGGTTGAAGTCGCCGGCCGCCCGCTCGCACGGATCGGGCACGCCATCGCCATCCTCGTCGGCCTGTTCCTCGCACGCGTCGGGCACGCCGTTCCCGTCGCAGTCGGTGGCATCGCCGCTGTCGGGCTCGTCGCCGCCCGCGAGCCGCTCCTCGAACGACCGGAGCGGCGGAAGGCAGAGGGCCGCGCGGCCCTTCGCGCCGACCGCGGGCAGCGTCGTCCCGTTCGAAAGCGGAAGCTCGGGATGGTCGAACGGCGCCCGCTCGTCGCGGACCCGCTCGTCGGTGAGCGTCTTCATGAACGCGACAAGGGCTTCGATGTCCCCGTCGGAAAGACCGAGCGACTCCATCTCGGGCGAGAGGTCGGTGAGATTCGCCTCGTGGAAGTCGCCGCCGCGGTTGTAGAACTCGACCGTCTGCCGCAGCGTGGCTTGGCCGCCGTTGTGGAAGTAGGGTCCGGTCAACTCGACATTCCGCAGGGTCGGCGTCTTGAACGCGCCGTTCACCGCGGCATGCACCCCCGCCGGCACGGCCGTCGGGTTCGCGACCTCCGGCAGAGGGAGGCCGGACTGCCGCCGACGGGTCCACGAGAGCGGTACGCCGCCGGCCTGGAACCCGCCGATGCCGAGGTCCTCGGCCGTCGGCCGGACCCCGATGTTGTAAAAGCCCTGGTCGTAGGCGCCCGGGGAGTGGACTTCCAGCGTGGCCCGCAGCTCGTCGTCGATCATGAGCCGGTACTGCCCGACGGGAAACTCCTCGAGGCTGAAGCGGATCCAGGTCGCGCAGCCGCCGCCCTTCACGAGCTCACGCCGGATCTCGACCAGCAGCGTGCCGGTTCCCTCGTCGGCATCGAGGCTGAAGGCGCTCGATCCGGGGCACGGGAGTTCCGCCTCCTCGGGAAACTCCCCGTCGAGGACCTCGTCGCCCCCGTCCGGGACGCGGACGATCTCGAGATCGGCGCCCGCGATCGGGAAGTCGAGCGGCCGGGTCCGCGGGTCGCCGTCGAACTCGGCATCGGCGAAGGTCACGCGGGCCGATCGCGTGCCGGCCATCGCCAGCATTCGCTCGATGCCGTCGGGCGCCGGATGCGGGGCGCTGCCCGGCGGTGGCCCGTTGACGCCCACCGCAGGCCAGGTGGGCGAGGCGAAGAGCGGCCCGGAGTGGCACGCGACGCACCGGCCGACCGGCACCCCGTCGAGCTCGCCCTGGTTCATGAAGATCGCGAGGCCGCGCCGCTCCTCCGCGTCGAGGAATCCCCCGCCGTCCTCGGGAAAACCGGCCTCGGCGAAGCGGTCGTAGCGGGTCTCGTCCGAGACGAGCCTCGCCTCGTACGCCTGCACCGCGAGTCCGAAGATGAGCGGGAAGTTCGCCTCGACCTGCGGGACGCCGTCCGGGGTGGGCAACGAAGTCCGCCAATGCGGCAGGAAGGCGGCGTCCACGAGTTCCCGGTAGGTGACCTCGAGCCCGAGGCCGTCTGCGTCGACCAACGGACCGAGGACCGAGTCGTCGGGACGCACCCGTTGCGTGGCAAGCGGCTGGCGGTCGAGCAGCTTCGCCGCGAGATCGGGCCACGCCCGTCCGGCGCAGGACATCTCGACCGGATTCAGGACCGGCCCGACCGCCTGCGAGGCGAGGCTCGAGAAATCGAGCATCACGGCGGCCGGGACGAGGCCGGTCCCGGCGGCGTTCGCGACCCACACCCTCGCCGCCGGATCGACCGGCCCGAGGCCGTTGCGCCCGTTGAACCAAGGGTTCGCGCGGCCATCCCAGAAGTTGCGGATGTTGAAGACGGCGTTGATCACCGTGGGCGGGTTCCGGCCGGTCACCTGGCGCTGCGCGACGCCGTCGAGGACGAAGATCGCCTCGGGCAGGGCGTCGCAGATCTCCTCGATGCGCCCCGAGTCAAGCCCGACGAACCGGCGGCTCAGGACGCCCTGCGAACCCGCGATGTCATCGAGATCACGCAAGACCTCGCTGAAGCGCGACGCCGGATCGGCGAAGACCGTCGTCGGAAAGAAGTCGGCGGTCTTGAGTTCGCCCGCCGCGGTCTTCGTGTCGAAGGTGCCGTTCGCGCCGGGATGCACGGTGTTGATCCGACGCGGATCGACGCCGGCGTGGCCGTGGCAGGTGGCGCACGCCGTCTGCCCGTCGCTTCCGATCCCGACATCCCAGAAGAGCGACTTGCCGAGCGTGACCAGCGCTTCGCCGTCGGCCACGAAGTCGGACAGTCGCGTCGGTCGGGGCACCCACTGGCCCTTGAGGCTCTCCGGATAATCGACCTCGCGCCGGCCGCCGGCGGACGCCCGCGGGTCGAACAGGGCGAGGAATGCGAGAATCAGGAAGGGAAGCCGCCGCGAATGGCGGGAGCTCTTGGGCATGGCGATCTTTCTTCAGCGATCCGGAGCGGGCCGAGCGAGCGCCCACTTTGACACTGGCCGCGCCGGATTCAACTCCTTTGTTCCCGCTCTGTTGGAGATTGCACGAAGTCGTCGGGGCGCCGGACGGCCGCGCGATAAAAACAACGCTGGGCAAGACCGAAGCCTTGCCCAGCGTTTCAACGGAGAGGGTGGGATTCGAACCCACGGTGAAGACAAGCCCCACACCAGTTTTCGAGACTGGC
Organism: Phycisphaerales bacterium; assembly: GCA_044356865.1. Classification (GTDB taxonomy): domain Bacteria; phylum Planctomycetota; class Phycisphaerae; order Phycisphaerales; family SM1A02; genus JBEIUL01. Next base: position 4,460 of record JBIKVN010000172.1, on the reverse strand, counting down.
CCTTTCAACCGCTCAGGCACCTCTCCAGTGCCCCGTCGGGACGAGGATTGTCGGCCGAATGGGCCCTCGGGTCAACCCCAATTCCCGAGCAGGATGGTCAGGTCCGCCGCGCCCACCGTGCCGTCCGAGTTCAGGTCGGCCGGCCCCGCCCCGCCACCCCACGCGCCAAGCAGGATCGTGAGATCGGCCGAGCCGACGACGCCGTCACCGTCCAGGTCGCCGACTCGGGCCTCGCACGCGTCGGCGGTGCCGTTCGCGTTCGCATCGACGCAGCTCGTTCCGATCCCCTGCCACGACGCTCCTGCGAGGGTGCAGTCGGCCTCGGACAGCGGCAGGCAGAAGCCGGTTCCGAAGCAGCAGGCCGCGACCGGATCAGGGCAGTTCACGCCGGCGCAACTCGTTCCGTTGCCTTGGAAGACCCCACTGAGCGCGGCGCACTCGCCCGGGCTGACCGGGCCCGCACAACTCCCGTCCGGGAGGCAGCAGGCTCCGCTCGGGAAGCAGACGTAGCCGGTGCAGGAGAGGCCGGCCGGTCCCGGCGTTCCGCCCGCCGCGAGGCAGGTCGCGGAGGTGAGCGGCAGGCAACCGCCGGTCGAGGTGAAGCAGCATGGGCCGGGCTGGGCCGAGCAGCCGCCCACCGAGCAGGTGGAGCCCGCCCCCTGGAACGAGCCGCCGAGGGCGATGCACTCGGACTCGCTCCTCGTGTCGCATCCTCCGCCCGGCAGGCAGCACGCCCCGACCGGGGCGCAACTCACCGGCGTCCAGGTGGCGCGAATCACCCAATCGCCGCTCGGGCGGCATGTGGTCGGGAGCTGGGCGAAGTTCCGCCAACCGGCGGGGCAACCGAAGGCGCCGCAGTCGATCGCGAAGAGCCAGTTGCTCGTCGGATGCTGCAGCCCGCCGACATCGGTGCACGGGAAGGCGTTGCTGTTCGACGGCGGCGCGACGAAGCACGGGTTCGAGACCTGGTTGTTGTGCCGGTCGATCCGGTATCCGATCGAGAACGTGTCGGTTCCGTCGTTCTGCACGACGATCTGGTCGGGGTCACCCGGATCGACCAGGAACTGGACGTTCACGCCATTCGTGCCCGGAGGGATCACCAGGTGCGGCAGCGTCTTGCCGTCGCTGCTTGCCGAGAAGATGACCTGGCCGTTCGCCGGCGTGCCTTCCCAGACGATGATCGACCAGTGGGTGGTGGTCGTGACCTGGGTCGAGCTGGTCGCGAAGATCATCTCGCAGAGGTCAAGCCGCAGCGGGAACTGGTCGGGCGAGATCGTGAACGAGACGGCGGCGACCTCGTCCTCGGCGAAGCCCCCTTGGGCTATGTAGGAGCCAGGTCCGAAATCGGAACTCGTCCAGGTGCCGACGACGGGTGGACAGGCTCCGGCGACGCCGCCTTCGGGCGGATCGCCGATCGCGAGGATCGCGGGCTCGGGAACGAGAACCAGCGACTCGACGATCCGCGACGGCGGCGGTTCGGCGGGGCGGGCCCGATCGCGCGGTGGGGCCAGGAGAAACGGCGATGCGATGAGGAGGAAGGACAGCGTCGCGAGCACGGAACATCTCCGGGACGCCGATCCGATCCCACCATACGGGCGGCATGCCGCTCCGCAAGCGGGGTGTGTCCCGAATCCGTGCGAATGGGTGCGATACCGGACCCCGGATCGTCAGCGGCGGGCGAGCGAGTCCGCGATCGCCGCGACGAGGTCGTCCGGCTCGGGAAGTCGCCCCGCCCCGACCGTCCGGCATGCCTGCCAGCCCTCGCCGGGCGCGATCACGCGGAACCCGTCGGCCTTCGCTGCCTCGACGTTCCGTCGGGTCGCGGGCTGGTTCCACATGACCTCATTCATGCTCGGGGCCAGCAGGACGGGGATCCGGGTGCGATCGACCGCCGAGAGGACGAGCGAGACCGCATCGTCGGTGAAGCCATGGACGAGGCGGGCGAGAAGATCCATGGTGCAGGGGGCGACGATCGCCGCGTCGATCGAGCGGGCGAGGCGGATGTGCTGGGGGTCGGCGCGATCGGCCTGCGTCCACGGGTCGACCTGGGCCGGCCGGCCGGAAATCGCCTCGAAGGTGAGCGGAGTGACGAATCGAGTCGCTGCGGGCGTCATCGCGACATGCACCTCGACCTTCGCCTGGGCGAGCGTGCTCACGAGCCCCGCGACCTTGTAGGCCGCGATGCCGCCTCCGACGCCCACGAGAATGCGACGACCCGAAAGCGTCTCGAGAGCCTTCGGGTCGCCGCGGTACATGCGTGTGAGGGACCGGGGGCCGGTCCGACCGGATCAGCGATCCTCGTCCACGACGATGTTCGTCGGGTCGAAGTCGAGGGTGATCTTGCCCTGCCGGATCTCCTCGATGACCAACTCCAGGTCGCTGCGGCCCTGCCGATCGAAGTGCGGGCGGGATCCGTCGATGAGTTCCTTGAGCCGGCGCTGTATGAGGGCGGTCAACTTGAAGCGGCCGCCGAGCCGCTCGACGATGTCGTCGCTCTTCAGGGTCTCAATCACGGAGTGGGCCTCTGGGAGAGGGGTTGCGAAGGAATCGAGCAGTGTAGCCGAACACCGGGGAACGGAGACACCGGTCGCGGCGAGGCTTCGGATGGCCGGGTCTTGGGGGCCAGCTGATGGCGGACGGGCCGTCCAGGTCGGGGCGCTTGAAGCGAGGCCCTGAGGCGAGGCCCTGAGGAGATCTTGGATGAGATCTTGGACAGGCCACCTCAACTGGCCTCCATCTGGCCACCGCCCGAGGTCAACGAACGAGACTTGACCAAAGGAGACTGGGCTAAACCAGACTGGGGCAAACAGATTTGGGAACGAGTTTTGGCCTGTCCAAAGTCGGAACGAGTTTTGGCCTGTCCAAAGTCGGGAACGAATCTTGGCCTGTCCAAAGTCGTGAGTTCTCGGACTTAATGGTTCATGTTGGCCTGTCCAGTCACAGGAATGGACCAGTCGGGCCGCGATGCCCCCCCCGCCCGGCCGAAGCCCTCCCGAGCGGGACTGGACCATGGAAAGGCCAAATCCCCTCTTCGGTTGGCAACTTGGCCTGTCCAATCTCCTGAGTTCTTGGACCTCACTCTCCGGGATTGGCCTGTCTGAACCGACGCACGAACCCACACAAACCCACGAACAAGAGGAGATTTGGCCTGTCCAACTCAGCGAGTTCTCGGACTAACTCTCGGGCGAGTCCGATGCGGACTGGCCTGTCCAAACCCACAAGACCCCCACCAAACCAGACCTGAAATCAGGCCGGACGGGCCCCCATGGGAACCCGTCCGGCCCTCACATCGTCCCCAACTCGTCCGGTCAATCGCCGCACCGCGAACCGAACGCGGCCAGCAGCCGGGTCAGGTCCGCCGCATCGACATCCCCGTCACGATCGATATCGCCGAGAACGCACCCGCCCGCCGGACACGCTCCCCACGAGGCGAGCAGTACCGCAATGTCGTTTCCAAGAACCTGGCCGTCCTGGTCGAGGTCGATCCGCATGCAGGTCGGCCCCTCGTCGAGCGGCCGCAGGTCGTCGGCTGGCCCTTCGAGCACCACGCGGTTGTCGTACCGACGAAGCTCGTACCCGGTGACCGTGAAGTCGGCATCACCGGCGTTCAGCGGAAACACATGCCAGTTCTGGAGTTCAACCCGGAACGCACCCTTGCCAACGCTCGCGACATCGACCTCAAGGAACCCGTAGTGCTTGCCGCCGCCGAGAAGCCGGTTGCCTTCCCAAGTCTCGGGCTCACTGCCATCGGCCGACCAGACCGAGTACGGGTTCGGCGACCAAGCCGCCCCGAGCGGATTGAGCGGATTCGTTCGCCACGCGACGATCGCCGCGCTCTCCTGCCCCACCGCGTCCTCGACGCCGCGAAGCCCGTCACCGGCCGCCCCGACATCCCAGAGGTGGACGCCGTAGCCGTCGCCGTCGAGGTCGAACCAGCTCTGCTCGGCCACCTCGCTATGCCCGCAGAAGACCGCCGCGACCCGGTACTGCTCGAGCAGCGGCGCGTAGATCCGCATCGCCTCGCCCGACTGGGTGCTGGTCACGCTCGAGCCGTGGATCCCGCGGCTGAACGGCGTATGGTGCCACTGGACGAAGATGATCCGGCCCTCGGCCCGCGCGGCCGCAAGCTGCTCGACCGCCCACTTCCACTGCGCGGTTCCGATGTTGAAGTCGGGCAGGTCGCCGTAGGGGTAGTTGAGAAGCCACGCCCGGTTCGTGTCGAGATTCTGCGGGAAGTTGACGTTCATGTCCTGGCCCTGCGGCGGCGCGACGTTGTCGTTCGGCGGGAGGGCCCCGACCGAACAGAGCGTGATCACGGTCACGGGGCCGTAGTCGGTGCGGAAGTAGAGGTCCTTCGCCGCCGGATCGTCGTTGGCGGGGAAATCGAAGTAGCCCGACCACTGGTCGCGGGCGTACTTCACCATCGAGTTCGTGTCGGGCGACGGCCCGTTGTAGATGCA
>JBIKVN010000171.1:0-7291 GCA_044356865.1 Phycisphaerales bacterium | reverse complement strand
CTCGACGGGCTCGCCCCGGATGTCCGCCGCATGGCGATCCGCCGCGAGTGCGCCCGCTCGGCCGAGAAGTTCATCAAGCTGCAGGCGACGCAGATGCAGCGGCTCTTGACGCTCGCCGACTACGCCGACCCGTACTTCACGATGGCCCCGGCCTACGAGGCCCGCACGCTCGAGGTCTTCGCCGACCTCGTCGAGCAGGGCTTGGTCTACCGCGACAAGAAGCCGGTGCACTGGTCGATCGCGAACCGCACGGCGCTCGCCGAGGCCGAGCTCGAGTACGAGGAGCGCGAGGATCTCTCGGTCTACGTCGAGTTCGAGGGCATCGACCGCGAGGCGTTCGAGAAGGCGTTCGGGGGGCCGGACGGGAACCTCGAGCTGGACGTGACTCCAAGCCTCATGATCTGGACCACGACGCCCTGGACGCTCCCGGCGAACCTCGCGATCGCGGTGCACGAGGGCTATCGCTACGCCCTCGCCCGGATCGACGGCAGCGAGACGATCCTCGCGAGCGACCTCGTCGCGAAGGTCGCGGCCGCGGCGAAGGCCGAAGAGGTGGAAATCCTTGCCGAGACCGACGGCAAGAACCTCGTCGGACTCCGCTACCGCCACCCGTTCTGCCCGCGCGAGGGGAAGGTCGTCCACGCCGAGTACGTCACGCTCGAGGACGGCACCGGCCTCGTCCACACCGCGCCGGGCCACGGCGCCGAGGACTACCGCACCGGCCTTCGCGAGGGGCTCGCGACCTACTGCCCGGTCCGCGAGGACGGAACCTACGACGAGACGGTGCCCGAGTGGCTGCGCGGGAAGGACATCTGGACCGCGAACGGGCTCGTCACCGAGCACCTTCGCAGTTCGGGCCACCTCTTCTTCGACCACCGCTTCACGCACTCGTATCCACACGACTGGCGCAGCAAGACGCCGGTGATCTTCCGGGCCACCGAGCAGTGGTTCATCTCGGTCGACCGGCCGGCGCGGCGCGATGGGAAGAGCCTCCGCTCCGCGGCCCTCGCCGCCGTCTCCGACGAGGTGAAGTTCGTCCCCGACTGGGGCCGCAACCGCCTCCGCGGCATGCTCGAGAGCCGGCCCGACTGGTGCATCTCGCGCCAACGTGCCTGGGGCCTGCCGATCCCGGCGTTCCGGCGTCCCGACGGCTCGGCGTTCCTCACGGCGGCCGGCATCCGCGCCGTCGCGGCCGCGATCGCCGCCCGCGGCAGCGACGCCTGGTTCGAGGAGCCGCCGGCCACGCTTCTGGCCGCCTACGACCCGAAGTCCGACCCCGACGCGCCGCCGGACCTCGACCTCGCCACGCTCGAGAAGATGCACGACATCTTCGACGTCTGGTTCGAGGCGGGCAGCTCGTGGAACGCGGTGCTGCGCTCCCGCGGCATCGGCTTCCCCTCCGAGCTCTACCTCGAGGGCAGCGACCAGCACCGCGGCTGGTTCCAGGCGTCGCTCCTCGCCTCGCTCGGGGCGACCGGCCGGGCGCCGTTCAAGGCCCTCCTGACCCACGGCTTCATCGTCGACAAGGACGGGAAGAAGATGTCGAAGTCGCTCGGCAACGCCCTCGACGTCGAGGCGCTGCTCAAGGACTCCGGCGCCGACGTCTGCCGCTGGTGGGTCTCGGGCGCCGCCTTCGAGGGCGACATCAAGGTCGACCTCGAGTTCTTCAAGGTCGCCGGCGAGAGCTACCGGAAGGTGCGGAACACGATCCGCTTCCTGCTCTCGAACCTCGAGGATTTCCTGCCGGCGAGCGGCGACGAGATCCGGGCCGACGGCGTCGACCTCCACACGATCGATCCCGCGTCGATCGACGCGTGGGCCCTGGCCGAGGCGGCCGCCCTCGAGGCCGCGGTGCGCGAGGCTTTCGGCCGCTACGACTTCCGCGCCGCCCACCAGGCGATCTACGACTTCTGCAACGAGACGCTCTCGGCGACCTACTGCGTCGCCACGAAGGACCGCCTCTACTGCGACCGTAAGGACGCCCCGCGCCGCCGCCGCACGCAGACGGTGATGTGGACGATCGCCGACCTGCTCTGCCGGCTGCTCGCCCCGATCCTGCCGCACACCGCCGACGAGGCGTTCCGGGCCCTGTGGAAGTCGGACGGGCGGTGCGTCCACCTCGAGACGTTCCCCAGGCTCGCCGAGACCGTCGGCCCAAAGGCCCACGCCGGTTGGGCGAAAGCGATCGCGGTCCGCGGGCTCGCCTCGGAGGCGCTCGAGAAGGCGAAGGCCCGCGGGATCGAGAACCCGCTCGACGCCGGCCTCGTGCTGCCCGATCCGCACGGCGAGCTCGCCCCGTTCCTGCCCGAGCTGCCGGACCTCTGCGGGACCAGCCGCGTGCGGCTCGATCCCGCGGCGGCCGCGATCGCGGTCGAGGACCTTCGCGCCGAGCCCCGCTGCGACCGGTCGTGGAAGCGGGATGGCACCGTCGCCCAGCGATCGGACGGGGGCATGCTCTCTGCCCGGGACGCCGAGGCGGTCGGGGTCGGCTGAGCCCGCGACGGGGGGGGGGGGGGACGGCAGAGATCTGCTCAGCCCCCGATGCGGATGGACCGATATCGAACCGCGATGCGGGTCGCGTTCCTCGCCTTCTACTTTCCGCCCGACGGCGGGCCAGGGACGCAGCGACCGGCGTCGTGGGTGCGTCACTTCCGGTCCTTCGGCCTCGAGTGCACCGTCTTCTCGCGACGCATCGCCTCGGAGGAGGCCCGTTCACGCTTCGAGCCGCGCGACGACTCGCTCTTGCCGTGGATCGAAGGGGTCGAGATCGAGCGGATCGATTGGGAGGGGGGAGATCCCGATCGGCCCAACCGGTGGGAAGAGGCCCTGGTCGAGCGGTTGGCCGCGGTCCATGCCCGACGTCCGTTCGACCTCGTCCTCGGCACCGCGCCGCCCTATCGCATGACCGCCGTCACGCGACGGGCCGCCGAGCGCCTCGGCCTTCCGTACGTGATCGACCTGCGCGAACCGTGGGCCCTCGACGGCATCCGCGACTTCCGATCGGTCTTCCAGCAACGCAAGGCCCTGCAGGCGATGCGCGAATCGCTCGCCCCGGCCTCCGGGATCATCGTGCAGACCGAGGTCGCCCGCCGGGTCGTCGGCGACTTCCTCGGCGGCCCGCGCTCCATGGAGGTCGTCTTCAACGGATTCGAGCCCGAGGATTTCGCGGTCGAGCCGCGCCCCAAGGAGGCCGGCGAGTTCCGAATCGTGTTCACCGGGCAGTTCATCTCCCGAGAGGCGGTGCCACCGAAGGGACTGCGAGAACGGTTGCGTCGGGCGATGTCGGTGCGGACGGTCTCGATCCAGCCGACCGGGCGGAGCCCGCTGCATCTGCTGAACGCGATTCGCTTGCTTTGCCGCTCCGAACCGGCCTTCGGCCGCTCGATACGGTTCCACTTCGTCGGGCACGCCGATCCGCACACCGTCGAGCTGCTCGACGCTTCGGGCCTCGGCGACGCCGTGGTGCGCTACGGCCACCGGCCGCATCGCGAGTGCGCGGCGATCACGCGGAGCGCGGACGCCCTGTTCCTGGGCTTGCACGGCGTGTCGGGCGACGTGCCCACGATGATCATTCCCGGGAAGGCGTTCGAGTACCTGGCGGCGGGCCGGCCGATCCTTGCGGCGGTGCCGCCGGGCGAGACGCGGGACCTGGTCCTCGCCCATGCCGACGCGGTGGCGGCGGATCCGGTCGACGATGCGAGCATCGCGAGGGCGATCACGCGGATCCGCGATCGCGATTTCGACTCGCGCCGGCCCGCGGGAGAGGCGCTCGATCGCTTCACCCGCCGCGAGCTCGCCCGCCGGACCGCGGACTTCCTGCGGTCGATCGCGGGATCGCGGGGAAGTACCATGGGGCCATGACCTCGCCCGCACCCGCCCCGGCCCCGGCCGCCGAGCCGCTCGCCGCCGTCCCCTTCGATCTCTTCGCGAAGCTCGACCTGCGGGTCGCGACGATCGTCCGCGCCGAGCCCCACCCGAACGCCGACAAGCTGCTCAAGATCCAGCTCGACGACGGCACCCCGAGCGGCCGCCAGGTCTGTGCGGGCATCAAGGCCTGGTACGACCCGGCGACGCTGGTCGGGAAGCAGGTCGTGATCGTCGCGAACCTCGAGCCGCGGCAGATCCGCGGCGAGGTCTCGAACGGCATGATCCTGGCCGCGAGCGACCTCAAGGTCGAGCCGGCGGCCGGCGCGACCGGCAAGACCGGCGCCGACGAGCGCGACGTGGTGATCCTCACCGTCGAGAAGCCGGTGAAGCCCGGCTCGAAAGTCTCCTGACCGGATGCCGACGCCGGGCGTGGCGGCTCACGAGGCCAGTTCGGCCCCGTCTTCCTCACGGTTCGGCTTGAAACCGTGCCGCTGCATCAGGGCCTCGAGGCTGTAAGTCCCGAGCAGGTCCTCCTCGGGCTTCTCGTCGAGCAGGGTCCGCTGCACCCGCGGGTTCGACGCGAGCGGCCGGTACTCCTCGAGCGTGAGCGGGAAGATGTCGTCGACGCGGACGAGGACGAGCGTCAGCCGGTCGGGCACCGGCACGAGGAAGGTCCGGTCGGCGACGGGCGTCTCGGCGGCGGGCTTGTCGAGCGGGATCTTCGCCGCCTCACGGCTGATCGCCCGGACGGTCTCGGGGTCGTTCCCGAGGCCCGGGATATCGCCGCCGAACTTCATGCCGAAGCCGATGAAGCGGGGGTCCGCCTCACGCAGCGTCGGGAGGAACTCGACGGTCGCGCCGTAGTCGTTCGCGACCGCCCGCGGCCCCTCGGCCTTGGCCTTCGCGAGCAGGTCCGCCGTCGCTGCCTCGAGCTTCGCGAAGCGTTCGAGGCTTCGTACGTCGTCGGTCACCGCCGCCCGCACCTCGTCGAGCGAGGCGGGGGCCCGCGTCGGGTCGGCGGCGGTCGGTCGCACGAGGTAGACGGTCCTGTCGCCGCCGGTGAAGGCGGGCATCGCGACCCCGACCTGGGTCGGGAAGGTCTGGTCGGCCGGCGTGAACTCCTTCAGCCTGGCCGCGACCTGCGAGACCTTGACCGGGGCCGGGCCGAGCTTGTCGGTGGTCGCCCCGCCGAGGCCGGTCACGCCGTCGAGATCGGTGCCCGAGAGCCAGGTGTCGCCGACCGCCCGGTAGGTCGGGACCGGAATCGCGAAGCGGGCCGCGATCTGGTCGGCGAGGGCCGGCATCGCAAGCTGCCGCGACGCCCAGTCGGACGGCAGCGCCGTGTATCCGCCCTCCCGCGGAAGCCCGCGGAGCGGCATCGCGAGCTGGTCGGAAGCGAACTTCGCGATCTCGGCCATCTTCTCGGCGGTCAGGTCGTCGAGCGTCCGCGTGCGGACCGTCGCCTCGTAGTCGGCGAACCTCGGCGAAAGCGTCGCGTCGGCGCCGTACTTCGCCGGATCGGCCGCGAACCGCTTCTTGAGGGCCAGCGTGTCGAGGGCCCCGGAGGCCTCGATCGCCGCCCGCACCGGGGCCTCGGCGACCTCGATCCACTCGAGCTTCACGCGATCGGGCAGCTTGTAGCCGAAGCCGCGCTCGCCCTTGCCGGGCTCGGTGTCCTTGAACTTCTCGAACTGGGCGAGCAGGGCTTCCTCGCCCGGCTCGGCCACCTCGGGCTTCGCGAGTTTCCTCGCGTCAAGCACCACGGTGTCGCACGCCGCGCCGCGCAGGGCGTCGGCCGCCGCCGCCTCGAGCCGGCGGTCGCTGGTGCGGCCGATCGAGTTCGCCACGCCGGTCAGCCGCATCACGCCCTGCATCTTTCCGAGGGTCTTGATCACGGTGTCCGGGTTGGTGCCGGTCCGCTGGGCGAGGTTGAAGAGCGCCTGGTCGGGGTTCTGGGCCGTCTGGGTCGCGAGCGCCTCGAGCACCGCCCGACCGTCGCCCTCGCCGCCGACAAGGCCTGCCTCTTCCGCCTCGCGGGTCAGCAGGTACCAATGGGCGGGATCGCGATCGGCCCCGATCTGCTTCAGGACCGGGTTGCCCACCGCATCGACCACGCGAAGTTCCATCCGCACATCGTCGAGGTCGCCGGCGGTGAGTTTCGTGTCGTCCTTCCCGACCGTGGCCCAGGTCGAGCCGGTCCGGGCGCTGTAGTTCGCCAGGCCGGTGATCGCCTCGGGCACGAGGAAGGTGATGAGCAGCAGGGTGCCGCCGATCGCGAGGATCCAACTCTGGTACTGGCGGAGGAACTTGAGCATGGCGGCGGTGGGGGAGGAGGAGGGCGGGAAAGGAAAGGTCCCGGGAAGCCTTCCGGTCCGGCTCGGGGCCGTTCGCGGGAAGCCGTCCGGGACCTCCGGCGGACCTTGGATGGCGCCCCGATCGGGGGCGTTCGCTTAGCGATAGAACTCGACGATGAGGTTGGTGTTCACGTCGAAGGGGATCTGGTCGGAGGTCGGGCTGGCCGTGACCTTGGTCGACAGTTCGGCGGGGTTCACCGCAATCCAGCCCGGGGTGATGTGGCCGGTGAGCGACTCCATCTGCTCGCGGGCGGTCTTGTGGATGCTCTCGCGGAGGGTGATGACGTCGCCGACCGCGACCGAGTAGCTCGGCCGGTCGACCTTGCGGCCGTTCACGAGGACATGCCCATGGGCCACGATCTGGCGAGCGCCCCAGATGGTGCGCGAGAAGCCGGCCCGTCGCAGGACATTGTCGAGCCGCTTCTCGAGGAGCTGCATGAGCACCTCGCCGGTGTTCCCGGGACGCCGGCCCGCCTCGGCGAGGTAGCGGCGGAACTGCTTCTCGAGCACGCTGTAGTGGAAGCGGAGCTTCTGCTTCTCGTTCTTGCGGATCCCGTAGTCCTTCGGGCGACGGCCGCGGAAGCCGTGCATGCCCGGCACGGTGAGCTGCCGCTTGGCGGTGTGCTTGGGGGTGTCGGCGACCGGGACGCCGACCTTGCGCGAGAGCTTCACCTTGGGACCGAGATAGCGAGCCATGAACTGTCCTTAGACGACCGAAGGGAAAACCGACTGCAGGGTGCAGCCACGCCTGGCGCGGCGACCCCGCCGACCCGCCGGGACGGTCCCGGCCGGTGCGAATCGGGCAGTAAACCAGAGGGCCCGGAGGCAGTCAAGGAGATGAGGCGTCTTGCGGAAGTCCGGTAACCTTACCGAGCGCCACGCCCCCGAGCCTGACGAGCCGGTTCGGTAGCGCTGATCACGTTGCCGATGCGGTGATCCGGCGCGGAAGTTCCGCGGTGGACGCGGACCTTCGGGCGGGTCTTTCTTCCGCATTCCGCTTCTTTGCCGCGGTCTCGATGGTCTCGACCGGAGACCGGTCTTACCTTCGCCTCGATGACCACACAAGTCCG
>JBIKVN010000170.1:0-7310 GCA_044356865.1 Phycisphaerales bacterium | reverse complement strand
GGCACGGTGACCCGCGACGGCGACACCCTGCTCGTGACGCCCCCACCCGGCTTCAGCGGCCAGGATTCGTTTACATACGGCATCGTCGACGCGAACGGCTCGGCCGATCTCGGGCAGGTCTTCCTCGACTTCGTGCCCGTCCTCGCGGCGACCCCGGTCTTCGGATCGTCGCCGGGCCTCGAGGTGGCCTGGTACGACCTCGTGCCGGGAACCGCGTGGCTGCCGAACTTCGGGGCCCTCGTGCCCTACGCGGTCTCGACCGCGGCGACCGTCGCGTTCGAGTCGACCGGCGGCGACTTCGCCGACAGCGGGCGTTCGGACTACTTCGGCGCGACCTTCACCGGCTGGATCGAGGTGCCGGAGACCGCGGTCTGGACGATCCACGCCGAAAGCGACGACGGCTCGCGGGTGTGGATCGACGGGACGCTCGTGGTCGACAACGACGGCCTGCACGGGATGGTGAACCGCTCGGGCACGCTGGCCCTCGCCGCGGGACGCCACCCGATCCGGATCCACTTCTTCGAGAACGGCGGCGGCGCGGGCCTGATCCTGCGGGCCGAGGCTCCCGGCCATCCCCTCGCGGTCGTGCCGGCGGAGTGGCTCTCCCGCGGCGGGACCGTCGGGATCCCGGGCGATGTGAACGGCGACGGCACGGTGGGGCCGGCGGATCTTGGAGCGGTCCTCGGCGGCTGGGACACCGCGTTTCCCGACCTCGACGGCGACGGCACGGTGGGCCCCGAGGATCTCACGGTCGTCCTCGGGAACTGGACCGGCTGATCCCGGCGGGTTCCCGGACCCGGGCTTCCCCTGCCCTTGCCGTTTGCGGGGGACCGTGCTAACTTTCCCGGCTCGTCATCCCAGACCGCACGCACTACCGCGTCGCGCCGAGGCCTAGGCCGCCCGGCGTTTCCCGAGATTTCGGGGACCGGTGGGAGGTAGGAAACCAATGGCCGCGAAGAAGGTCACCAAGCAGTTCAAGATCATGGCCCCGGGCGGGAAGGCCACGCCCGCGCCGCCGATCGGCCCCGCCCTCGGCGCCAACGGCGTCAACCCGGGCCAGTTCATCACCCAGTTCAACGAGCGGACCCGCGAGCTGAACGGTCGCGTGGTCGGCTGCGTGATCACCGTCTACTCCGACCGCTCGTTCGAGTTCGAGATCAAGACCTCGCCGGCTTCGGTGCTCATCGCGAGCGCCCTCAAGATCGAGAAGGGCTCGGGCACGCCGAACTCGGCGAAGGTGGGCAAGCTCACCAAGGCCCAGCTCCGCAAGATCGCCGAGGAGAAGCTCAAGGACCTCAATACCGTCAGCGTCGAGAACGCCATGCGCACCATCGCCGGCACCGCACGCTCGATGGGCGTGACCGTGGAGGAATGAACCGATGCCTTTCGTGAGCAAGCGAATGAAGGCCAACCTCGCCGCGGTCCCCTCGGGACCGCAGGACGTGGAAGCCGCCGTCAAGGCCCTGAAGAAGCTCAAGGCCACCAAGTTCGACCAGACCGTGAACGTGGTCGTGCACCTCGGGATCGACCCGAAGCAGGCCGACCAGCTCGTCCGCGGCTCGATCTCGCTGCCCCACGGCATCGGGAAGAGCGCCCGGGTGATCTGCTTCTGCAATCCCGACAAGGTCGCGGCGGCCAAGGCCGCGGGCGCGATCGAGGCGGGCGGCGACGAGCTCGCCCAGAAGATCGAGGGCGGCTGGTTCGACTTCGATGTCGCCATCGCCAGCCCCGACATGATGCGGACGGTCAGCCGCCTCGGCAAGGTGCTCGGCCCCAAGGGCCTCATGCCCTCGCCGAAGGCCGGCACCGTGACTCCCGACATCGCCTCGGCGGTCAAGGAGTACGCCGCGGGCAAGCAGGAGTACCGCAACGACGACGGCGGCAACGTCCACGGCGTCCTGGGCAAGTTGAGCTTCGCCGACCAGGCGCTCGCCGACAACCTGCGGGCGTTCCTCGAGGCGATCCACAAGGCCCGGCCCGCCGCGGCCAAGGGCGTCTACGTCAAGAAGTGCGTCATCGCCGGCTGCATGACCGCCGGCGTGCAGGTTTCCGCCTGACTTTCGGGAAGGAAGTCCCCATGAGCAAGCCCGTCAAGGACATGATCATCGCCGAGTACCGCAAGCGGTTCACCGGCGTCTCCGGCGCGGTCGTGGTCGAGGTCCGCGGCCTCGACGCCGCGGCCAACAACCGCATGCGGAACCGGTTCCGCGAGGGCGGGGTCCGCGTGACCGTCCTCAAGAACGATCTCGCCCGCCAGGCTTTCGCCGACGGGCCGCTCGCGGCCCTCGACCCGGCCCTCGCCGGACCGAACGCCCTGGTCTACTCCGACCGCAGCGTCGTCGACGTCGCCCGCGAGATCGTCAAGTTCGCCACCGAGGTGAAGGAGATGGAGCTCAAGGCCGCGTGCCTCGACGGCATCTTCTTCGCCGGCAAGGAGGGCGTCCTCCGGCTGAGCAAGTTCCCGACCCGCGAGGAAGCCCAGGCCAAGGTCGTCACCCTCGTCCTCAGCCCGGCCCGCAACGTCGTCGGCTGCGTGGTCAGCCCCGGTTCCCGCATCCTCGGCGTCGTCAAGGCCCTCGAGAAGAAGCTCGAGAACGGCGAGACGGTCGCCCGCATCGCCTGAGTCCAGATCCGGACCTCCGAAGGTCCCGAACCATCACCCCCCAACTGTCCCACGAAGCGGGACTGGCCCCGAGGGAAACCTTCCCGAGGGTTTAAAGGCCGGGCGTTCCGGCCCCTCTCCCGCGACGAAAAGGAAAGAGCACCATGTCCGACACCAAGACCTTTGAAGCCAAGATCTCCGGCCTCGGCGACTCGATCGCCTCCCTCACCCTCAAGGAAGCCGTGGATCTCGCGGACTACATGAAGGCCACCTACGGCATCGAGCCGGCGGCCGGCGGGGCCGTGATGGTCGCCGCGGGCGGCGACGGCGGCGGCGGCGGCGCGGCGGCCGCGGCGGCCCAGACCGAGTTCGACGTCATCCTCAAGGAGGCGGGCGCCAAGAAGATCGAGGTCATCAAGGTCGTCCGCGAGGCGACCGGCCTCGGCCTCAAGGAGGCCAAGGACCTCGTCGACGGGGCTCCGAAGACCCTCAAGGAGAAGGTCTCGAAGGAGGACGCCGACAAGCTCAAGACCGCCCTCGAGGGCGCCGGCGCCAAGGTCGAGATCAAGTAACCGGTTCCGAAGCGACCGGGTCCGGCCCGGTCCGGCGGCCTCCACCCTCCCCCCACGGGAGGGTCCGGGAGCCGCCGGGCCGGCCGGCCCGCTTTCCTCCCGGCCGCCGCTTGTGGGCGGACCGGTTCGTGCGTACAATGTCCCGCTTCGGCAGCTCCGGTGACTCTTCGGCCCATGCAGCAATCCAGAGGCTTGACCAAGGCCCGTTGAACGCGTGCCCGCGACCGGTTTCCCGGCCTCGCTGGCGCGGGTGATGCGGTTCTTGTGCTTGCCCCGTCGCGGAACCGCGGCGTCACCGTCAGGCGGAGTCGGATCGACATCTCTCTCGGCATCCCCCGTCGCCTCGCGGCGGGTCGATCGGGGCAAGGCCCCAAGGGAACCCAGGATGGCAACGAGCGTCACTCGACAGGTCCGGAACTTCGCCAAGCGTGAGGCGGCGGTGCCGGTGCCCGACCTGACCCTGGTCCAGCAGGACGCCTACGAGCGATTCCTCCAGCTCACCAAGCCGCACGACAAGCGGGACCCGCGGCTCGGCCTCGAGGCCCTGATGCGGGAGATCTTCCCGGTCGAGAGCTACGACGCCTCGATGCGGCTCGAGTACCTGCACTACAAGCTCGACCCGCCCCGCTACCGGCCCGACGAGTGCCGCGAGCTGCGGCTCACCTACGGGATGCCCTTCCGCGTGGGCGTGCGGCTGGTCCGCAACGGCAACGCCGAGATCTCGGAAGAGGAGATCTACCTCGGCGAGATCCCCATCATGATGGGCGGAGGCGAGTTCATCGTGAACGGCGCCGAGCGCTGCATCGTGAGCCAGCTGCACCGCTCGCCCGGCGTGGACTTCTCGATCGTCTCGAGCTTCGGCGACCGGCCGCTCCACAGCGCCCGCATCATCCCCGAGCGCGGCTCGTGGATCGAGCTCGAGGTGACCAAGAAGGACGTCCTGGCGATGCGGATCGACCAGTCGACGAAGCTCGCGGCCACCACCTTCCTGCGGGCCCTGAGCGAGCACTTCGGCTCGACCGACCGGATCCTCGAGCACTTCTACGACCTCGAGAACATGAAGGTCGAGAAGCTGAAGCCCGAGATGTACTCGGCGGAGATGATCGTCGACAGCGACTCGGGCGAGGTCATCTGCAACGCCGGCCAGATGCTCGGCGAGAACGGCGTCGCGGCCCTCGCGGCCTCGGCCCTCAAGACCGCCCGGGTGATCGCCAACCCCGGCGACCCGCTGATCCTGAACACCATCGCCGAGGAACGGCTCGACTTCCTCGCCGACGTCACCGAGTACGAGTCGGCGCTCCTCAAGATCTACGGCCGCCTCCGCCCCGGCAACCCGCCGCAGGTCGACAAGGCGAAGGCCCTCTTCAAGGAGAAGTTCTTCGACGAGAACCGCTACCGCCTCGGCCGCGTCGGCCGCTTCCGCATCAACCGGAAGTTCGAGGACGACAAGCGTTACCCGGTGACGGGCGAGGAGGTCCAGCACCTCCGCGCCGAGGACTTCCTCGCGGTCGTCCAGTACATCATCGACCTCCGCGGCAAGCGGCCGCGGGCCCATGTCGATGACATCGACCACCTCGGCAACCGCCGCCTCCGCACGCTCGACGAGCTCGCGGTCGAGGAGATGCGGAAGGGCTTCCTCAAGCTCCGCCGCACCGTCCAGGAGCGGATGAGCGTCAAGGATCCCGAGGAGATGGCGAAGATCGCCGACCTCGTGAACTCGAAGTCGATCTCGAGCGCCATCGAGTTCTTCTTCGGCCGCAGCGAGCTCTCGCAGGTCGTCGACCAGACCAACCCCCTCTCGATGCTCGTCCACGAGCGGCGGCTCTCGGCCCTCGGGCCGGGCGGCCTCAACCGCAAGCGGGCCGGGTTCGAGGTGCGCGACGTGCACATCTCGCACTACGGCCGCATCTGCCCGATCGAGACGCCGGAAGGCACGAACATCGGCCTCATCGCGAGCCTCGGCATCTACTCGCGGATCGACGATTACGGCTTCCTGCAGACCCCCTACCGCAAGGTGAAAGGCGGCAAGGCGACCGGGGATGTCACCCTGCTGCGGGCCGACGAGGAGCTCAAGAAGGTGCTCGCGACGAGCGACACCCTCGGGGCCGACGGGAAGTTCACCACCGCTGCGGTCCTCGCCCGGATCGACGGTGACCTCGCGGAAATCCCGCCCGAGCAGGTCGAGTTCGTCGACGTGAGCCCGAAGCAGATCGTCGGCGTCTCGGCGTCGCTCATCCCCTTCCTCGAGCACGACGACGCCAACCGGGCGCTCATGGGCTCGAACATGCAGCGGCAGGCGGTGCCGCTGGTCAAGGTCGACCCCCCGCTCGTCGCCACCGGCATGGAGCGGACCGTCGGCGGCCACTCGGGCATGATCGTGAAGGCCAAGCGGGGCGGCACCGTGACCTTCGTCGACGCCGAGCGGATCATCATCGACAACGCCGACGAGTACGAGCTGCGGAAGTTCGTCGGGCTGAACGAGCGGACCTGCCAGAACCAGCGGCCGGTCATCAAGCCCGGCCAGAAGGTCAAGGCCGGCGAGATCCTCGCCGACGGGGCCAGCACCCGGATGGGCGAGCTCGCGATCGGCAAGAACGTGCTCGTCGCCTTCAACACCTTCGACGGCTACAACTTCGAGGACGCCATCGTCATCAACGAGCGGCTCCTCAAGGACGACACCTTCACCTCGATCCACATCGAGAGCTTCGACGTCGAGATCCGCGAGACCAAGCTCGGCCGCGAGGAGTTCACCCGCGACATCCCGAACGTGAGCGAGCGGATGCTGGGCAAGCTCGACGAGAACGGCGTGATCCGCATCGGCTCGCGGGTCGAGCCGGGCGACATCCTCGTCGGCAAGGTCAGCCCGAAGAGCAAGAGCGAGCTCTCGCCCGAGGAGAAGCTGCTGCACGCGATCTTCGGCCGGGCCGGCGAGGACGTGAAGAACGACTCGCTGGAGGTGCCCGCGGGCACCGAGGGCGTGGTCATCGGGGCCCGCCGCTTCAGCCGCCGCATGCACCTCTCCGAGGACCAGAAGAAGGCCCTGAAGCGCGAGATGGCCGACTTCGAGCGGGAGATGGACGAGAAGCGCATCCGCCTCTTCCGGCAGATGGTCGCGGCCCTCAACGAGCTCCTCGGGACCGAGATGGTCGACCCCTCGACCCGGCAGAAGGTCGGCGCCAGCGACATCCCCGAGGTCATCCTCGAGCAGATCGACAACTTCAACGAGAAGTGGATGAAGGGCTCGGCCGATTCCCGCGAGTCGGCCAAGGTCACCTACGGGCAGTTCTGGCCCCGCATCCAGGACATCGCCGCCGAGAAGGAGCGCCGCCTCGGCCACATGAAGCGGGGCGACGAGCTGCCTTCCGGCGTGCTCGAGATGGTCAAGGTCTACCTCGCGACGAAGCGCCAGCTCTCGGTCGGCGACAAGATGGCCGGCCGCCACGGCAACAAGGGCGTCATCGCCCGGATCGTGCCCGAGGAGGACATGCCCTTCCTCGAGGACGGCACCCCGGTCGAGGTGCTGCTCAATCCGCTCGGCGTGCCGAGCCGCATGAACGTCGGCCAGATCCTCGAGACCCACCTCGGGTGGGCGGCGCAGGTCCTCGGGTTCCAGGCGGTCACGCCGGTCTTCGAGGGCGCGACCGAGAAGGAGATCTTCGAGCAGATCGACAAGGCCAACGAGCATGTCGGGCGGAGGCTGGCCGAGTTCGCCAAGGGCGACTCCGGCAAGCCGCGGGAGCTGCTCTGCACCATGCCCCGCACCGGCAAGGCCCAGCTCCACGACGGCCGCACCGGCGAGCCGTTCCACCAGAAGACGACGGTGGGCTTCATGTACCTGCTGAAGCTCCACCACCTCGTGGACGACAAGATCCACGCCCGCAGCACCGGGCCCTACAGCCTCATCACGCAGCAGCCGCTCGGCGGCAAGGCCCGCACCGGCGGCCAGCGCTTCGGCGAGATGGAGGTGTGGGGACTCGAGGCCTACGGCGCCGCCTACGTCCTGCAGGAACTCCTCACCGTCAAGAGCGACGACGTCGAGGGCCGCACCAAGATCTACGACTCGATGGTGAAGGGAACCAACACCCTCGAGGCGGGCATGCCCGTCGTCTTCGACGTGCTCTGCCACGAGATCAAGG
>JBIKVN010000169.1:0-7326 GCA_044356865.1 Phycisphaerales bacterium | reverse complement strand
ACCCAGCGGGCCGTCGAGGTCTTTCGCCAGACCGGGCGGCCGATCTCGACCGTGCAGGCGGAGTGGGGCGAGCGACTCTCGACCCGGGCCCATCCCGAAGCCCGAATCGTCGGGCTCGAGTGGCCGGTCGAAGCGATCAATCGACGGATCAACGCCCGCGTCAAGGCGATGTTCGCGGGCGGACTGCTCGAGGAAGCCCGCACGCTGCGAGGGCTCGGTCCCCTCGGCCGTCAGGCCCGGGAGGCCGTCGGGTACGGGGAGGCGTTCGGGGTCCTCGACGGGTCGCTGCCGCTCGAGGAAGCGATCACGCGGACCAAGATCCGAACGCGTCGCTACGCCAAGCAGCAGCGGACCTGGCTCAGGCGTTTCCGGACCATCCCCGGATCGATCTGGCTGGATGCGGGAGGGGAATCGGAAGAAAATTTGGTCGGGCTCGCCGGCGCGGCGGCGTTCCCGGAAATCCGTGCCTAACCGCTTTGCAGCCATGGCGTAAGGGCGGGACATCCGGCATTGCCCCAGCTCACCCCGTCGGGGTCCGGACGCCATCGAATCCGATCCGGACCCGCTTGACGGCGGCGGCACCCGATGGTTTGAATCCCGCCCCCCTCCCGGCGGCGGTCCGGTCCGCTCCGGACATGTTTGGCCCCGTTTTTCTCGCCTCCAACCCCCCGTTCCGTCGAGTCTCGCACCCTCCCCCCCATGGCCAAGAAGTCGACCGCCACCACCCGTCGCCCGAAGCCCGCCGCCCCCGCCGAAGGCGATACCGGGCGTTCGCCGCGCCCCCGGGCGGCCCCCGCCGGAGGGAAGCAACTGGTCATCGTCGAGAGCCCGACCAAGGCCAAGACGATCGGAAAGTACCTCGGACCCGACTTCGTGGTGCTCGCCTCGGTGGGCCACATCCGCGACCTCCCGACCCGCGGTGCGAAGGGAAAGAAGGAACCGGTCCCGGGCGTCGATCTCGAGCACGACTTCGAGCCCCGCTACGAGGTCCTCGAGGGCAAGCGCAAGACCGTCGACGAGCTCAAGAAGGCCAGCCGCTCGGCCTCGGCGATCTGGTTCGCGACCGACCTTGACCGCGAGGGCGAGGCGATCGCGTGGCACCTCGCCGAGCTGCTCGGCGTGCCGCCCGCGGAGGCCCGCCGCGTCGTCTTCAACGCGATCACGAAGACCGAGATCCAGCGGGCGTTCGAGCATCCGCACCCGATCAACCTCGACAAGGTGAACGCCCAGCAGGCCCGCCGCATCCTCGACCGGATCGTGGGCTACCAGGTGTCGCCGCTTCTCTGGCGGAAGGTCGCCGCGGGCCTCTCGGCCGGACGCGTGCAGAGCGTCGCGGTGCGGCTCGTGGTCGACCGCGAGCGGGAGATCATGGCGTTCGTGCCCGACGAGCGTTGGGAGGTCGAGGCCGAGCTCGCCCTGCCCGACGCGGCGGCCGGCCTCGTCGGGCCGTGGCGCGAGTTCCTCGCGAGCGGCGGCGACGGGAAGCCCGGCCGCACGGGGCCGACGCAGAAGCAGCGCGAGGCGTGGCTTTCCGAGCACGGCGGCTTCAAGGCCCGGCTCGTCGAGCTCGGCGGGAAGCCGTTCGAGCTCGGTTGCCCCTCGACCGCGCCGAAGGACCTCTCGAAGGACGCGGTCGCGGTGGCCGAGGCCGTGGGCCTCGTCGGCGCGAGCGTCGCGTCACGCAACGATCCCGAGGGCAAGGGGCCCGCCCGCACCGTGCGGACGCTGACCGGTCGCATCGATCCCGCGGTGCGGTATCGCGTCCGCTCGATCGAGACCAAGCGGTCGTCGCGGCGACCGCCGCCGCCCTTCATCACGAGCTCGCTCCAGCGGGCCGCGGCCACCTACCTCGGGTTCGGCGCCGACCGCACCATGCGCTGCGCCCAGTCGCTGTACGAGGGCGTGAAGGTCCCCGGCGAGGGCCAGGTCGGCCTCATCACCTACATGCGGACCGACTCGACGCACCTCTCCGGCGAGGCGCTCTCGATGGTCCGCGAGCACATCTCGAAGTCCTACGGCGCCCGGTACCTGCCCGAGAAGCCCAACTTCTTCGGCAGCTCGAACAAGAACGCCCAGGAGGCCCACGAGGCCATCCGCCCGACCGCCGCGAGCCGCCATCCCGACGAGATCCGCGCGTCGCTCACCGAGGACCAGTACAAGCTCTACTCGCTCGTCTGGCGGCGTTTCGTGCAGTGCCAGATGACCCCGTGCGAGGTCGACCAGACCTCGGTCGAGTTCCTCCGCAGCGACCGCCCGACCGGGGCCGTGCTGCGGGCGAGCGGCTCGGTCACCGTCTTCGACGGCTGGAAGCGGCTCTCGAGCGGGCGCGGCGACGACGACGAGGCGACGCTGCCGAAGTTCACCGAAGGCGACCTCTCGGCGCCGTTCGGGATCGATGTCGCCCAGTCGTTCACCAGCCCGCCGCCCCGCTTCAACGAGGCGTCGCTCATCAAGAAGCTCGAGGACGAGGGCATCGGCCGGCCGTCGACCTACGCGGCGATCCTCCGCACCATCGCCGACCGGAAGTACGTCGAGCAGCTTTCGGGCGCCTACCACGCGACCGACATCGGGATGGCGGTGACCGACAAGCTGAAGCAGGGCTTCCACGACCTGATGGAGATCGACTACACCCGCCGGCTCGAGGGCGAGCTCGACCGCATCGAGGACGCGAGCCTCGACTGGCGGCAGATGCTGCGGGGCTTCTATGGTCCGTTCAGCAAGGCCCTTGCCGATGCCGGCGACAACATGGGCCACGCGAAGGCCGAGCTCGAGCTGGCTCCCTACGCGTGCCCGGAGTGCCGGGGGGAACGCACGAAGGCCGGGGAGAAGCCCCGACGCACCGTCTACCGACTCGGCAAGAGCGGGCGGTTCCTGTCGTGCTCGGGCTACCCCGACTGCAAGTACGCCGCCCCGATCGACCGCCAAGGTCGCCCGCGGCTGCCCGAGCGGATCAACCTGAAGTGCCCCGCCGACGGGAAGCCGATGGTGCTGCGCACCGGCCGTTTCGGGCCGTTCCTGACGAGCGAGGACCCGAAGACCAAGTTCGTCCTGAACCTCGACAAGAAGGGGAAGATCAAGCTCCCCGCGCCGCCGCCGCTCGTCACGACGATCCCCTGCCCGAAGTGCGGCAAGAGCCCGCTCAACCTCCGCAACGGGAAGCGCGGCCCCTGGCTCGGCTGCGCCGCGTTCCCGAAGTGCCGCGGTCGCGAGGCGTTCGCCAAGATCGAGCCCGCCGAGCGCGAGCGTCTCGAGGCGGCGCTTGCGGCGCACGAGAACGGCCAGACCCGGCTGGTCCTCGAGACGTTGGATGGGCGTCCGGTTCCCGAGGGCACGCCGGTCACCGACCTGATGATCCCGGGTGGGCTGCAGACCCTCGAGATCCACCCCGACGCGGTGCCCGCGAAGTCGGCCTGAACCCGTAGGATGCGGCGGTGGCCCAGGACCCTTTTGACCGCGTCGAGGAGGCGATCGGCTCGCTTCGCCGCGCGATCGCCGAGACCGCCGGGCGCGAGCGCACGGATCGCGAACGCTTCGCGAAGGCCCGCGCGGACGAGGTCCAACGCCACGAGCGGACCATGGAATCGCTGCGGCAGTCTTTCGCCGACGGCAACCGGGAAAGCGACGAGCGGGTCGCCCGGGCCACCGCGGAAGCCGAGGACGCGGCCCGGGCGGCGCTGGCGGCGCTGGTCGCCGAGGAAGCCTCGACCCGGGCCGAGATCGACGAGCGGGCCTCGCTGCGGACGGCCGAACTCACCACGCGGATGGACGAGACCGTCTGGCTTGCCGAGACCGTCTACGAAGGGGCGGAGAACCAGCCGAGGATCGAGGTCGAACGGAAGCGGGAGGAACTGGCGGCCCGGCTCGAGGAGCTGGCGGCGGTCCGCGAGGAAGCCGTCCGGAAGATCCGCAAGTGCCGCCAGGCGGTGCCTGCCGATCCCGAGCCCGACCCGGCCCGGCTCGCCTCGGGGCTCGCGCGGCCCGACAGCGGCGCGGTGATGGCCCTCGGGCTCGCCCGCAACCAGGTGCAGGCGTTCGCCTCGCTGCGGATCGCCGGGCTCTTCCGCGGCCCGATCCTCCTGCCGCCGGCCGTCGGCCTCGTCGGGCTCGGCGCGGCCTGCGGATACCTCGGTCGCGGTCCGTTCGGGATCGAGCCGGGCCTCTCGCTCGGCCTCGGGGCCGCGCTCGGACTCGGGGCGTTCCTCGTGCTGGTCGCGGTGCTGCACTCGAAGGCCCGGGCCGAGATCCGCGCCGCGTGGCTTCCGCTGGCCCAGTCGCTGGCCGTCGGCGAGGCCTGCGTCCGGGCGGACGGCGAGGGACTCGGGGCCGAACGGGCGCGGCGGGAGCGTGAGCTGGTCGAGACCCGCGAGGCCGAGATCGCGCGAGCGAAACAGATGTACCTCCCGCTTCTCGAGGAGGCGAAGGCTCGCCGGGCCGAACGGCTCGAGCGGCTCGCCACGGCGGTACCGGCGAAGCGGGAGCGGATCGTGCGGAACCGGACCGAATCCCTCGCCGGAGCTTCCGAACTGCACGAGCGGGAGCGACGGGGGCTGGTCGAGGCGTTCGAGGGCGGCACGCGTGTCGAAGAGGCCCGTCACCGCGACGCGACGGCAGCGATCGAGGCCGACGAGGCGGCCGCCCGCGCCGCCCTCGGCGATTCCTGGCGCTCGGCGTGGACGCAAGGGACCGCGGTGCTGGCCGAGGCGTCTTCGCTCGACGCGTCGCTCTTCCCCGCCTGGGACGACCCGGCCTGGCTCGCCTGGCGCGGCTCGACCGGGATGCCGCCGGCGATCCGGATCGGCCGGGTGGCCTTCGACGCCGCCGCCTGCCCGGGCGGCCTGCCGACCGACCCGGCCCTCGCCCCGGAAGGCCCGAGCTCATTCGAGATTCCGGCCTGGCTTCCGTTCCCGCACCGGGCCGGCCTCGTCGTCGAGACCGACGCCGGCGGGCGTGAGTCGGCGATCGGACTGCTGCAGGCGGCGATCCTGCGGATCCTGCTCCGCGTCCCTCCCGGCAAGGTCCGCCTGACCATCATCGATCCCGTCGGTCTCGGACAGGGCTTCGCGGGCTTCATGCACCTCGCCGACGAGGACGAGAAGCTCGTCGGCGACCGGATCTGGACCGATCCGCGGCATGTCGAGCACCGCCTGCTCGACCTGACCGAGCACATGGAGACGGTGATCCAGAAGTACCTCCGCAACGAGTTCCCCTCGATCGAGGCCTACAACGAGAAGGCCGGCGAGATCGCCGAGCCGCTGCGGTACCTCGTGGTGTGCGACTTCCCGCATGCGTTCAGCGATGTCGCGGCGAAGCGGCTGAACGCGATCCTCGCGTCGGGACCGCGGTGCGGCGTGCATGTGCTGCTGCACCGGGACGTGCGCGGCGAGATCCCCGCGGGCATCGACGCCGAGGACCTCGCCCGGGCCGGGATGGTCGTGCGGCAGGAGATCCCGAAGGGCAAGACCCCCCCGCCGCCCGGGCCGGTCCGCCTCACGCTCGTCGGGCCCGAGACCTCGCGGCTGCCCTTCACGCCCGATGCGGCGCCTCCGGCCGAGGCGCTCATCCGCCTCGTCCGCGGCGTCGGCAAGGCGGCGAAGGCCGCGGGCCGCGTCGAGGTGCCGTTCGCGACCGTCGCCCCCACGGACGGCGAGTGGTGGACCGAGAGTTCGGCGAAGCGCCTGCGGGTGCCGCTCGGGCGGGCCGGCGCGACCCGCATCCAGCAGATGACCCTCGGCGAGGGCACCAGCCAGCACGCCCTCATCGCGGGCAAGACCGGCTCGGGCAAGTCGACGCTGCTGCATGCGCTCATCACGAGCGTCGCGTGCTGGTACTCGCCGCGCGAGGTCGAGTTCTGGCTCGTCGACTTCAAGAAGGGCGTCGAGTTCATGACTTACGCGACGCACCGGCTGCCCCACGCGAGGGCGGTCGCGGTCGAGAGCGACCGCGAGTTCGGCCTCTCGGTGCTGCAGGGCCTCGACGCCGAGCTCAAGCGCCGCGGCGACCTCTACCGGGCGGTCGGCGTGCAGGATCTCGCGAGTTTCCGCGCCGCGCGGCCCGACGAGCCGATGCCGCGGTCGCTCCTCATCATCGACGAGTTCCAGGAGCTTTTCGTCGAGGATGACAAGGTCGCGCAGGAGTCGTCGCTCCTCCTCGACCGCCTGGTGCGGCAGGGCCGGGCCTTCGGCATGCATGTCATCCTCGGCTCGCAGACGCTCGGCGGCGCGTACTCGATCGCCCGGGCGACGATGGGCCAGATGGGCGTGCGGATCGCCCTCCAGTGCAGCGAGGCCGATTCGCAGCTGATCTTGAGCGACGACAACGCGGCGGCGCGGCTGCTCACCCGGCCCGGCGAGGCGATCTACAACGATGCGGGCGGCCTCCTGGAGGGGAACAGCCCGTTCCAGGTGGTGTGGCTGCCCGATGCGGTCCGCGAGTCGTTCCTCGGGCGGGCCCAGGCCCTGGCCGACGAGCGAAAGTCGCGATCGGCCTCGACGATCGTCTTCGAGGGCAATGTCCCCGCCGACGCCGCGGCGAACGCGGCGTTCGCGCGACTGCGGGCGAGGCGGCCGGAAGCGTTCGCGGCCGTTCCCGCCGCCTGGCTCGGCGAGTCGATCGCGATCAAGGACCCGACCGCGTGCCCGTTCCGGCGCCAGGGCGGGGCGAACCTCGTGCTGGTCGGGCAGCAGGACGAGGCCGCGTGCGGAACCGTCGCCGGCGCGATCGTCGCGCTGGCCGCCCACGGTCCGCGCGACTCGATCCCGATCACCCTGCTCGACGGCACGCCCGCCGACGATCCGCGGGCCGGGGTGCTGGCGCGGACGCTGTCGGCGGTCGCGCCGGGCGCGACGGTCGTGGCCTGGCGCGAGGTCGAGGAGGCGATCCGCCGCCTCGCCGAGGAGATCGAGCGCCGCCAGCGCGAGCCCGAGGGGAACCCGCCGGCGTTCGTCGTGATCCACGCCCTGCAGCGCTACCGCCAACTCCGCAAGGCCGAGGACGACTTCGGATTTTCCTCCGGCGACGGGCCGCCGTCGACCGCGTCGCTCCTCGCGTCGATCCTGCGGGACGGCCCGCCGGTCGGGGTCCATGCGATCGTCCAGTGCGACACCGTGGCGAACCTGCAGCGGACCCTCGACCGCAACACCCAGCGGGAGTTCGACTGGAAGGTCCTCTTCCAGATGTCGGCGAGCGACTCGTCGACGCTGATCGACGGTCCGGCGGCGAGCCGGCTCGGGCCGCAGCGGGCGATCCTCTTCAGCGAGGAACTCGGCACCGCCGAGAAGTTCCGGCCCTGGAAGGTGCCCGACGAGCCGTACCTGGCCGGTCTCGCGG
>JBIKVN010000168.1:0-7350 GCA_044356865.1 Phycisphaerales bacterium | reverse complement strand
ACGACGCGCGAGATCCTCGCCGACCCGGCGAGGTTCGACCCGATCCTCGAGAAGCTCATCGCCGACGCCCTCGCGGACCTCGAGACCTACGACATCACCGACGACTCGACGCTGCGGGGGTACTTCGAGCTGCTCTCGCAGGCATACCTGGTGCAGGGCGACGTCGAACGGGCGATCGAGTGGTCGGACCGGGCCGGGGCCCTCGACACCAAGCCGCAGGAGCGGGCCACCCGCGGGCACGTCCTGCGGGCCCGGGCCGCGGCCCTCGAGGTCTCGACCGACCTGGCCGACCCGGCGTTCGTCGCCGTCTTCAAGGAGACCCTCAAGCGAAGCATGTCGGCGCAGCCGTACGAGCTCGTGAAGGACCAGATGGTCGCGGTCCGCGGCCAGGCGAAGATGATCACCCGCGAGCTCGTCGAGGCGTCGCTCGCGACCTCGCTCGATCCGCTCATCGCCGCGGCCGGTGGCCAGGCCCCCGGCGAGGTCGCGACGGCGATCGTGCAGGCGAGGATCACACTGGAACTCGCCCTGCCGCTGTTGCCCCACATGGCCGAGGTCTACGGCGAGATCATCGAGGCGAACGCCGGGGCCGAGAGGCCCGCGAGCAAGTGGGACGCCCGGCTCGTCGAGCTCGCCGCGACCGAGGCGGCCAAGCCCGTCGTCGTCGGCATCTGGGACTCGGGCGTGGACGTCGGTCTCTTCCCCGGCCGGCTCTGGACGAACGCCGCCGAGACCGCCAACGGCCAGGACGACGACGGGAACGGCTTCGTCGATGACCTGCACGGCGTCGCGTTCGGGCTCGATCGACGCCCGACGGTCGGCCCGCTCGCCTCGCTGGAAGGGCTGAAGGGCGATCGCGACCGCCTCATCGACCTCGTCGCCGCAGCGCAGGACATGCAGGCGGGAATCGAGAGCGAGGGCGTCACCCGCCTGCAGGAGCACTACCGCTCGCTGCGCGGCGACGACCTGCGGGACTTCACCGACGACACGGGCCTCATCGGCAACTACGTCCACGGCACCCACGTCGCCGGCGTCGCCGTCGCGGGCAACCCGTTCGCCCGCATCGTGCACGTCACCGAGAACTGGCCGTGGAAGTCGATGCCCGACGAGGCCCCCACCGTCGAGCTCGGCGAGCGCTGGGGCGAGTCGTGCCGGCAGGCCGTCGCCTACCTGCACGCCGCCGACGCCCGCGTGGTGAACATGAGCTGGCGGGTCGGCCGGGCCGCGTTCGAGGGCATGCTTTCCGCAAAGGGTGCGGGCGGAACGCCCGAGGAACGGGCCGAACTGAGCCGACGCATCTTCGCGCCCCTCCGCGACGGCCTCGAGGAGGCGATGCGGGCGGCCCCCGGCATCCTCTTCATCGCCGGCTCGGGCAACGAGGACAACGACGTCGACTTCGCCGAGTACGTTCCGGCCGGCCTTCGCCTGCCGAACCTGCTCACGGTCGGGGCGGTCGACGACCAGGACCGCTTCACGACCTTCACCTCGACCGGCGCGAACGTCGAGCTGTACGCGAACGGCTTCCGCATCCCGAGCGTGGTGCCGGGCGGGCGGACGATCCCCTTCTCGGGCACCTCGATGGCGGCTCCGCAGGTCGCGAATCTCGCGGCGAAGATCCTCGCGCTGCGACCCGGGCTGACGCCGGCCGAGGTGATCGCGCTCATCCGCGAGAACGCCGATCCGATCCCGGACCGGCCGGGGCGATCCATCATCAACCCGAAGCGGACGATCGAGGCGGTGCGGGCAGCGCCCTGATCCGCCGCCGGGCCCGTACCCGGCTCATCGGCACGCCCCCCAACTCGCGAGCAGGACGGCGAAAGACGGATCGCGGCGTCGAAGAATTCGTTCACCCGCAGCGGCCCGCCGGCCGGACCGATCTCGGGCGTGTACCGCTGCGGCACGAACGAATTCGCGGCGCTGAAACGCCCGGGGCGGAAGCGGCCCAGGAGCAGCGTGCCGGCGCCATCCATCGAGTTGCCCATGACCGCGGTGCGCTGCGGATCGATCGCGTACGGCGAGCGGGTCTGCAGCCAGTCGATCGTCCAGACCAGGCGCCGCAGCGTGTACGGCACCACCGTCGCCGAGTTGGGCGGGACGTTCGCCGAGACCGGATCCATGCCCGGCCACCAGCCGAACCAGTTCGTCGGCCGGTCGAGGTTCACCACGCCGCTGGCCGCGATGAGCAGGCGTTCGTCCATCGCCACGGTGACGCCGACGATCGGCGTCGCCCCGGTATTCGCGGAGTGGATCGAGCCCGGCGCCCACGACCAGTGGCTGCCGGACGGACCGCGGAAGGCCGCCGATTGCTCCCAAGGGCTCGCGACTTCGCGCAGCGCCCCGGGTAGTTTGCGAGGAGAGGTCGTGCGGGAGCCTCTCGCACGGAAACGCCGAGCCGACCGGAGCGCGGATGCCAGGATCGCGCCTCCCATGCGCCTCGCCTTCTTCTCCCCTCGCGAGTACGAACGGAGCTTCCTCGAGGCCGCCGCTCACGCCTTGACGGCGGTGAGGTCGACGCTCGTCACGAAGTCGCCCACGCGAGTGCCGGGCGGCAGGGCCGCGACGATCCGCCGGTAGAGCGGGTCGTCCCAGCCGACGAGGGCGTCGACATAGCCCGACTTCGTCCGCAGTTCGATGCCGCCGAGCCCCGCCGCGGCCGCATCGGCCCGCATCCCGTCGACAAGCGACGCCCCCGCCACGCAGCCGACGAGCGCCTCGAGATCCTCCCGCACCGCCGCGGGAAGCGGCCGCAAGAGGGCGAGGTCGGAGACCGCGACCCGCCCGCCCGGCCGCAGCACGCGGGCGATCTCGCGCCACACCTGCGGCTTGTCGGGCGAGAGGTTCAGCACGCAGTTCGAGATCACCGCGTCGACGCTCGCGTCGGCGACCGGCAGCCGCTCGATCTCGCCGAGGCGGAACTCGACGTTGGCCAGGCCGGTCCGCGCGGTGTACGCCGCGACATTGCCCCGGGCCCGCCGCAGCATCTCGGGCGTCATGTCGACGCCGATCGCCCGCCCCGTCGCCCCGACCTTCGCCCCGGCGATGAAGACGTCGAAGCCGGCGCCCGCGCCGAGGTCGAGCACCGTCTCGCCGGGTCGCAGCGAGGCGATCGCGCTCGGGTTGCCGCAGGAAAGGCCGAGGTTCGCCCCGTCGGGAGCCGCGGCGAGCTCGTCGCTCGCGTAGCCGATCGCCTGCGCGAGCTGCTCGGGCGTGAAGGTCGCCGGCCCGCAGCAGCCGCCGCCCGGGCAGCAGGCGCCCGGCGCGTCCGCCTGGAGCGCCGACCACGAGCCGGCGGTCGCGATGCGGGCGTATCCGTCGCGGACCCGGTCCCGCATCGCCTCGGGATCGGGGCCCGGCGTGCCGCACCCGGTCGTCGATGCGGGAAGCGAAGTTTCATCTCGGTTCATGGGAAGATCCTTGTTGGGGATGAGGCGGGTCTTGGGTTGACGCGGTCGCGCCGGTCGGGAACCAGTGGCGGGTCCGATTGGCGATCCTCACGAGCCAGAGCATCAGCGGCACCTCGACGAGCACCCCGACCACCGTGGCGAGCGCCGCCCCCGAATGCAGGCCGAACAGGGCGATCGCGGCGGCGACCGCCAGCTCGAAGAAATTGCTCGCCCCGATCAACGCCCCGGGCGCCGCGATCGCGTGGGGCACCCGCCACGCCTTGGCCCAGGCGTAGGCGATGAGGAAGATCACGACCGTCTGGATCGAGAGCGGCACCGCGATCAGGGCGATGTGCAGCGGATTGGCGAGGATGGTCTCGCCCTGGAAGCAGAACAGGAGCACCAGCGTCAGGACCAGCCCGATCGGCGTCGCCTTGCCGACCCGCGGGATGAAGGACCGCTCGAACCACGCCCGGCCTCGCCGCGCGACCAGGATCTTCCGGCAGGCCGCCCCGGCCAGCAGCGGGATCACGATGTAGAGCGCCACCGAGAGCAGCAGCGTGTCCCAGGGGACCGTGATCTCGGAGAGCCCCAGCAACAGCAGCACGATCGGCGCGAACGCCACGAGCATGAGCAGGTCGTTGACCGCGACCTGCACCAGCGTGTAGGCCGCGTCGCCCCGGGTCAGGAAGCTCCACACGAAGACCATCGCCGTGCACGGCGCGGCGCCGAGCAGGATCGCCCCCGCCAGATACTCCCGTCCCAGCGATTCCGGGATCCACGGGCGGAAGAGCACGACGAGGAAGAGCCACGCGATCGCGAACATGGTGAAGGGCTTGATCACCCAGTTCACCGTCGTCGTGATGACGAGTCCCTTCGGCTGCTTGCGGATGCCCACGACCGACGCGAAGTCGACCTGCAGCATCATCGGGAAGATCATCGCCCAGATCAGCACCGCGACCGGGATCGACACGTTCGCGTACTCGAGGCGGGAGAGCGCCTGCGGCACCGCCGGCACCAGCTGCCCGACCAGGACGCCCACCGCCATCGCCGCGGCGACCCAGACGCTGAGCAGGCGCCCGAAGATCCCCATGCCCTCGCGAACGCTCGGGGGCGGCGGGTTTTCCGGCGGAAGTTCGGTGGCGGGATCGGTCATGGACGGTACGGTCGGATGGGGCGGAAGGCGAAGCGTTCAGGCCTCGAGGCCGAACCGCTCCGGCCAGCGCTCGAGCACGGCCCGGATCTCGTCGCGCACGCGACGGTAGTGCGGCATGGCCTCGTCGTCGGAGGCGGCGCCCGCGGCGAGGCGCGGCGGATCGTCGAAGCCGACATGGACGGTGCGGGCGCCGGGAAACACCGGGCACGACTCGTGGGCCGATCCGCAGACGGTCACCACCAGGTCGAAACGCCCGCCGATCTCCTCCGGACGCTTCGAGGCATGGGCGGAGATGTCGATGCCGGCCTCGGCCATCGCCCGCACCGCGAGCGGGTTCAGCCCGTGCGGATGCGTGCCGGCGGAGTGGGCCTCGATCGAGTCGCCATGCAACGCCCGGGCCCAGCCCTCGGCCATCTGGCTGCGGCACGAGTTGCCGGTGCAGAGGAAGAGGACCCGCAGGCGACGCTCAGCGGCCGGCACGGCAACCCCCGTCGCACGCATGGGCCGCTCCGTCCGCCGCGCACTCCTCGATCGCGGCGGCCAGCTTCCGCAGCGTGCCGGCGAGGTGCGCGGACCGGACCGAGTACGAGACGGTGCGTCCGAGCTTCCGCGGCTCGAGGACGCCCGCCCGCGCGAGGGCCTGCAGGTGGCGCGAGACCACCGAGAGGTCGACCGAGCAGCATCCGGCGATCTCGCCGACCGTGCAGTCGCGACCGCACTTCACGAGGCAGCCGAGGATCCGTACCCGCGTCGGGTCGCCGAGGGCCCGGAAGAGCCCCGGATCGAGCAGGTCGTCGACCGGCCGCCGGCACGCCGCCGCCTGCCGCGGGCTCAGGAGCCGTCGCTTGCGTTCTTGCACCATGGTGCAAATGTAGCCGACCTCGCCCGAACCGGCAATCGCCCTCGCCCGATTCCGAAGAACCGACGCCCGCGGCCCCGTGCCGCGGGTCGGTACCCTTCCGTCCTTCCGCATTCCGCACCCCTGCCCGAGGAACTCCCCCGTGTCGCGAACGCCTGTCCTCGCCGCCCTCGCCCTTCCCCTGCTCATGACCCCCGTCGCCCCGGCCGCCGCCGCGGGTCCCGACTCGGTCCCGCTCATCCCGCGGGCGACGCTCTTCGGGAATCCCGACCGCACCGGCGTGCAGCTGAGCCCTCCGGGCTCGATGGTCTCGTGGATCGCCCCGGTCGACGGCGTGCTCAACGTCTGGGTCGCCCCGGCCGGCGACCTCGCGGCGGCGAAGCCCATCACCAAGGACACCGACCGCGGCATCCGGCAGTACTTCTGGATGCCGAACGGGACGCACGTCGTGTACCTGCAGGACCGCGGCGGCGACGAGAACTGGCGGGCGTACTCGGTGCATGTCGCGACCGGCGCCGAGATCGATCTCACGCCGATCGAGGGCGTCGCCGCGCAGATCGTGCACGTCAGCCGCGACTCGAAGGATGTCCTCGCGATCGGCCTGAACGACCGCGATCCGCAGTACCACGATGTCCACCTCGTGGACGCGACCACCGGCGAGCGGACGCTCCTCTTCGAGAACCCCCGCTTCGCCACCGTCACCCTCGACGACTCGATGCGGGTGCGGTTCGCCTCGGATATGAAGCCCGACGGTTCGATCGCGGCCTACGTCCTCGAGGGCGGCGAGGCGAAGCCGTTCGACACCATCCCTTTCGAGGACACCATGTCGACCTCGATGGCCGGGCTCGACCGCACGGGCGAGCGGGTCTTCATGCTCGACAGCCGCGGCCGCGACCGGTCGGCGCTGACCGTGCGCGACCTGAAGACCGGCGAGACGAAAGTGATCTTCGAGGGGACGAAGTCGGATGTCGCGGGAAGCCTGATCGATCCGATCACCGACGAGGTCGAGGCGGTCGCGACCGACTACCTCAAGCCCGATTGGACGGTGCTCGACGACGGCATGCGGAAGGACCTCGACTACCTCCGCACGCTGCAATCGGGCGAGATCGGCGTCGGAAGCCGCTCGCTCGACGACGCGCGGTGGATCGTCTCGTTCCGCGATGATGCGGGCCCGACCGTCTTCTATCTCTACGATCGCGGCGCGGGCCGGGCCACCCGGCTCTTCTCGAGCAAGGATGCCCTCGAAGGCCTGCCGCTGGTCGCGATGCACGGCGTCGAGATCCCGACCCGCGACGGCCTGACGCTGCCGAGCTACGTCTCGCTGCCCAAGTGGTCCGATCCGGACGGCGACGGCCGGCCCGATGCCCCGCTGCCGACCGTGCTCATGGTGCACGGCGGCCCGTGGGGTCGCGACTCGTGGGGCCTCGACCCCTACCACCAGTGGCTCGCGAACCGCGGCTACGCGGTGGTCTCGCCGAACTTCCGCGGCTCGACCGGCTTCGGCAAGGCGTTCACGAACGCCGGCGACGGCCAGTGGGCCGACGCGATGCACGACGATCTCGTCGACACCGTCGAATGGGCGGTCAAGAACGGCATCGCCGACCGCGACCGCGTGGGCATCATGGGCTGGAGCTACGGCGGCTACGCGGCCCTCGCCGGCGTGACCTTCACGCCCGAGCTCTTCGCGGCCTCGGTGGCGATCGTCGGCCCGTCGAACCTCATCACGCTGCTCAACTCGATCCCGGCCTACTGGGCCCCGATGGTCGAGATGTTCGCGAAGCGCGTCGCCGACCCCCGCACGCCGGAAGGCCGCCGCAAGCTGCGGGACATGAGCCCGCTGACCCAGGTCGACGAGATCAAGAAGCCGCTGCTGATCGGGCAGGGCGCGAACGACCCGCGGGTCAAGCAGCAGGAGAGCGACCAGATCGTGAAGGCGATGCAGGCGAAGGAAC
>JBIKVN010000167.1:0-7377 GCA_044356865.1 Phycisphaerales bacterium | reverse complement strand
GCGATCGATCCTGCGGCCGGCGCTGCCCGGAACGCGACGGTCTCGGGCACGCTGGTCGCCAGCCCCGCGACCGTGCGGCGGCTGTCGGGCCAGGTCGTCGACGCCCCGGTGCGGCTTGGGCTGGCGGCGACGGGCATCAACTGGACCTCGGCTCCGGGCGCGACGGTCGCCGAGGCGGCCCGCACCGCGACCGGTTCGGTGACGGTCCGCCCGCAGTCGAGTTTCTCGTGGCGGCTTCCCGAGCAGGATGCCGCGGTGATCCTCGCCGATCGCGGCGAGATCGTCGCGACGCTAGCCGAACCGGGCGGCGACCTCGCGCTGGCGGCCCGCCTGGCGGTGGCGATGTCGGGGCCGGGCGAGCGGAACCCGCCGCCGTCCGAGCCGAATCTCGTCGCGACGGCGACCGTGCCGGCGGGGTTCGCGGCGCTGCGCGACGCGACGCTGGCGCTCGAGACCTCGCTCTCGCCCGCTCTCGTGCGGCACTTCGCGGCCCGCGAGGTCGATGCCCCGGTCCCGCTGCGGGTGGCGGTGCGCGATCTCGACGCGCCGCTTTCGCGGTCGGAGAACGCCTTCGCGTCGGTCGCGGTCGACGCCACGGTCGAGATCCCGGGCGAGGTCGGATTCGTCGCGCCGGGCCTCGACCGGCCGGTCCGCGCCGGGCCGGCGACGGTCGAGCTGAAGGCGGCCGACCTCGCGCGCGAGGCGAGACTCTCGGCGAACGCCTCGGTCGGCAAGGCGAGGCTTGCGCTCATCGAGGACCTCGTGAACCTTTCGCCGGCGGCGCTGGCCGCGCCGGCGTCGCTCGCCGCCCGGGGCGAGATCACGCTGACCGGTCTCGACGCCGCCGAGGTCGCGGCGCTCGTGCCCGAGCGCTCCGACCTGCTGCGGGCCTCGGGACTGCGCGATTTCACGCTCGTGGTGCGGAACCATCCGCTCGAGGGCCGCCCCGGCCAGGCGCTGGCCGCGACGCTCGGGGGCCGGCCGGTGGCGGGAACGCTCTCGGCGACGGTCGCCCCCGAGTCGATCGTGCTCGATGCGGCCGAGCTCGAGGGGGCGATTCCGGCGGCGCTCGTTGCGGCGCTCCAGCCCGTCGATGCCGCCGCGCCCGGCCGCCGACCGGTGCGGCTCGTCGCCGACGCCCCTTTCCGCTTCCGCCTCGCCCACCCGTTCCCGGTCACCGGCCCCGACGCCGAGACGAGCCGGCTCGAGGCCCGGTTCGAGTCGGGCGATCTCACCCTGGCCGACCTTCCCGGCATGGATCGGGCCGTGGCCGTGCGCGGAGTCGGCTTGGACCTGAAGGCCGGGCGCGGCGCGGCGGGCGTCGAGGCCGCGGGGAGCCTCTCTTTGCACGATGCGGGCGCCGACGCGGTCGCGAACGATCGCATCGAGCAGGTCTCGTTCAAGCTCGCGTGGCGACCGCCCGCCCCGGACGCCGCGCCGACGCTGCTCCGGGGAGCCCGCGGTGAGGCCCGGGCCTCGGGCGTCTCGGTGCCGTTCCTCGAGCGGCTCGCCGGGCTCGAGCCCGGCACGCTGGCGGGCTGGGCGGGCGAGAGCGGGGCGGTCGCCCTCGCGCTCGAGGATTCGCCCGACGGCGAGCGGCTCCGGCTACAGCCGTCCTTCCCGCGATTCTCCGGCACGATCGAGGCGACCGGCCGCGGCGAGTCGGTGCGGGCGACGCTGGCCGACATGCGGCTCGAGATGTCGGCGGCCTCGCTGCAGGATCGACTCGCGAAGGGCGCCGCGAAGGACCGGACGGGGCCGCGCTTCGACGTGCTGACCGGCGTCTCGCTGGCGGTGCCGCGCGGTGAGGCGCGATTCCCGAAAGCCCTGGCCGGTGGGGGCTTCTCGTGGGCCGGGGCCTCGTGCGACCTCTCCGTCGAGACCGCGCCGATCGAGCTCAAGCTGAGCGGCGGCTCCGCCGGCGAGTCACGGCAGGAAGTGCCGGGACTTGCGGTCTCGGTTCGTTCGGAGGCGATCGAGCGGGGGGCCGCGGTCTCGCTGCGGGAACGGGCCGGCGGCCGTGCGACGGCGCGGCTGGCGGCCGATCTCGTCGCGAACGGCCTGCTCGACGCCGCGGGCTCGCTTGCCCCGGCCGGGGCCCGCCTCGACGGCACCTTCACCGCCACGGGCGTGCCGACCGTTCTCGTCGACCTCCTCGCCGGCACCGGCGCGACGCTGGTCCGCAGCCTCGGCGAGACGGTCGACGCGCGGCTCGTCGCGAACGCCCTGTCGCGCACCGGCGGTGGGCTTTCCGCCGCGATCAAGGCCCCGTTCGCCGATCTCGACGCCCCGGCGATCCGCATCGAGAACGGCCTGCTCCGCGTCGACGAGACCAAGCCGGTCAGCGGCTCGTTCGCCCTGAGTCCGGGAGTCCGCGAGGATCTCCTGCAGGCGATCAACCCGGTCTTCCGCGACCTGCGGCTGCGCGGCGAGCGGGCCCGCCTCTCGATCCCGTCGCTCGCCTTGCCGCTCGATCTCGCGAAAGAAGGCGAGGCGGCCCGGCTCGACGGCCTCATCCGGCTCGACGTCGGGGCGGTCGACCTCGACCCGTCGAGCGGGCTCAACCAGGTCTTCGTGCTGCTGCGCGACCGTCCGGCCCCCGGCATGGAGGGCCTGGTGCTGCCGCTCGAGGTCCGCGTCGAGCGGGGCATCCTTCGCTACGACGACTTCGGCCTGCGCTTCGGCAAGAGCGATACCGGCTGGAAGACCGCCCTCGACTTCCGGGGCGAGGTCGATCTCACCCGGAAGCCCGCCTACGCCAACGCGATCACGACCTCGCTGCCGGTCAGCCAGGTCGCCGCGTCGAGCGCCGACGTGCGCCGCATCGTCGACGCCGCCGGCGGCCCCGACTCGCCGCTCGTGAAGACGCTGTCGGTCGGAGTCACCATGTCCGGCCCGCTCTTCAAGCCCGACGGCTCGCCGGCCGAGCTCGAGACCAAGCTGGCGCTTCCTCGTCTCGAGGACCTGGGCGAGCAGATCCGCAAGGATCCGATCAAGGCCATCGACACCGGCCTCAAGATTTTCGACGCGATCCGGGGCGGCGGGAAGAAGTAGCCTCGCCCCTCCGGCGCCACCTCACATCGGCTTCTCGCCGACCGTCTCGTCGAAGACCCGCAGGAGCTTCGTCTTGTCGAAAATGAGTTCCGCGCGGCTCGTTCCCGTGACCTCGTAGTGCGGGGTGAGCTCGATGGCGTCGCACGGGCACGCCTCCTCGCACATCCCGCAGTAGATGCAGCGCAGCTCGTCGATGTCGAACTGCTTCGGGTACTTCTCGCGGTCGGGCCAGGGGCTGGCCTCGGCCTCGATGTGGATGCAGTTCGCCGGGCACGCGGTCGCGCACATGAAACACGCGACGCAGCGGACGCGGCCGTCCTCGTCCTTGTTCAGGCGGTGCACGCCGCGGAAGTAGGGCCGGTACTGGCCGCCCTCCTCGACCGGGCGGTCGTCGCGCTTCTGCTCGGGGTACTGGACCACCCAGAGGGTGTCCTTGTTCGAGCCGTTGCGGCCGACGTTCTGCAGGAAGTGCCGCATCGTCGTCCCGAGGCCCTTCACGATCGCGGGGATGAAGAGGCTCTCGGCCCGGTTGAGGGGCTTGAAGCTGACGTCGACGATGTCCTGGTCGGGGATGGCCATGGCGAAGGGCGGAGTGTACGCGGGGCGCTTGACGCGATCGGCGCGGGCGGTACCGTCGCGGCGTGATCGATCCCCGGACAGCGGAGTCCCGAAGCGAACGCGACCGGCGAGAGCGGGGCGTCGGCTACCGGATGTTCGCGATCGGCTACATGAGCGCCTCGGAAGCGGTCGCGGGGCTCCTGCTCGGGGCCGGGGTCGATTGGGCGTTCGGCTGCGGACCGTGGGGCCTGGTCGTCGGCGGCATCGCCGGGGTCGGGGTCGGGATGTGGTCGCTGGTCCGGCGATCGTTGCAGTTGCAGGCGACCCTCGGTCGCCGGCTGGAGGATCGGCCGGCAGCGGTTCGAGCGAAGGCGAAGGAATATGGCCAATAACCTTCGGCTTCCCGGCCCATTTTCGGTGGCTACGCCTCAGTTGGCGGGCGGGCTGCTCCTCGCCGTTCTGGCTCAGACGATCGGCTGCGTGCTGCTGGCGGTGCTCGATCTTCCCCGGGGCCAAGGTCCGCAGACCGGCCTCGGAGCGGCCGTCGGCGGGGGGGTCGCGATCGCGGTCTCGGCCATCTCGATCTTCGCGTTCGCGCCGTGGAAACCCCGGTCGGCCCTGGCGTGGCAGACCATCTGGCTGGCCTCGACGGTCATTCGCCTCACCGTCACCCCTCTCATCCTTGCCTCTGTATACTTCGCGGCCCTTCTGCCCGGAGGGGCGATTTTCCTCGGTGGCGTGGCCGGATACGGCCTCGCCCTGACCGCGGAATCGCTCGTTCTGGCCCGAGCCGCGTGGATTGCCTCGTCCCGCGCCGCCGAACCTCGGTTCGACGGCTCGGAACCAGGCTCCAACGCGACCGGCGGGTAGGGGGCGCTCGACGGCTCGGTGCCGGCGGCGAAGTCCGGCTCCCGGTCCGAGTCTCGACCCGATGACCACGTTTCTCGCCGCAGGCAACAACCCCCTGGCCCACGTCCTCGACAAGCCGGTCGTCGACGACGGCACGGGCTGGCCGCTCCAGATCGGCACCTTCATGCTGGTGTTGGGCGGCGTGGTGACCGTGCTGGTCCTGAGCCTCGCCTCCGGCTCGATCGCCACCGGGCCCGAGTCGATGGGGGCCCGCCGCTTCGTGCCCCGCAGCCGTCTCGGCCAGCTGGTCGACGCGGTGGTCGGCTTCATCCTCGGCATGCTCGAGGGCGTGATGGGCAAGGACCAGACCCGCCGCTGGGCCCCGTTCCTGCTCACCCTCTTCTGCTTCGTCCTCAGCCTGAACCTCTTCGGGCTGATTCCCCTCGGCGACCTGAAGGACCTGATCATCGGATCCACGAGCGGCAAGGGGGCCAAGGAGGCCTCGATGCCGATCTGGACCACCGCCACCGCGAACATCTTCGTGAACCTCGGGCTCGCCACGGTGGTCTTCTTCGCGATCCAGTTCCAGGCCTTCCGCGAGCTGGGCGTCAAGGGCTGGCTCGAGCACCTCGCCGGCGGCAAGGACATCGTGAGCGGGCCGAAGGGCCTCTGGCCGGTGATCCCGATCATCTTCGTCGTCGAGCTCCTCGGCCTCATCATCAAGCCGACGGCCTTGGCGATCCGTCTCTTCGCCAACATGGTCGGCGGCCACACCCTGATGGCCACGCTCTACATGTTCGGCGCCATGGCCCCGATCCTCGCCCTGAAGATCGCCGTCGCCTCGGTGGCTGGCCTCTTCGCGGTGGTCATCACCTTCCTCGAGCTGTTCGTCGCCTTCCTCCAGGCGTTCGTCTTCATGTTCCTCTCGGCGGTGTTCATCAGCACGATGAGCCACCACGGGGACCACGACCACGATCACGAGCACGGCCACGATCCGGCCCACGGGCACGGCCACGACGCGCATGCTCCTGCCCACTGACCCGAACGACCGAACACCGGTGACGGGAACGGTCCCGCCGCCCGCCATCCCCCACGAACCCCGACGCACCCGCGTCACGCTCGGACTCGAAAGTCCAACCAGGCGTCCAACCCCTCAGGAGAGTCAGCAGTCATGAAGAACATCGTGAAGACCGCCCTCGTCGCCGCCGCCGCGGCTCTCGTCGCCTCCGCCGCGAACGCCGCGGATCCGGTCGCCGGCGAAGCCGTCGCGAACGCCTCGTCGCACATGTGGGGCTACGGCCTCGGCGGCGGCATCGTGGCGGGCCTCGCCGTGATCGGCGCCGGCCTCGGCATCGGTCGCATCGGCGGCTCGGCCGTCGAGAGCACCGCCCGCCAGCCCGAGATGGCCAACAACATCTTCACCCAGATGATCCTCACCGCGGCCCTCATCGAAGGCGTGGCCCTCTTCGCCGTCGTCGTCGGCCTGCTCATCGGCTTCATCAAGTGATTTCCCGAGCGTGACCGCACGCCCCGCGGGCGGCCCGGCCCACCGGCCGCCGCCCGCGGGGGCGTCGCGGGTTCCCGCCCGAGCCCGTTTCCCGTCCAGGAAGGCGCCCCATGCTCGAGTTCATCGCCGCCGCCGAGACCGACCCGCTCAAGTTCGACCCGACCGCATACCTCACCGCGGTGGTCGTCTTCCTCCTCGCCTTCGGCGTGCTCGCCCTGAAGGTCTGGCCGAAGATCCTCGGGGCGCTTGACGCCCGGAACTCGAAGATCCTGTCCGAGATCGAGGCGGCCGAGAAGGCCCGCCGCGACGCCGACGAGGCGAAGGCCCGGTTCGAGCGCGAGCTCGCGAAGGCCCGCGAGGATTCGCAGAAGATGATCGCCGACGCGAAGGCCGACGCCCAGCGGCTGGCCGACGAGATCCGCACGCGCAACGACCGCGAGCTCGCCGACAAGCTGGCCCGCGCCAACGCCGA
This sequence comes from Phycisphaerales bacterium, assembly GCA_044356865.1. Lineage (GTDB taxonomy): Bacteria > Planctomycetota > Phycisphaerae > Phycisphaerales > SM1A02 > JBEIUL01. Next base: position 937 of record JBIKVN010000167.1, on the reverse strand, counting down.
GATCGACAACGCGATGCGGCAGGCGGTGGCCACGCTGCACGCCCAGGCCGCCGACCTCGCGACCGTCGCGGCCGGCAAGATCATCGGCCGCCAGATCACCGCGGCCGACCAGCAGAAGCTCATCGAGGAGAGCCTGCAGGAACTCTCCGCCCGCCGCAACTGAACCCGCCGGAAACCTCCCCCGGACCACCCATGCCCGACCGCACCGACGAGATCGCCCGCGTCTACGCCGAGAGCCTCCTCGAGCTCGCCGAGGCCCGCGGCGGCGACGGCATCGCCGAGGTCGGCGCCGAGATCGCGGCCCTCGCCGAGATCGCCCGCGGCGACCAGTCTTTCGCCGAGTTCCTCCGCTCGCCGGTGATCGACGCGACCAGCCGTGAGGGGGCGCTCAGGCGGATCCTCGACGGCCGTGTCTCGCCGCTGGTCCGGGACTTCCTGCTCGTCCTGAACCGCAAGGCCCGCCTCGGCGAGTTCCTGAACGTCGCCATCGCCTACGACGCCCTCGTGCAGGCGCGGCTCGGCCGCGTCGAGGTCGACGTCTGGACCGCCTCCGGCCCGGTCGGCGAGGATCTTCTCGCCTCGCTGCGGGCCAAGGTCCGCGAGGCGGTCGGCAAGGATCCCGTCTTCCGCATGCATGTCGATCCCTCGATGATCGGCGGCATCCGCCTCCGCATCGGCGATCGGCTGCTCGACGGCTCGGTCGCGACCCGCCTCGCGGGCCTCCGCCAGCACCTTCTCGAGAGCGGCCGCGGCGACCTCCGCGCCGATCCCGACCGTTTCCTCAGCACCCCCTGAACCGCACCTGACCCTTCGCGGCGCGGCCACGAGCCTGCCCGCCGCGAGACGAAAGCAAGGCTCCGACAGGACCGCGCCGTGAAGATCAAGACCGACGAGATCACCTCCGTCCTCAAGCAGGAAATCGCGCAGTTCTCGAACC
>JBIKVN010000016.1:0-24252 GCA_044356865.1 Phycisphaerales bacterium | reverse complement strand
TCGTCGAGGCGGGGCGGCGCGACCCCGGGGTCTCGTTCGTCGGTGGGCCGATCGTGGCGTTCGCCTCGGCGAACTCGATCGCCCGCTTCGCGGAGGCGCTCTTCGACCAGCGCCGCTCGATCCTCGACGAGAAGCCACCCGCGTTCATCTCGGCGAACCTGCTGGCCCACCGCGAGTCGCTCATCCGCTGCGGCATGTTCAACCCCGAGTACCCCCGCGGGCAGGACACCGAGCTCGCGTGGCGGTCGCAGTCGAGGTTCGCCGCCCGGATCGCCTTCTGCGGGTCGGCGGTGGTCGAGCACGACAACCCCTCGACCCTCGGGGCCCTCGTGCACAAGGGCATCCAGCACGGCCGCGGGTCGGCGCGGTTGATCATCGATTTCCAGCCGTACCACCGCCGCTCGATCAGCCGGCGGCGGCGCCAGACGAAGCCCTACACCGACGCCCTGCGGGCGACCTGGAACCTCCTCCCGCTGCCGCGGCGGCTCGGCGGGACCGGCGAGAGCGGGCCGCAGCGTCGCGACGCCTTCTACTTCGCGCTCTTCCGGCTCGTCCGGCACGGTTCGTTCATCTACCACTCGCTGCGGATCGAGTCGGGCCGCTGAGCGGCCGCCGTACCCATCGCATGAAACGAGTCCTCATCGTCGTCGGGGTGCGGCCGAACATCGTGAAGATCACCCGCTTCCGGCGGGTGATCGAGGAAAGGGGCCGCCTCGCGCTGCGCATCGTGCACACCGGGCAGCACGCGAGCCCGGAGATGTCCGAGGTCTTCCTCGAGCGGCTCGGCGTCCGGCCCGACCGCCGGCTGCTCGTGCCGGGCGGCACGCCCACGCGGCAGATCGCCGACATGATGGTCGGCATGGAAGGCGTGATCGCCCAAGAGCGGCCCGACCTCGTGCTGGTGGTCGGCGACGTGAACGGCACGCTGGCCGCGGCGCTCGCCGCCAACCGGATGGGCGTGCCGATCGGGCATCTCGAGAGCGGGCTGCGGAGTTTCGACCGGAGCATGCCGGAGGAGCACAACCGAGTCCTCGTCGACCGGCTCGCCGACCTGTTTTTCTGCACCGAATCCAGCGGAGTCGACCACCTGCGGGCGGAGGGCGCGCCCGAGCGAGCGATTCACCTCGTGGGGAACACCATGATCGACACGCTGGTCGCGTTCGACCGCGAGGTGCGCGAGTCGACCGTGCTCGAGGACCTCGGCCTCGGCGCGGGCGGTCACGCGCTGCTCACGCTCCATCGGCCGGCGACCGTCGACGATCCCGTGCGGCTCGCCGCGATGCTCGACCTCGTCGCCGACGTGGGCGCGAGGCGGCCGGTGGTGTTCCCCGTCCATCCTCGCACCGCCGCGAACCTCGCCGCGTCCGGGCTCGAGTCGAGGGCGAAATCCATCCGCGGCCTGCGGCTCACTGCGCCGCTCGACTACTTCGCGTTCCAGAGGCTCGTGGCCACCGCGGGATTTGTGCTCACCGACAGCGGCGGCGTGCAGGAGGAGACGACCTTTCGCCGCGTGCCGTGCCTGACGCTGCGGCCGAACACCGAGCGGCCGGTCACCGTGACGCTCGGCACCAACGAGCTGGTGCCCGCCGACCCGGCCGCGGTCACGGCGGCCATTGCCCGGATCGACACGGGGGCGTTCCGCAAGGGCGAGATCCCGCCGCTCTGGGACGGCCACGCCACCGAGCGGGTCGTCGAGATCCTCGAGCGGGCGGTGTGAGCGTTCTCGTACGGAATTGGTCCCCCGGCGCGAGGCGACCGGACCGGTTTCGGCCCGGACTCTCTTTCGATATCACGAACGCGACGCGGCGGCGCCGAACCGCCGTTCACGCACCGTGCGGTAGAAGGCCTCGATCCGCTCGGCCTGCGCCTCGTGACAGATCGCGAGGGCGGCCCGTCGCGCGGCCTCGATCAGCGGCGGCCAGCGGGACCGGTCGTTCAGCAGCGCGTCGAGGTCGTGCCAGCCGCGATACACGTATCCGCAGCCGAACTCGTCGATGAGGTCGACCACGCCGCGGTAGTGGGGCAGGCAGAGCACCGGCAGGTCGGCGAGGACGAGCGGGCTGGTCGCCTTCGTCGGATTGCAGACGCGGAGCATCTCGCGGTCGTCCTGCGGGCGCCCGAGGACGTGCGCCACCAGGTTGAAGTCGAGCCGCCCGACCGTCGAGGTGTATGCGTTCCGTAGCTGGCCGACGCGGCCGACATAGGGGCGGTCGTCCCAGTGCAGCACCAGGCGCCCGCCGTGCCGGGCGACCGCGGCGTCGAGGTAGGGCATGCGGAGGTGCGGAAAGACATGCAGCACGGTGTTGCGGGTCGAGGCCAGGAAGGCATCGAAGTAGGCGTCGTAGTGCCGTCCGTTCGTCGGATCTTCCGAGAACGAGCCGAGGAGGCCCACGTGCGTCCGGCCGTCCTCGGCCGAGAGCTTCGTCGGCACCGCGTCGCGGTCGGCGTACGACTCGGACTGCCGGACGATGAGGTGCGGCTCGTGCTCCTTCAGGGTGCGGGCGAACAGGTCGTCGACGATCGCCCGCGTCGCGAAGATGTAGCCGTCCGACGCGTCGAGGGCCTGCCGCTCGGGAAGCTTCGGCCGGTGGATGTAGGTCGGGTCGCGGGTCTCGTAGATCAGCGCCGCGGGATGCCCCGTCTCGGCGAGCACGCCGCGGACCTCGACGGTGAGGGCGTCGTGGTAGTAGTAGAGGCAGTGCACGATGTCGGGCTTCAGCCGCCCGATCGCGGCCCGCACCTCGTCGCGGAACCTCGCCAGGTCGATCTCGCCCTCGCGGATCTGGCCCGGGTGCAGCACGGTGATCGACGGGATCGCGTCGTTCGGCTCGAGCAGGCCGTACTGGGCGGTGTTCTCGTGCCCGAGGTACGAGATGATCACGTGGCAACCGTCGCAGCGGGCGGCGATCGACCGCACATACTGCATCTGGTTCTTCTTGCAGCGATTGACGACGAACAGGACCCGCATGGGGTGGAGCCTCGGGGGTCCCGCAGGATACGGCACGCGCCCGCGGTGCTGCGGAGGTCGTCGATCGCACCGCCGGTGCGTTCCCGCGCGGAGCTGCCTTTCGAGCGTGGAACTTCCGCTCAACTTCGGGCTCGGGTCCGTACCGACCGCGGATTCGCCGGTCGGGCCGATCGAGGCGGTCAGGCCGGAGGGATGACGGCGCTCACGGGCACGGGCCCCAGCTCGACAGCACCGCGGCGAGGTCCGGACCGCTCGTGAGCCCGTCGCCGTCGAGGTCGGTCGGTCCGTCGCCGAGCTGCCCCCACGCCGCGAGCACCGCCCCGAGATCAAGCGAACTCACCAGGCCGTCGCCGTTCAGGTCGCCGGGGCATCCCGGTGTTCCGGCCGGCGAGCAGCCGGTGGCGACGATGCGGATGGAGTCGATCCCGGCCTCGGTCAGGGAGTTGTTTCCGAGGTCGGCCACCACGAACCGGATGCGGGTGGTCGCGCTCGGGACCAGGACGTCGTTCAGGCGGAATGTCCGGGGACGCCAGCCGAAGGTCCGCGTGAGCACCTGGTCCGCCAAGACCCACTCCGTCCCGTCGGCCGACACCTCGACCAGCAGCCGGTCGGCCTGCATGGAAGGAGGGGAATCGTCGCAGTAGAACCAGACGCCGTAGTGCACCTCGACGTCGCTCAACAGCAGGTCGTACGGCGGGCTGGTGAGCGTGACCGGGCCGCCGTCGAGGTCGCCGGAGGACGGCGTCGCGTTCGCCGGTGCGTTCAGCGTGACGAAGCAGGAGACGCCTTCGAACGGCGTGAAATCGGCGGAGGGGGCCACCGGGACCGAGCCGGCCCAGATGCCGATGGGCACCGTCCGTTCCCAATGTCCGGCCGTCACCGGCCCGGTCGAGCCGACGGTCCATCCGCTCTCGATCTCGAACTCGTCCACGATCATCGACTCGGAGCCGTTCGACGGGACCGCCGTGAAGCTTCCTTCGGGCGGATCCTGGTAGGAGCCGCCGTTCGTGAGTCCCGCGGTGAACCGATACCGGAGGACCTCGCCGCACGCGGCCATGGGCAGCCGGGCGAGGAAGCCGCGATCGCTGAACGGTTCCAGCGCGGCCGGGACGAAGTTCTTGCCGTCGTTCGACACGAGCAGCTGCGGATCGACCGGTTCCCCGCCGCCCGCGATCGCGAGCACGATCGGAAAGGAGACCTCCTCGCCCGGCACCAGCGTCTCCGGCCGTCCCTCCGGGTAGAGGAAGCTCAGGCCGACCGGCGGCTGGTTCATCCAGACCTCGATGCCCGCGCAGCGACCGATCACCAGGTCGGGATAGGCATCGCCGTTCAGGTCGATCGGGGCGATGTCGAAGGTGGAGGCGAGACTCTCGGGCGGGATCGCCGACGAGATCGCGAAGGTCACGTTCGGGGGATTGGCCTGGTTGGCGTAGATCTTCGCCCGCCGTCCGCTCGACGGGCAGAACGGCCCGAGGTCGATGTCGACATCGGCGATGAGGATGTCGGCGAACCCGTCACGGTCGAGGTCCGAGAGGCGGGGCGTGCTGCCGAACTCCCACAGGCTGTCGGCGATGGTGTAGCTCGTGAACTTCGCCTGCCCCAGGGCATCGAGGGTATGGTTCAGCAGGTACTTGTCCTTGCCGTCGTCGACGACCACCAGGTCCATCCGCCCGTCGTTGTTGAGATCGCCGGTCTCCATGTTGTAGGGACCGCCTTGCGAGACCGTGACCGGACCGTTGAAGAGGACGCCCTCCTGGGGGCCGGTCCGGCCGTAGAGGATGGCCACGTCCTGGTCGGGGTTCAGGCTGTTGATCCGGGCCAGGTCCATGCTCCCGTCGAGGTTGAAGTCCGCGGCGAGGGCCTTCGTCCCGAACTTCGACGCGAGCTGGGTGGCGGTCATGCGGGTCGTGCCCGTGTCGAAAAAGTGGCCGGGTCCCGGCCCGGCCGGATCATCACCCCAGTTGACGAGCAGCTTGTTGTCGTAGTCGAGCAGCGGATTCTCGGGCGGGCTCTGCTGGCACTCGCCGGCATCGGCGGTGTCCCCGTCCCCGTTCAGGTCGATGCAGATCGTGCCGGAGGTCTCGGGCGTGTCGTAGTCGACGAGGAAGAGGTCGGGGTAGCCGTCGCCGGTGAGGTCACCGACCGCCACGTCGCAGGTCCGGGGGTTGGCGGGCTGGCCGGTCTTCGCGAAAAGCGTCGGGATTCGGGCGGCCTCGAAGCGGAACCCGAGCCAGCGGCCCTTCGCGTCGAGGCCGAGGTTGCGGTAGACCCGAGGCTGGCCGAGCAGGGCGTCAAGATGGTCCGACATCGTGGTGACCACCACGAGATCGAGCCATCCGTCGCCGTCGAGATCGACCGCCTCCACGTCCCGGTCGTTGGTCGGATCGAGCAGCCCCTGCGAGCCCTCGACGTCGGCGGCGGCGCCGTACTCGACGGTCCGGTCGACAAGCACCCCATCCTCGTTCATCAGCAGGAGGTTCCGGAAGCCCCCGGTGATCGAGCCCGGGAACTTGCGGACGCAGACCAGGTCCTGGTCGAGATCGCGATCGAAATCCCCGACCGCGAAGCTCTTCTCGAGGTTGTCGCCCTGCAGCGACGGATCCATCACCAGCCGCGAGGGGGTCTCGTTCGCGAACGAGAAGCGTTCCTCGGCCGAGGCGTCGACGACCGGCAACAGAAGGAGGAATGCCGCGGCGACGGCCGCACGCCGGAAGGGGCGGGCCGGCCGAACGGTGACGACCGAACGACTTTCTCCGTACGGGATGTGCATGGCGGACGGGACCGGAGGACGTCCTGAAACATAGCACCGGATCGTGCACAGTCCATGCGCGTTCGCGTCAAACTTCAGTTGGGAAGGACCCTTCGGGTTATGGGGTCGGGATCGAGGCATCGATCGGCCGCCGGTCGATGTCGACGGCTCCCAACGAGAGAGGCGGCACCCGACGCGAGGTCGGGTGCCGCCGATGGGTCTCTGCAAGGTGCGATCGGACCTGGAAGGGTTCCGGATCAGGCCCGGCGGCGACGGCCGGCGAGGCCGGCGAGGCCGAGGAGGGCGATGGCGCCCGGAGCGGGCACCGCGAACGAGCCGGTCGCGAACTGGGCGGCGGTGCCGATGCCCTGGTTGAACCCGATGGTGATCGGCGTGCTGAAGCCGACGATCGTGTTCTTGAAGACGAACTGGGCGAGGAGCGTCTGGAGGGTGTTGGCGTTCACGCGGCCCTGCAGGTTCGGCGGGTTCTGGTTGAACCATCCGGCGTTCGCCGGGACGCCCGCCTGATTGAAGCCGGGCGTGCCCCAGTTGGGGTCGGACGCGGTCGAGTTGCCGAAGTCGCCGGCGTTGCCGCCGATGGTGACCCAGCTGTCGAGGGCCGCGTTCGGGGCCGGAACGAGCGTCGGGCTCCAGGTGCCGGCGACGGTCGAGCCGCTCGGACCCGAGAGGAAGTCGTTGTGCCAGAAAGAGCCCGCGGCAAGGTTGTTCATGCCGTAGGCGTTGAGCACGGTGTCGTTGGCGTTGTTGAACTTCGCGTAGACCTTGAACACGTAGAACGTGTCCGCGCCCTGGGTGACCGTGTTCGAGACGACGTTCATGCCGACGAAGGCGGCGTTGGCCGACGCGGCCGCCGCGCCCGCGATGAGCGCAGCCATGGTGATCTTCTTCATCATTCCCTTAACCTCCCGTTCCATGTGGGGCCCGTCACCAACGTGGTGCCGGACGTGTTCCCGCCGCGGCCGGGGCCGACGACGTTCACGAGCGGAATATGACGCGCCGGCGGGGGAAGCAAGCGAATCGTGCGTTCTGCACGCGATTTACGGGTTATGCGGAGCATGCGGGCGGGGGGCGGGGAGGTCGGATGCACGCCCGCGTCCGAGAGGCTGTGAAGCGATTACCGGTCGCGGCGACTCGAGCGATGGGTACGTCGTCCCTTTCGCGCGTCGGGTCAAGGACTGCGGGCGTCGGCGAGGAGTACGGCGTCGCGGATGAGGCCAGCGAATCCCGGTGCCACGGGCTGGCCAGGCTGAACGCCAGAACCCCCATCGTCCGAGGCGGATCGTCGAACCGCCTCGATTCAATCGCTGCCGATCCGGTTCGATCCTTTCACGGGCACTCGCCCCAGCCGGCCAGCACTGCCGAGAGGTCCGAGGCATCGACCGTGCCGCTCCGGTCGATGTCCGCCGCTCCGGCCTTTCCGCCGACCATCCCCCACGCGAAGAGGACCGCCGCGAGATCTTCGGCGGCCACCGTCCCGTCGCGATCGAGGTCGGCCGGGCACGGATCGCCCATCCGAAGCTCCCAGGTCTCGGCCATGTAGGTGCGTCCGGACGGGGAAGGTCCCATGCCGCCGGGCAAGACCATGACCTGTCGGTCGCGGTCGTAGGCGATGTTCATATAGCCCCGGGGGGGGCCCTCGACCGGGCAGAGGCTCCACGCATCGCCGTTCCAGATCCAGGTCTGGCCATACTCGACCTCGTTGCAGCAGGTGGTTCCCCCGTGCAGCACGATTCGCTCGCGATGGCTGTCGTAGGTCATGCCGAACACATATCGGGCGGGTCCGCCCGACGAGACCTGCGTCCAGGTCGCCCCGTTCCAGCGCCAGGTGTCGTTGCGATTCCAGAAGTAGTAGCCGCCGTGCAGGATCACCTGCTGTCGCGCCTCGTCATAGGCCATGCGGTGGGCGTAGCGATGGCCGATCGGACCCGTCGCCCACCGCTGCCAGGAGTTCGTCGCGGGGTTCCACTCGAGGGTGTCGGTGAGCAGCGAACCGGATCCCGGCCAGCCGCCGTGGACCAACTAAGACCAGAGGTCCTTCCGGGCCCCCTGCGACGAGTAGCCGCCGAACAGGAGGCAGCGCTGGCCGACCGGGTCGTACACCATCGCGCCGGCCCCCCGGGTCGGCGGACCCGAAGTCGCGACGACCGTCCACGCGAGCCCGTCCCACTCGTAGGTGACGGTGTCGCTGAAGAGCACCGTGCGTTCCCGAGCCTCGTCGTAGCAGATCTCGTATCCGCCCGGGCTGCCGCCGACGCGAAAGCTCCATCCTTGGCCACAGGTCTGGGCGAGGGCGGGGGAGACGAGGGCGAGGAACGCCGCGAGGCAGAAGAGCGAGTGAGGCAAGCGTTCGTTTCCCGGAATCGACGGCGGAACGGAGTTACGGACACGCCCCCCACGCCCCGAGCACCACGGCGATGTCGTTGGCGTTCACGACGCCGTCGAAGTTGAAGTCGGCGAGCGAGCACGTTCCGCCGGTGCACGGTCCCCACGCCGCGAGCAGGCTGGCCACGTCGGCCGCGTTGACGATGCCGTCGCCGTTGATGTCGCCCGGGCACGAGCAGAGGTCGTTGCCGCCAAGGTCGGTCCAGCCCGGAACATTGAGGTTTCCGGGCACGTTCTCGCAGATCTCCGTGCCAAGCAGCGTCAGGGTCGCGGCGAAGCCCGGCGAGATCCATACGCCACCCCAAGCGACGGTGGCGAAGTTGCCGATGATCGCGACGTCCTCGAGCCGTAGCGATTCGCCGCCGCCCGCGGTCAGGAAGCTGAGGCCTCCGCCCGTGCCGCCGGTGTTCGCGGTGACCACGCCGCCGTCGATCATCGGGTTTCCGCCCTCGAACGCGAGCCCGCCGCCGAACCCGCCCGCGGCGTTGCCGTCGAGGGCGAGGTTCTCGAAGCGGGCCGCGCCGCCGATGGCGATCGCGCCGCCACCGTCGATCGCGGCGTCGCATTCGCGGATGGTGACCGTCGCGAGGCGCGACGAGCTGTCCACGAGCAGGATGCCGGCCCCGACGTCGGCCGCGCACCACTCGATCGTGACGTTCTCGATCGTCGGGCTCGATCCGATGATCGCGAGGCCCGCACCGCCCTCGATGTCCGGTTCGCCCGGTACGGCGGTGCCGCCCGCGGCGTTGCGGAGGACGAGGTTGCGAATCACGGCCGTCGGGTTCTCGCCCGCGACCGCCTTCACGAGCGATCCGGCCCCGAGCGAAGCGCCGTCGAGGATCGTCAGGCTGTCGCCCGAGGTCGTGCCCTCGACGACGAGGTTCTTCCCGGCCAGGTCGATCCGCTGGGCGAAGGTGCCCGCCGCGAGACGGATGATCGAGCCGTTCGGGGCCGCGGCGATCGCCGCCTGCACCGAGTCGAAGTTCGCGGGGAACTCGAACACCAGCGGGCCGGGCGGCTCGCAGTTGTCGAGAACTCCGTTCAGGTTGATGTCGGGGTCGGTCTCGCAGGCGTCGCCCACGCCGTCCGAGTCGCAGTCGGCCTGGCCCGAATTGGCGGCCGTCGGGCAGTTGTCGACGGCGTTCGCAGCGCCGTCGCCGTCGTAGTCGCCGTCCGGATCGCCCAGCACGAACGAACCGCCGCCGAAGGAGGTCAGGGTGGCGAGGCCGCGGTTGTAGCCGAGCTCGAGGACGAGCTGTGCCGAGAAGCCCGCGTCGGCCACGAAGTGCATCACGCTCGTGCGCATCGAAGCCGGATCGACCCGGCCCTGCAGGTTGGGGGGATTCTGGTTGAACCAGCCGGCTACCCCCACGCTCGGGCCGTCCGGAATGCCCGGCTGGTTGAAGGCCGGAGCGCCCCAGCCCGGATCGGCCACCGTCGAGTTACCGAAGCTTCCGACGGTGCCGCCGATCGTGACCCACGAGTCGATCGCGGCGTTCGTCGGTTGGAGAAGTTGCGGAGACCACGATCCGGCCGTGGTGCTTGGGCTGTTTCCGTTGAGCAGATCGACGTGCTGGAATCGTCCCGCCCCGAGATCGCCGGGAGCGCCGTGGGGGCGGAACGCGTTCAGCACGGTCCCGTTCACGCCGGACATCACCGCGAAGACCTCGGTGCGGATCTTGCCGCCGGGGAGATCGGTGGCGTCCTTCGTCCATCCGAGGAAGTCGGCCGTTTCGCACGCGTTTCCGATCCCGTCGGAATCGATGTCGGCCTGGTCGGGATTGGCGGTGTCGACGCAGTTGTCGCACGCGTCGCCGGCGGAATCACCGTCTGCATTCGCCTGCCCCGGATTGGCGATGTTCACGCAGTTGTCGCACGAGTCCCCGATCCCGTCGCCGTCGGCATCGACCTGGTTCGGATTGCCGGTGAAATCGCAATTGTCGTTGCAGTCCGGCACCGAGTCGCCGTCCGAGTCGGTGTCGGCCACGCCGCAGCCGCAGAGGCCGGGCTCGACCTTCGCGGGGTCGTTCGGGCAACCGTCGTTGCAGTCGGCGATGCCGTCTGCGTCGGAGTCGGCGTCGCTGATGCCGCAGCCGCAGACGCCGGGCGCGACCTTGGCGGGGTCGTTCGGGCAACCGTCGTTGCAGTCGGCGGTGCCGTCCGCGTCGGAGTCGGCGTCGCTGACGCCGCAGCCGCAGATCCCGGGAGCGACCTTGGCGGGGTCGTTGGGGCAGCCGTCGTTGCAGTCGGCGGTGCCGTCGGCATCGGAGTCGACGTCGCTGACACCGCAGCCGCAGATCCCGGGCTCGGTCTTGTTCGCGTCGTTCGGACAGTCGTCGTTGCAGTCGGCCGTCTGGTCGCCGTCGGTATCGACATCGCTAACGCCGCAGCCGCAGATTCCGGGAGCGACCTTCGCGGGGTCGTTGGGACATCCGTCGTTGCAGTCGGCGATTCCGTCGGCGTCGGAATCGGCGTCGCTGACGCCGCAGCCGCAGATTCCGGGCGCGACCTTCGCGGGGTCGTTGGGGCAACCGTCGTTGCAGTCGGCGGTGCCGTCGGCGTCGGAGTCGGCGTCGCTGACGCCGCAACCGCAGATGCCGGGAGCGATCTTCGCGGGATCGTTGGGGCAACCATCGTTGCAATTCGGCGTGCCGTCCGAGTCGGAATCGAGGTCGCTGACGCCGCAGCCACAGATTCCGGGCGCGACCTTCGCGGGATCGTTGGGGCAGCCGTCGATGCAATTCGGCGTCCCATCGCCGTCGGAGTCGACATCGCTCACGCCGCAGCCGCAGATGCCGGGAGCGACCTTCGCGGGGTCGTTGGGGCATCCGTCGTTGCAGTTGGCGGTGCCGTCACCGTCCGCGTCGGCATCCGAGATGCCGCATCCGCACTGGCCGGGCGCGACCTTGTTGGGATCTTCGGGGCATCCGTCGTTGCAGTTGGCGGTGCCGTCGCCGTCGGCATCGGCATCCGAGATGCCGCATCCGCACTGGCCGGGCGCGACCTTGTTGGGATCCTCGGGGCACCCGTCGTTGCAGTTGGCGGTGCCGTCGGAGTCGGCGTCGGCATCCGAGATGCCGCATCCGCACTGGCCCGGCGCGATCTTGTTCGGGTCGGTCGGGCAGCCGTCGCAGGCGTTGCCGGTCCCGTCGCCGTCCTCGTCCTCCTGGTCGGGATTGCCGGTCGTCGGGCAGTTGTCGATGCATCCGGCGATGAGGTCGCCGTCCGGATCGCTGCAACCGGGATCGCTGCACACGCCGGTGCCGATGCCACGGATCAGGTTGCCGAAGACATCGCCCCCGGAGTTGCCGCAGATGTTGCAGCCGGTGGCCACGGCGGGAGCGGGCGACAGCACGAAGACGCCCACGCCCGCGTTCGAGACGATGTCGCAGTCGATCAGGTTGTTCGTCGGGGTGCCCGTGGCCTGGTCGAGCGAAATGCCGCCGCCGATTCCGGCGGCGACGTTCTGGCGGATGACGCTGCCGCGGATGGTGGCGCCGGAGAAGGTCTGACCATGCACGAGATGGATCGCCCCGCCGTAGTTGCCGGCGGAGTTGTTCTCGAACGTCGAGTTCTCGACCGCGATCGGCCCGTTCAGGCTGTGCAGGCCGCCGCCGTTCTGGTCCGCGTGATTGCCCCGGAAGGCGCAGTCGATCACCACCGAGCTGCTTTCGCGGAAGTAAACGGCGCCGCCGTACTGGGTCCGGTTGTCCTCGAAGGTGCAGCGTTCGATGCGCGGACTCGCCTGGTCGACGAGCATCGCGCCGCCGACAAGGAACAGCGGGAAACCGGGCAGCGGCATGCCGGTCGGGCCATTGCGGAAGGTCAGTCCCCGGATGACCGTCGCCGAGGTCTGTCCGCCGGTGATCCGCATGATCGTCTGGCCCGACAGGCCGGTGCCGTCGAGTACGACCGAACCCACCGGCGAACCCGGCGCGGCCTCGATCACGAGTTGCTTGGTCCCGAGATTCACGCTGCCGGCGTAGGTGCCCGGTCCCACCCGGACGATCGAGCCCGTCGGCGCCGCCGACACCGCCTCGGCGACGGTCGCGAAGCCTTGCGGCACGGCGAAGACCAGCGGCCCGCTCTCGCAGTTGTCGGGAGTTCCGTTGTTGTTGAGGTCCGGGCCGTCGCAGGCGTCGCCCACGCCGTCCGAGTCGCAGTCGGCCTGGGTCGGATTGGCGATCGACGGACAGTTGTCGAGGCATCCGATCACTCCGTCCCCGTCAAGGTCATCGTCGGGCACGGAACAGCCGCAGATGCCGGGTTCAACCTTGTTCGGATCGTTGGGGCAACCGTCGTCCCCGTCGGGTACCCCGTCGCCGTCCGAGTCGGCCCGGAGCGCGGCGGTCCGGTTGCCGCCGGCGGAGATCAGCCGAAACGGCCCGTAGTTGGCCGGAACCAGGTTCACGCCGTTGCCCAAGTCCCCCCAGGTCACGATCGAGCCCGCCGCGGTCAGGGCGACCGCGTGCCGATTCCCTCCCGAGATCTGGACCACGTTCGCGAGGCCAGCGGGAACGTTGGTCTGGCCGAACGAGTTATTGCCCCACGCCGCGACCGTGCCGTTCGAGCGCAAGGCGAGATTGAAGTCGAGCCCCGAGGCAACCCGCGTCACGCCGCTCAAGCCGACCGGCGGGGTCGATTGCCCGTCGGTGTTGCTCCCCCAGCAGACGACTCCGCCGCCGGTGGTCGCGGCGATCGAGTGGTACGCGCCGGCCGAGATGTCGGCCGCGTTGGTGAGGCTGGCCGGGACGTTGCACTGGCCCAGGATGTTGCTGCCCCATGCCGCGACCGTCCCGCCGGTGCGTCGGACGAGCGAGTGGAAGCCGCCGCCCGCGAGTTGGGCGACTTCCCCGAGGGTCGTGGGGACATTGAGCTGTCCGTAGGTGTTCTGTCCCCACGCCCGAACGACTCCATCCTGCCCGAGCGCGAGGGAGTGCTCCTGTCCCACCGAAATCGCCGTCACCGGCACGGGGATCGAAGGGATGGCGTACACCGCCAGCGAGTTTCCGGCGCCCCAGGTCGAGAGGGTCCCGTCCGTACGCAACGCCAAGATGTGGCCGAAGCTGGCGGCGAGGGTCGAGACCTCGCCGAGCTCGCGGGGCGGGCGGGTCTGGCCCTGTGCGGTCTGTCCCCAACACACGAAACTCCCGTCGCCCCGGACCGCGACCGAATGCTGGAGGCCGGCGCTGATGGCGGTGACCCCCGTGAGGCCGAAGGGAACCGAGATCTGCTCGAACTGGTTCGCGCCCCAGCCGACAACCGTGCCGTCCTGCTTCAGGGCCAGGGAGTGCCGACTGCCCGCGGCGACGGCGATGACCGAACCGAGGCCAGCGGGCGTGTTCGACTGGCCATTTTCGTTCCAACCCCAGCAGGCGACGGTGCCGTCGGCGCGGACCGCGATGGTGTGGTACTCGCCGGCGGCGATTGCAACGGCGTTGCCCAGCGTCGACGGGACGGTGATCTGGCCGTACGCGTTGTTGCCCCAGCAGGCCACGGTGCCGTTCGTGCGGAGCGCGACCGAGTGGAATCCGCCGGCCGCGATGCGGGACGCCTGGCCCACCGAAGCGGGCGTCGAGGCCTGTCCCGCGGAGTTGGAGCCCCAGCCGCGAACCTGACCGCCCGTGGTCAACGCCAGCGAATGTCGCCTGCCGCCGGAAACCGCCAGTGCGGTTCCCAAATCGGCGGGCACGTTGCATTGTCCGAAGGAGTTGTCGCCCCAACAACGAACGATTCCCGCCGCGGTCACGGCCATCGTGTGATTCTCGCCGGCGGCAATCGTGGCCACCGGTCCCAAGCCGGCCGGAACCGAGCCTTGGCCGAAGTTGTTGCTTCCCCAGCTCGCGACGGTCCCGTCCGGCTTGCGGGCGGCGGTGTGCAGTCCGCCGCCCACCAGCTGCACGACGGTGGCGAGATCGTCGACGTTCGAGAAACCCGTGGCGCCCCACCCCACCACGACTTGCGGCGCGGCGGCGGCGGGCGAAGCGAGTCCCATGACCGTGCCCGCGAGCAGCACCGACGCGAGGGTCGAGGCGCGCGGAGTGAAATCACGCGAAGGGAAGCGACGGGTTCGAAGGGACATCGGCCGATCTCCTTGGGGGGACGGGTTTGCCTATGGCAGCCGGCGGCGAGCATATCGAGGAGTCGCGCGAGTATTCCGCTCGCTTCGCCGAGTTGAGCAAAAAACTGATCGCCCTCGGACTTATCGATCATATTCGTCCGTTCATAGGGTGTGAACGCGGCGGCGGCTCGCGTCACGCAACCCTATCGCCGCCCGCTCAGTTCGGGCACGGACCCCACGCCGCGATAACTATCGACAGGTCCGTGCCGCCCACCACTCCGTCCTGGTCAAGGTCCGCCGGGCATCCCGCCGTGCAGGCTCCCCACCAGCCGAGCACGTAGATGAGGTCCTCGGCCTCGACGACGCCGTTCCCGTCGAGGTCGGCCGGGCAGTCGCAGAGGACGTTGCCGCCGGCGTTGACGAACGGGCCGTTCACGTTGCGGCCGGTGTTGTCGCACACCTCGGTGTCCTCGAGGCTGAGGGTCGGGGGGTCCGGGACGCTCGAGACGGCCGATCCGAGCGTTGTGCTCGTGTTCTCCCGGATGACGCAGCCCACGACGGCCAGGGACGGGAACTCGGACGGTCCGGGTTCCGGGTGTTCCCAGCGCAGGGCGCTGCCCGGTCCGGCCGCGACGTTCCCGCGGAACTCGCCGTCGAGGATCGTGGCCCGGCCAGGACCCGCGAGGATCGCCCCGCCGGTCGGGGCTTGGTTGTCGGTGAAGACGCACTGGTCGAGAAGGGCGGGGTCCTCGCCAACGATGAACAGCCCGCCGCCGCCGACCGAGGCGACGTTGTTGCGGAACGCGCAGCGGCGCAGCGTCGCCGCCGACCGGTAGACCGCCGCGCCGCCGCCGCGACCGGCCGAGCACGCTTCGATGAGGCAGTCCTCGATCACCGGGCTGGCGAGGTGGATGAACAGGCCACCGCCGACCGCCCCGAGCTCCGGGGCCTGCGGCACGGTCGCCCCGCCCGCGCCGCCCCGGATGGTGAAGCCGCGCAGCACCGAGCCCGGACCCTCGCCCGAGCGGAACGCGACCACCGGGTTCGGCTGCCCGCCGCCCTCGAGGATGGTGTCCTCGCTACCGAAAGTCGACTCGACGATGATCGCCTTGCCGGCGAAATCAATCCGTTCGGGGTAGATCCCGGGCCCGACCCGCACGATCGAGTTCGGCGTCGCGGCCGCGACGGCCGAGCCGACGATTGCGAAGTATTGCGGCACCGAGAAGACGAGCGGGCCGGTCTCGCAGGTGTCGGGGATCCCGTTCAGGTTCGCGTCCGGGTCGGTCTCGCACGCGTCGCCGAGGCCGTCGCCGTCGCAATCGTCCTGCGAGGCGTTGGCGACCAGCGGGCAGTTGTCGCAGGCGTCGCCGAGCGAATCGGGGTCGGAGTTGGCCTGCGACTCGTTTGGTGTCGACGGGCAGTTGTCGCAGGGGGCGCCGACCCCGTCGGCGTCGAGGTCCATGATGATCGGGAACGAGAGTGCCATCTGGACGCTGCCGGCGCAGGCGTCGACCGCCGCGTTAGGCACGAGCGCTACCGCCACCGAGCTCTGGCCCGCCCGCAGCGTGTTGAACTCGCTCGCCGGTACCGTGACCGTCCGCACGCTCGCGGCGCACTGGGGCGGCGAGCCGCCCACGGTGGCCACCGTGGTGCCGTTGACCCGGAACGCGAAGGTCTCGCTCGGCAGGTCGATGTCGGCGTCGACGGTGAAGGCCACCGCGACCGGACCGGTGGCCTCGGGAACGTTCGTGAGGGTGAACTGCCGCGGGTTCGTCGCGTTGAACGGGGCGACCGTCGCGGATTGGAAGACGTAGACCTCGCACGCATCACCGATCCCGTCGCCGTCGCAGTCGAACTGGCCGGGGTTGGGGGTCGAGATGCAGTTGTCGCAGGCGTTCCCGTCGCCGTCGCCGTCGGAGTCGGCCTGATCCGGATTGGCGACGGTGGGGCAGTTGTCGGAGGGGTCGGGAACCCCGTCAAAGTCAAGATCATTGCTGGTTCCATAGGGAATCAACGCAGTTCCCTCGGCAAACTCGGCCGCGGTGCCGATGCCTTGGTTGAAGCCCACGCGAAGCGAGATGAGGACGCCATTGCCCCCGGTCATCACGAAGTTGCCGATGATGGCCCGGAAGTCATTGGGTCCGTACGCAACGCCGCGGCCCTGCAGGTTCGGCGGATTGCCGTTGTACCAACCCGCGACGCCCGCTTCGGCGGTGTCCGGGATGCCCGGCTGGTTGAAGGCGGCGCCGCCCCAACCCGCATCGGCGGTGGTGCTGTTGCTAAAGTCCGCGGGCTGGCCGCCGATGGTCACCCACGAGTCCAAGTTGGCGTTCGAGCCGAGTAGGAGCGAGGGATTCCAAGTGCCGGCGAAGGTCGTCGAGACGTTGCCGTTGAGGAAGTCCTGGTGCCAGAAGTTCCCGGCGCCGAGACCCGTTGCCGCGCCATAGGTCGCGATTGCATGGATCTGAAACGCGTTCAGCAGGGTGTCAGATGGATCGGTGAACCGGACATAGACCCTCGCCGCGGTCTTTCCGGGCGCGGGAACATACTGCTCGATCACGAATCCGCCAAAGTCGGAGAGGGCGGTTGTCGTGATGAGAATCGCTGCGAACCCGGTCGAAAGACAACGCATGGGACATCTCCGTCGGGCGGCTCTGCCTTCATCCGAAACAGGGTGAATCGCGGAACGACCCAAGCGACGCCCACGGACATCACCAACTCGCGTCAGTTCCTCACGGACACGCCCCCCACGCCCCGAGCACCGTGGCCATGTCGGTCGCCGAGACCAGGCCGTCGAAGTCGGTGTCGGCGACGCAGAAGACGCCCGGCGGGCAGGGGCCCCACGCCCCGAGGATGATGGTGATGTCGAGGGCGTCGGCCACGCCGTCGTTGTTGAGGTCGCCGGGGCAGGCGCACAGGAAGTTGCCGCCGAGGTCGGTCCAGCCCGAGGTGACGTTGAGGTTCCCGTCGAGGTTCTCGCACAGGAACGTGTCGCGGAACGAGAGCGACGCGACCTGCGACGGGGTCACCCAGACGCCGCCGATCGTGCCGGTGGCCTCGTTGCCGCGGATGTCGCCGTCCGAGACGAGCAGCGTCGCTCCGCCCGAGCTCACGTAGGCCAGGGCCCCGCCCTTGCCCGCGAGGTTGTCGCGGAAGTTCGCGTCGGAGATCGACGAGCCGCCGCCGCGGACCAGCACGCCGCCGCCGTCGGTCACCGCCGTGCAGCCGGTCACGACCAGGCCGTCGACGATCGACGACCCGCCCACGAGCAGCAGGCCGCCGCCGGCGTCGGCCGAGCAGTTCTCGATGGTCACGTTCACGATGGTGAGCGAGGCGTTGATCACCGCGATGGCCGCGCCGCCCTCGATGCCCGGCAGGCCCGGGATCGGCGTGCCGCCGGTCGCGTTGCGGATCACGAGGTCGCGCAGCGTCGACGCGGTCGTCTCGCCCGAGACCGCCTTCACCATCGAGCCCGGCCCGAGCGTCGCGGCGTCGAGCACGGTGAGGGCGTCGCCGCTCGTCGTGCCCTCGATCACGAGGTCCTTGCCGCCGAAGTCGATCCGCTCGGTGAACGTCCCCGCCCCGATCGAGATGATCGAGCCCGAGGGCGCCGCGGCGATCGCCGCCGCCACGGTCGGGAAGTTCTGCGGATACGAGAAGACCAGCGGCCCCGGCGGCTCGCACTGGTCGGGCAGGCCGTTCTGGTTCACGTCGCTGCCGTCGCAGGCGTCGCCGAGCCCGTTCGAGTCGCAGTCGGCCTGGCTCGGGTTCGGGTTCACCGGGCAGTTGTCGGACTGGTTCTCGACGCCGTCGCCGTCCCAGTCGCCGGTCGGGTCGCCGATCGCGAACGAGCCCGTCGCGTTGAACGCGCCGCTGCCGACTCCGGCGTTGAAGCCGACGCCCATCGAGAGCGTGGCGTGCCGGCCGGCCTGCACATTGAACGAGGCGACGAGCGTCCGCATCGACGCCTCGATCACGCGACCCTGCTCGTTCGGCGGAAAAGTATTGAACCAGCCCGCGAGACCGGCGCTCGCGCCGTCGGGAATGCCGGCCTGGTTCCACGAGGACGGGCCCCAGCCGGGATCGGCCGCGGTGGTGTTCGAAAGGCTGCCGGGCGTCCCGCCGACCGTCACGAAGCTGTCGCTTCCGGCATCGGCCGGGGCGAGCAGCGTCGGGTTCCAGGTGCCGGCCGTCGTCGAGCCGCCGGTTCCGGAAAGCAGGTCGAGGTGCGAGAAGCCGCCGACCCCGAGCGAACCGAGCGGCCCGGAAAGGTAGTGGGGGCGGTACGCGTTCAGCACCGAGCCGCTCACGCCCGAGAGCACCGCGAAGACGCGGGTCCGGATCCGCCCGCCGGGCAGGTTCGTCGACTCGGCCGCGAACCCGAGGAACTCGGGGAACTCGCAGGCGTCGCCGGTGCCGTCGCCGTCGATGTCGCCGCGGTTGGCGCTCGCGAACTGGGGGCAATTGTCGCAGGCGTCGCCGACGGTGTCGGCGTCGGAGTCGGCCTGGCTCGGGTCGGCGACGTCCGGGCAGGTGTCGATGCAGCCGGCGACCAGGTCGCCGTCGGCGTCGCCGCAGCCGGGGTCGCCGCAGACGCCGGTGCCCGGTCCGCGCACCAGCGGTCCCGTGACGTCGTCCGGCAGGTTTCCGCAGATGTTGCTTCCCTCGGCGAGGCCCGCCACGGTCGAGATCACCCGAACGCCGCCGCCGAGTCCGCCGGTCGAGTTCCCGACGATCGAGCAGTCGAGCAGCAGGTGCTCGGAGGCCTCGTCGGCCTGGTCGAGCGAGATCGCCCCGCCGCCTTCCGTGGCCGAGTTGCCCGTGAACGAGCAGCCGATCGCGGTGGCGCCGCCGAACCCGGCGCCGCTGACGAAGTGCATCGCGCCGCCGCGGAACGACGAGGTGTTGTCCTCGAAGCTGCAGCCGTCGAGGGTGACCGTGGCGTTGAGCGCCTGGAACGCGCCGCCGTACTGCGTCGCGTGGTTGCCGCGGAACGAGCAGTCGACGAACGAGGCCGCCCCGCGCCGGCAATACACCGCGCCGCCGTACTGGGCCGAGTTGTCCTCGAAAGTGCACGCCTCGACCCGCGGGCTCGCGTTGTCGACGAGCATCGCTCCGCCCACGAGGAATTGCGGTAGTCCCGGCAGCGGGATGCCGGTCGGGCCGTTGCGGAAGCTCAGCCCGCGGAGGACCGTCGCCGAGGTCTGGCCCCCGGCGATCCGCAGGATGGTCTGGTTCGACAGGCCGGTGCCGTCGAGCACCGGGGCCGCGCCCGCCGCCGCCTCGATCACGAGTTCCTTCGAACCGAGATCGACGCTGCCGGCGAAGACGCCGTTCCCGATCCGCACGATCGAGCCGCTCGGCGCCGCCGCGACGGCCAGCGCCGGCGTCGCGAACGACGAGGGCACCGCGAAGACCAGCGGACCCTGCTCGCACGAGTCGGTGATGCCGTTCAGGTTGAGGTCGGGTCCGTCGCAGGCATTGCCGAGGCCGTCCGAATCGCAGTCGGCCTGCGACGGGTTCGCGACGAGGATGCAGTTGTCGGAAAGGTTCGCGACGCCGTCACCGTCGGCGTCGCCGGCCGGATCGCCGAGGGCGACGGTGCCGGTGCCGTTGAAAGCCCCCGTCCCGAGGCCGCGGTTCCAGCCGACGTCGAGCCGGATCGATCCGTACCGCTCGACCGGCGAGACCGCGACCAGCACCAGCGTGCGGAAGGTCGCGTTGTCGCAACGGCCCTGCAGGTTTGCGGGGTTCGCGTTGAACCAGCCGGCCAGGCCCGCCGTGGCCCCGTCGGGAATGCCCGCCTGGTTCCACGAGGGAAGACCCCAGCCCGGGTCGGGCGAGGTCGAGTTCGACACGCTGCCGAGCGAGCCGCCGATCGTGACGGCCGAATCCGCCGATCCGACCGAAGTCAGCACCGGATTCCAGGTGCCGCTCGTGAAACTCGCCGAGCCGCCGCTGGCCGCGTCGACGTGCCGGAAGTTCCCGGCGGTGAGGCCGAGGATCGTGCCGTCGAGGGCGTGCGGCTTGAACGCGTTCAGCACCGTGCCGTTCACGCCGCTGAAGACGGCGTAGACCTGGGTGCGGACGGTCCGGTCGGGGAAGACCTCGGTCTGCCGCGACCAGCCGAGGAACGAGGCGTCCTCGCAGGCGTTCCCGACGCCGTTGCCGTCGGTGTCGGCCTGGTCGGGATTGGCGACGTCGGGGCAGTTGTCGCACTCGTTGCCGCGGCCGTCGGAATCGCCGTCGGCCTGGCCGGGATTCGCGACGGCGACGCAGTTGTCGCACAGGTCGCCGACGCCGTCGGAATCCCCGTCGGCCTGGTCGGGATTGGCGGCGCTCGGGCAGTTGTCGCAGGCGTTGCCGCGGCCGTCCGCGTCGGCGTCGGCCTGGTCGGGGTTGGGGACGCTCGGACAGTTGTCGGAGGAATCGAGAACGCCGTCACCGTCACCGTCGATCGGGACGATCGCGAAGGTGCCGTTTCCGAATTGCGAAGGCGTTCCGATGCCTTGGTTGAAACCGATGGTGATCGGAGTCGTGAATGCCACGACCGTGTTCCGGAACGTGTACTGGCCGATCAGCGTCCGCAGCGTCGACGCGTTCACCCGCCCCTGCAGGTTCGGCGGGTTCTGGTTGAACCAGCCGGCGTTGGCGGGGATGCCCGCCTGGTTGCCGCCCGCGGCGCCCCAACCCGGGTCGAACGCCGTCGAGTTGCCGAAGTCGCCGGCGTTGCCGCCGATGGTGACCCAGGCGTCGAGCGGGGCGTTCGGCGCGGGCACCAGCGTCGGGCTCCAGGTGCCGGCGACGGTCGAGCCGGCCGGACCCGAAAGGAAGTCGTTGTGCCAGAAGCCGCCGGCGGGGAGGGCGTTCATCCCGTAGGCGTTGAGCACGGTGTCGTTGGCGCTGTTGAACTTGGCGTAGACCTTGTAGACGTAAAAGGTGTTGCCACCCTGCACGACCGCCGAGGGCACCACCTCGATCCCCACGAACGCCGCCGACGCCGCCGTTCCCAGCGCTGCCGCGACCAGCGAGGCCGCCGTCCGAACCATCGTTCCTGCGCGCATCTCGATCCCTTTCATTGATCTTTCACGGGCACTCGCCCCACGCCGCGAGCACCGCGGCCACGTCGGTCGCCGAGACCATGCCATCGCCGTCGGTGTCCTGGGCGCAGAACGTGCCCGGCGTACACGGACCCCAGAAGCCCAGCACCTGCGTGATGTCGAGGGCGTCGACGACGCCGTCGAAGTTCAGGTCGCCCGGGCACGAGCAGACCGTCGTGCCGCCGAGATCGGTCCAGCCGGTCACGTTGAGGTTGTCGTTCAGGTTCTCGCAGAGGAACGAGTCCTTCAGACGCAGGGCCGAAGCGAACGCCGGGCTCATCCAGAGGCCGCCGGTCGAGAAGGTCGCGTCGTTGTCCGTCACGTCGACGTTGTCGAGGAGAAGCCCGGTCGAGCCGGCGATCGTGGTCCAGGCGACGCCGCCGCCCGTGCCGGCGACGTTGCCGGTCACGAGCCCGTTCCGGAGGGTCGAGTTTCCGGCGTGCAGGGCGAGTCCGCCGCCGAGGTCGGTCGCGACGTTGCCGGTGACCGTGAGGTTCACGAGCGTCGCCGAGCCGCCCACCGCGAGGATTCCGCCGCCGTCGTCGGCCGCGCTGCAGCCGGTCACCACGAGGCCGTTCGCCGAGGTCGAGCTGTTCACGAGCAGCAGGCCCGCCCCGACATCGGCGGTGCAGTTCTCGATGGTGACGTTCTCGAGCGTCGGCGAGCTGTTGATGATCGCGAGGCCCGCGCCGCCTTCGACGCCCGGCTGCCCGGGCACCGCGGTGCCGCCCGAGGCGTTGCGGATCTTCACGTTCCGCAGGATCGCCGCGGAGGTCTCGCCCGAGACCGCCTTCACCATCGAGCCCGCGCCGAGCGTCGCGCCGTCGAGGATGGTGAGGGCGTCGCCGGTCGCGACGCCCGCGATCACCAGGTTCTTGCCCGCAAAATCAAGACGCTGGGCGTAGGTCCCGGCGGCGAGCTCGACGATCGAGCCGTTCGGCGCCGCCGCGATCGCCGCCTGCGGGGTGGCGAAGTACTGCGGCACCGAGAAGACCAGCGGACCCGGTTCGCAGTTGTCGGGCACGCCGTTCAAGTTGAGGTCGGGTCCGTCGCAGGCGTCGCCGACGCCGTCGGAATCGCAGTCGGCCTGGCTCGAGTTCGCAACCGCCGGGCAGTTGTCCGACTGGTTCGCGACGCCGTCGCCGTCCCAGTCGCCGGTCGGGTTGCCGATCGTGAACGAGCCGGCGTTGAACTGGGCGGGCGTGCCGAGGCCGGCGTTGAAGCCGATCTCGAGCGACACCGTCGCATGCTTGCCCGCCGCGACCGTGAAGGCGCCGATCGGGGTGCGCATCGAGCCGACGGTGACGCGGCCCTGCAGGTTCGGCGGGTTCTGGTTGAACCAGCCGGCCGCCGACGGGAGGCCCGCCTGGTTCCACGAGGAAGCGCCCCAACCCGGATCGGCCGCGGTCGAGTTTCCGAAGTCGCCGACCGTCCCGCCCACGGTGACCCAGCTGTCGAGACCGACGTTGCCGGCCTGGACCAGCGTCGGGTTCCAGGTGCCGCTGGTCGAGCTCGGCTGGTTTCCGGTCAGGAGATCCACGTGGTTGAAGCTGCCCGCTGCGAGTGAAGTCAGCGAACCGGACTGCCGCAGCGGTGCATACGAGTTCAGCACCGTGCCCGTGACTCCGGTCAGCACCGCGAACAGGCGGGTCTGGATCCGGCCGCCCGGGAGGTCCGTGGACTCGACTGCCCACGCGAGGAACTGCGGCGCCTCGCACGCGTCGCCGGTGCCGTCGCCGTCAATGTCGCCCTGGTTCGCGCTGGCGAGTTCGGGGCAGTTGTCGCAGGCATCCCCGAAGGTGTCGGCGTCGCCGTCGACCTGCGACGGATTGGCCGCGTTCGGGCAGTTGTCGATGCACCCGGCGATCAGGTCGCCGTCCGGATCGCCGCAGCCCGGCTGGTCGCAGAGGCCCGTGCCCGCGCCGATGGCGATCGGCCCGGCGACTTCGTTCGGGGTGTTGCCGCACACGTTGGTGCCGATGAGCGTCGAGGTTCCGACCGAACCCGACTCGCCCCAGACGCCGCCGCCCGCGCTCGTCGCGGTGTTCTGGACGATGGTGCAGTCATCGACGATCGTCGAGGTCGCCTGGGACGCCTGCTGGAGGCTCAGGCCCGCGCCGAGCGGAGCCGAGTTCAGCCGGACGAGGCAGTTCCGTACGGTGTTCTGGCCGAACCCGTCGGCCCCGCGGTGCGAGATCGCGCCGCCGGACACCATCGCCGAGTTCGACTCGAAGGAGCAGTTCTCGATGAGCGTCGCCGAACTCTGGGTCCGGATCGCGCCACCGCTTTCGGTCGCCTCGTTGCCGGTGAAAGTGCAGTTGATCACCGTCGACGAGCTGCGGCGGAGGTAGAGGGCGCCGCCGCGTTGCGACCGGTTGTTCTCGAAGATGCACGATTCGATGCGCGGGCTCGCGAGGTTCACGAGCATCGCCCCGCCCACGAGTTGCCCCGAGACCTGCGGCGAGGGACCGCCGGTCGGGCCGTTGCGGAAGGTGAGGCCGCGGATGACCGTGTCCGAGGTCTGGCCGCCGTTCACGGTGAGGATCGCGACGTTCACGAGCCCCGTCCCGTCCAGCACCGGGTTCGTGCCCGGGGCCGCCTCGATCACGAGCTGCTTCGCACCGAGGGTGAGGGCGCCGGTGAAGGTCCCGTTCCCGATCCGCACGATCGACCCGCTCGGGGCCGCCGCGACGGCCAGCGCCGGCGTCGCGAACGAACTCGGCACCGCGAAGACCAGCGGGCCCTGCTCGCACGAGTCGGTGATGCCGTTCAGGTTGATGTCGGGGCCGTCGCAGGCGTCGCCGACGCCGTCCGAGTCGCAGTCGGCCTGCGACGGGTTGGCGGCCAGCGGACAGTTGTCGCTCGAGTTGATCACCCCGTCGCCGTCGGCGTCACCGGTCGGGTCGCCGAGCGTCACCGTCCCGACTCCGAAGAGGGAGCCGGTTCCGAGGCCGCGGTTGTAGCCGATCTC
>JBIKVN010000166.1:0-7411 GCA_044356865.1 Phycisphaerales bacterium | reverse complement strand
ACCTTGAAGGGAAGGTCGGCCATCAGCGGGAGGCCGGTGTCCATGAAGGTCGCGCCGGCGGCGGAAGCGCTCGACTTCTTGTTGCGGGTGGGGGTGGTGGTCATGGTGGTCATGGCGGTGGGTCGCAGTCGATGGGGTCCAAGGTGCCGAACGCCCACGCGGGCGTTCTCGGTCCCTCTTCATCCGTTCATCCGGATAAACGCATGATACCCCCGTCGCGGCTTCCGCCAACCTCCCTTTCGGCATTTTCGCCGGATGCGGCCGGAGACCTATCCTGAACCCCTTCCCGGCGGTCCGCGACGCGGTCGCGACTGCACCACGCCCCGGGACACCTTCCGGAAACCCACCCATGACCATCCTCACCTCGATCCTCGCCACCGTGCTCCTCGCCAGCCCCGTCACCGCTCCGCAGGACGCCTCCGCTCCGGCCAGACCGGCCGCCGCGGCGGCCATGGTGGGCGACCCCTATCCGCTCGACACCTGCATCGTGACCGGCGAGAAGCTCGGCGCCGACGCCACGGTCGTCGTGCTCTCGGGCCAGAAGGACCCGCTGCAGAACGGTCGCCAGATGAAGTTCTGCTGCCCGAAGTGCGAGGGGGCATTCGCCGCCGAGCCGGCGAGATACCTCCGCGAGCTCGACGCGAAGATCATCGCGGCGCAGTCGAAGTCGTACCCGATCGACCATTGCCTCATGATGGCCGACGAGAAGCTCGACGACGGCGCGAAGACCGTCGTGTATGGGAACCGGCTCTACAAGTTCTGCTGCCCGAAGTGCGTGCGGAAGTTCGTGCAGGATCCGGCGAAGTGGTCGGCCGCCTACGAGAAGGAAGTCATCGCCGCCCAGAAGCCCGGCTATCCGCTCGCCACCTGCCCGATCAGCGGCAAGACGCTCGGCGACGGGGCGGTCGACGTGGTGATCGGCGGCCGGCTCGTGCGGTCCTGCTGCCCCGGCTGCGTCGGCCCGATCAAGGCCGATCCCGCGGCGGCGTTCGCGAAGATCGACGCGGCCAAGAAGGGCTGACGCTCAGCGTCTTCCGGCCGGTTTCGCATTCCCGGCGAGGACCGCGGCGAAAAGCCGCGGTCCTTTCCGTTGGGTGTCGGCGGGCAAGGCGACGAAGGAACGCAGGGCCAGTCCCGCCGCCTTTGCGTGCGACTTCAACTGCGCCTCCGAGAAGCCGAGATGGCGATGACCCATCGCCTGGCGGTACTCCTCGTGCCCGTGGGGAACCATGTCGACCACGAGGATCGGGCCGCCTGGCTTCACGACTCGCCCCGCCGAACGGAGCGCCGCGGCGGGATCGTCGAGGTGGTGCAGCAGCAGCATCGCCACCGCCGCGTCGAACTCCCCGGCCTTTCCCGGCAAGGCTTCGATCTCGCCACGGCGGAACTCGACGCTCTTCCTGCCCGCGAGCCGGGCCCGGGCCGCGTCGAGCATCGCCGGCTCGCGGTCGATCGCGACCACCTTCGCGACGAACGGGGCGAGGGCCGCCGTCGCCTCTCCGGTTCCGCAGCCGATGTCGGCGACGGTCCACGCCGGGTCGAGCAGGCCGAGCAGGGCCGTCGCGGTCACGCCGTCGCCGAAAAGCTGCTCGCGCAATCGCGTCCAGTCGGCGCCGACCCGCCCGAAGAAGGTCCGGCTGTCGACGCGCCGCTCGGCCAGCACCGCCTTCAGGCGGGCGTCGTCCTCGGAGAGTTCGGGGTCAAGCTCGGGATCTCCCGCGAGCCGCGGCTTCACCGCGCTCCAGAGTTCCGCCGCGGTCGGATCCATCGCCTCGGGCACGAGCCGCAGGAGCGTCGCCGTCCCTTCGCTGCGCTTGCCGAGAAACCCCGCGTCGAGCAGCGTCGCGACATGGCGGCTCACCGTCGACTGCGGAAGCCGCACGCATCGGGCCAGTTCGCCGACCCCGAGCTCCTCGCGCTCGAGCAGCCGCACCAGGCGCAACCGCACCGGATCGCCGATCGCGGCAAGCCGACGAACCAGGTCGTCGGGGCCGCCGGTCGATGATCGTCGTGGCGCCGCCATGCGTCGAGGTCGCCCGCGGCGACCGCCCGCGTTCACTTCGGCTCGTTCGCCCCGCCGCCGCCGGCGTTCGCGGTCGATCCCGGGGCGAGCTTCGCGTTCGGCGTCACCGCCGCGGCGGGAATCCGGTCGTCCGGCGGGTAGCCGGTGGTCGGGCCCGGCTCGAGTCCACGGTCGGCGAGGGCCTTCCGGACCGCCGGATGCTGCGGCTTCAGCCAGTAGGCCTGCCGCGTGAGGCGGATCGCCTCGGCCTCGTTGCCGTTGGCGGCGAGCCAGTCGGCCATGGCGAGGTAGCCGCGAAACTGCTGATCGCCGTAGGTGTTCATCGCCGCCTGGATCGAGCCGAGCTCGAGGTCGCGATCTCCCCAGCGGCGCCCGTAGTCGGCCAGCAGCAGCCAGGTGTCGACGTTGCCGTTCTCGCTCGCGTCGGCCCGCAGGAGCTGCACGAGGCGGCTCCGCTCGTTCATCGCGAAGTAGACCTCGGCGAGGGCCCGGCGCACCTCGTCGCTCTCGGGATTGTTCGCCAGCGCCGTCTCGATGTGGGTACGGGCCTCGCGCAGGTTGCCGGTCTTCAGCAGGCACATGCCGTAGCGGTACTCGGCCTCCCAGTCGCCGGGATGACGCTCGATGATCTCGAGGTAGGCGGGAATCGCCTCCTCGTAGCGACCCCACTCGTAGTCGTGGTCGGCCTCCTTGCGGGCGGTCTCGATGGCCCGCGGTCCGCAGGCGGGCAGGAGGAAAGCGGAGGCGAGGATGAACGGCGCGGTGCGGGTGAGAAGTCGTGAAGGCATGGCGGGACTCGATCGGCCGAGGGCGACGGGGATCGGGACGGGCGGCAACCGTGCCGACGGCGTCCCGAGGTCGCGCCCCGAGGTCGCGCAAAGAATACCGGTTCCCGACGGTTCCGTCGGGGCTACCCTGCCGCCCGTGACTCCTTCCGACGCGAGCGTCTCCCGACCGGCCGCCACGCCCCTCTTCGGGCTGGTCGCGGTCCTCCGGCACGAACCGGCGACCGGCGAGCCGCACCACGACCTGCTGATCCACCGCGGCGAACCGCCGGCCGACGAGGATCGGGTCGTGGCGTGCTGGCGGGTTCCGGTCCGGCCCGATCTCGCGGCCGCGGGAACGGTCGTCCCGGTCGAGCGGATCGCCGACCACCGCGGGCTCTACCTGCGACTTTCCGAGGCCCGTCGACTCGATCGGGGCCGGGGCACGGTCACGCCGCTGCGGCGGGGCACGATCTCGGCGGTGCATGTCGCGGCCGACGGGGCCGAGTCGATCACCGTCGATTGGCGCGACGGCGGGCGATCGGCGTGGAAGATCGACGGGAGCCGGCTGGCCGTCGTGGCGGCGACGCCGCGGGCGGGCGATTCGCCGTGAATGCGTGGGCGGCCCTCTCGATCACGCTTGCGATCGGGGCGGCGACGCTCGGGGCGATCGGGATCGTGCTGCAGGCGGTGACGCTGCCCGGGACCTGGATCGTGGTGCTGGCCGCGGCGAGCGTGAAGGTTCACGACCTGTTCGCCCCGGGCCCCCTGCTCTCGTGGTGGACCTTCCTCGCGATCGTCGGCCTCGCCGTCGTGGCCGAGATCGCCGAGACGCTCGCCGGCGCCGCCGGGGCGAAGACCGGCGGGGCGAGCCGGCGCGGCATGATCGGGGCGATCGTCGGAAGCCTCGCCGGGGCCGTGCTGGGGACGATCTTCCTGCTGCCGATCGTGGGAAGCCTGATCGGCGCGGTCGCCGGCGCCGCGATCGGGGCGATCGTCGGCGAGCTCTCGGGCGGCGGACGGACGCTGCGCGAGACCGCGGCCCCGGCGGCGGGCGCCGTCGCGGGCCGGCTGGCCGGGGCGTTCCTCAAGACCGGCTTCGCGACCGCGATGTGGCTCGCGCTCGTGATCGGCCTCGTGCGCTGAGCGGATTCAACCCTCGGTCTCGGTCACCCGCAGCACTTCCTCGACCGTGGTGCGGCCCTGGCGGACCTTCGCGAAACCGTCCTGGCGCAGCGAGACCATGCCGCGCTCGAGGCAGGTCCGGCGGAAGTCGACCACGTTCGGGCTCGCCGCGATCCGGTCGCGGAGCAGGTCGTCGAGGACCAGCATCTCGTAGATCCCGAGGCGGCCGGCGTAGCCGGTCTCGCGACAGGCGGGGCAGCCGCGGCCGGCCGGCACCGCGTCGCCGGCGAAGCCGTGGGACCGGAGATAGTCGCGAAGGTCGACGGGCATCGGCTGCTCGGCGGCGCACGCGCGGCAGATCCGCCGCACGAGCCGCTGGGCAAGCACGCCGTTGAGGGCCGCGCCGACGAGAAACGGCTCGATCCCGATGTTGATGAGCCGCGTGACCGAGCTCGGGGCGTCGTTGGTGTGCAGCGTCGAGAGCACGAGGTGGCCGGTGAGCGCCGCCTGGATCGCGGTCTGGGCCGTCTCGAGGTCGCGGATCTCGCCCACCATGACCACGTCGGGATCCTGCCGCAGCAGGGCCTTGAGGGCCTTCGCGAAGTTCATCCCGATCTTCTCGTGGGTCTGGATCTGGGTGATCCCCGAGAGGTTGTACTCGACGGGATCCTCGACGGTCGAGACGTTCAGGCGGCGGATGTCCATCTGCCGCAGCGAGGAGTAGAGCGTGGTCGTCTTGCCGCTGCCGGTCGGGCCGGTCACGAGGATGATCCCGTGCGGCTCGGCGATCTGCCGCTTCCAGTCGAGCAAGGTGCCCTCGGCGAAGCCGAGGTCGTCGAGGCCGACCGAGATCGAGCGGTTGTCGAGGATGCGCATCACGGTCTTCTCGCCCTTCGAGCTCGGCACGGTCGAGACGCGGAGGTCGAGCTTGCGGCCGAGCACCGTGGCCCGGATGCGGCCGTCCTGCGGCATGCGGCGCTCCGCGATGTCGAGGTTGGCCATGATCTTGATGCGGCTGGTGAGGGCCGCGTGCATCTTCTTCGGCGGGTTCATCGCCTCGAACAGGATGCCGTCGATGCGGAAGCGCACCTTGAGGGCCCGGTCGTCGGGCTCGATGTGGATGTCGGAGGCCCCGTCCCGCACCGCGGTCTGGATGATGTGGTTCACGTAGCGGACGACCGGCGAGCTCTCGGCCTCCGCCTCGATATCGTCGCCCGCGTCGGCTTCCTTCTCGACCTCGACGTCGTCCTCGTCGACGTCGGCGAGGATCTCGTCGACGTCGACCTCCTCGGCGGAGGACTCGGTGAGGTTCTGGAGGGCGGCCTGGATGTCGGTGGCGGTGAGCAGGACATGCTTCACCGCCGCGGTGCCGAGGCGGCGCTTCACCTCGTCGAGCAGGAACACGTCCTCGGGCTGCGTCGATCCCACCACGAGCCGCGTGCCGTCCGCGCGGAGCGGCAGCACGAGATGCTCGCGGCAGAAGTCGCTGCCGAGGCGGGCGATCGACCTCTCGTCGACGCCGTCGCGTCGCTTCAGGTCGATCCGCTCGAACGGGATGCGGACGAGCGAGGCCACGGCCTCCTGCACCGCCGCCTCGTCGGTGCCCATCTCGACGAGGAGCGTCGCGAGCCGCTTGCCCGGGGTCTGCCGCAGGACCCGGTGGGCGGTGAGCAGCCGCTCGGCGTCGACCGTCCCGCGGGACAGCAGCAGCTGCCCGAGGTCACCCGGCGCCGCGGGGCGGGCGGGGGCGTCGGGCACCCAGAGGTCGCTCAGGTGCTCGTCGGCGGCGGGCGCCGCCGGCCGGGCCGCCGCGGCGGCGGCCAGAGCGACCGCCGGGCTCGGCTCGCGCGGGGCGTCGGCGCGGGGAAGCGCGAGATCCCGCAACAGGTCGTCGAAGTCGAATCGGGCCACGCGTGTCCTCCCCCGGAATGCTCGTCTCACCAGCGGCGCACGATCGGCACCGTCACGGGCCGGGTGCGCCCCGTCGCGGCGTCGGTCGCGACCAGGGCCACGCCGTCGCGGGTGATCGCGTCGATGCGGAACTCGCCGTCGACGCCCTCGACCTCGAAGGTGTCCCCGGGCCGCATCATGTGCCCGTTCACGTTGGCGACGCCGCCGCCGCTTCCGACCATCGCCGAGATGATGCGGATCGTCGCCGCCGACGCGTCGACCGCATCGTCCCAGCGGCGGGCGGCGAGCTCGGCCTCGTCGGGCGAGGGTCCGGCCGCGCCGCCGGCATCGTCGGAGGTCCCCCAGGTCCGGAACGGGTCGCGGCCGATCGACTCGGAGACCGGGCCGGTCGGGCTCTCGACCAGATCGAGCAGGACCTTCGCATCGGTCTCGCGAGCCGTCCCGCGGCTCTCCTCGAGGGCGGCGCGGATCTCGCGCTCGGCGTCACCGCCGGCGACCGGGCCCGAGGCCTGGGCGCGATCGATCGCCCGCATCGACCAGAGGCTTCCCGCGGCGACCGCGACGAAGGCCCCCATGAGCAGCGTGCGGGCCGGCAGCCGGCGGCGGACGGTGCCGCCGCCCGAGGCGGTCTCGGTCTCGTTTCCCGCGGCGAACGCGTCGCCGTCGGTCTCGTCGAAAGCCGGCTCGATTTCACTTGGACGTGCGGACATCGTTCCTTCCTCCCTTGGTTTCGTACCGCGGCGCGTCGCCGGGGTCGAAGTAGATGCTGAGCGTGAACTCGGCCTTGAGCGGACCGCGGGCCTCGTCGCCGCGGTCGTTCCGCTTCGACGGGTCGAAGTCGCTGCGGACCAGGTTCATGCGGTGGATGCGGGTGATCCGCGGCAGGGCCTCGAGGTCGACGAGGAACCGGTGGAAGCCGGCGAAGTCGCCCTCGACGACGGTGCGGAGCGGCAGTTCCATGTACTCGGCGGCGGGAATCGGCCGCTCGCCCTTCACGCTCGCCACCGCCAGCTGGTGCGACTTGGCGAGTGCGGTGATCTGCTCGAGGATGCCGTCGACGCCCTCCTCGCCGGGCAGCCGCTCGTCGAGGCGGCGCAGGGCCTCCTCCCAGCGGACGATCTCCTCGTCGATGTTCGCGATGCGGGCGGTCACGGTGCGGAGCGACGCGAGCTGCGATTCCTTCGCCGCGATCTCGCCGCGGGCGGTCGCGATCTGGGCGTTTCGCGGGGCGAACACGAAGAAGTAGCTTGCGATGGGGACCGCCGCGAGCACGCCCATGAAGAGCAGCTCGCGGGCGCCGATGCGGAAGGTGCTCATTCGGTTCCTCCGTTCGTCGCGGCGACGGGCTCGATCGCCCCGGCGCGGGTGTCGGACGGGATCCGCATCGGATCCTGCGGGGCGGGGATCGGCTCGGTGCCGAGCGTGCGGAGATTCGCGTCGGGCTCGATCCGCATCGAGATACGGAACTGCCGCATGGTGCGGCCGGCGATCTCCTTCGATTCGGTCGCGTCGAGCCGCACGCCCTTCAGGATCGGGATCGCCCCGAGCGAGTTCAGGAAGCGGCTCACGTCGAGATCGTCGGCGGCGA
>JBIKVN010000165.1:0-7412 GCA_044356865.1 Phycisphaerales bacterium | reverse complement strand
GGAGGTCTGCGACAGCGTGGACAACGACTGCGACGGGACGACGGACGTCGGCGCGACCGACGCCTCGACCTGGTACGCGGACACCGACGTCGACACCTACGGCGACGCGGCGGTCACGACGACCGCCTGCACGCAGCCCTCGGGCTACGTGGCGAACGACGACGACTGCGACGACACGGCGGCGGCGGTGAACCCGGCGGCGACGGAAGTCTGCGACAGCGTGGACAACGACTGCGACGGCACGACGGACGTCGGTGCGACCGATGCCCCGACCTGGTACGGCGACACCGATGGTGACGGCGCCGGCGATCCCGCCGTGACCCTTACCCAGTGCACCCAACCCGCCGGCTATGTCGCGGTCGCCGGAGACCAGTGCCCCAGCGACTCCGCCAAGACCACCCCCGGCACCTGCGGCTGCGGCACGGCGGACACCGACGCCGACTCCGACGGTCTTCTCGACTGCCTCACCGCGGAGGATCTCCCGTCGCTGGGCGATCTTGAGGTGACCGGTAACGCCATCGGCGATGAGTTCGGCGCATCCATCTCGCTCGACGGCACCGTCGCCGCGATTGGCCTGCCGCTCGACGACCACTCGTCGCGCACCAACGCCGGCAGCGTGCGGATCTACCGCCGCACGGGCAGTGCCTGGACCCTCGAAGCCCAAGTGTTCCCGCCCAGCCCCGTGACTGGCGATTTCTTCGGGCGGGCCGTCGGCATCCACGGTGATGTCCTCGTGGTCGGCGCTCCTGGCCTTGACGCCAGCGGGAAGACCGATTGCGGCGGTGTCTTCGTCTATCGCCGAGGCTCTGACGGGTCATGGGCTCTTGAGCAGTCCATCCAGCGGCCGACGCCGGGCACGGGCGCGAGCTTCGGCCAGGCGGTGGCGGTCCGCGGCTCGTTCCTCGCCCTCGGTACACCTTTCGCCAACTCGTCGGCGAAGTCCGACTCGGGCGAGGTCATGGTGATGCGGTTCAACGGCTCCTCATGGGTCACCACGGCGACCCGTTCGGGCGAGCCGGTGACCGTCGATGACCATTATGGATCGTCGGTCGCGCTGGGCGGTTCGGAAGCCGCTCCGACCCTTGCGGTCGGCGTCCCGGGCGACGACGAGGGTGGGGTCTCGAACTGCGGCGCGATTCTGGTGCACGGCATCAGCTCGACCGGTCTCATCCAGTCGACGGCGCGGCTCGTTTCGCCGTCGCCGCTCAGCGGCGCTCGGCTTGGTTCCTCGGTGACCGTCAACGACGCCGGTACGGTGGTCGCGGGTGGAGCCCCGCTCGCCGACACCGCGGCCGGAGTCGATTCCGGCGCGGTGACCCTCTGCACCTTGGTTTCCGGTTCTTGGGGTCGCGTCGAACTGGTGCCGGTCGATCGTGTCGCCGGCGAGCAGTTCGGCGCCGCGGTCGCCCTCCGCGGCGACGGCATGGCGCTCGTCGCCGGCTCGCCCAACGACACCGTCGGCGGCATCGCCGGTCGCGGCACCGCCGTGGTCATGACCAGGCTCACCGACGGTTCGTGGCGGACCCACGATCGCCTGGCTCTCCCGTCGGGCGGAACCTCGGCATCGGCCTTCGGGACCGCGGTCGCGATTGACGCCGAGACCATCCTGGTCGGGGCTCCGAAGCACACCCCGCCCGCCGGTGGCGCCGTGCGCCTCTTCGCCTCGCCGACGCTCTGCGACGGGACCGACACCGACGACGACGGTCTCGACGACTGCAGCGATCTCGATGACGACGGCGACGGTACGCCCGACTCCGCCGACGGCTGCCCGCGCGATGCGAACAAGCTCTCGCCGGGAACCTGCGGATGCGGCGTGGCCGACATCGACACCGATGGCGACCTGACGCTCGACTGCAACGACGGTTGCCCGAACGACATCAACAAGACGACGCCGGGCGCCTGCGGCTGCGGCGTGGCCGACACGGATTCTGATTCCGACGGCACGCCGAACTGCAACGACGGCTGCCCGAACGATCCGAACAAGGTCGCGTCGGGCGCGTGCGGTTGCGGCGTGGCCGACACGGATTCTGATTCCGACGGCACTCCGGACTGCAACGACGGCTGTCCGAACGACGCGAACAAGCTCGCCCCCGGTACCTGCGGCTGCGGCGTGGCCGACACGGATTCGGATTCCGACGGCAC
Organism: Phycisphaerales bacterium; assembly: GCA_044356865.1. Lineage (GTDB taxonomy): Bacteria > Planctomycetota > Phycisphaerae > Phycisphaerales > SM1A02 > JBEIUL01. Next base: position 5,270 of record JBIKVN010000165.1, on the reverse strand, counting down.
CCCGAACTGCAACGACGGCTGCCCGACCGACGGGAACAAGACCTCGCCCGGCACCTGCGGTTGCGGCGTGGCCGACACCGACGGCGACGGCGACGGCACGCTGGACTGCGTCGACGGTTGCCCGAGCGATCCGAACAAGATCGCCGAGGGCGCTTGCGGCTGCGGCACCCCGGATAGCGACGGTGACGGCGACGGCACGGCGGACTGCATCGACGGCTGCCCGTCCGACGCCACGAAGACCTCGCCCGGCCAGTGCGGCTGCGGCAATCCCGACACCGACACGGATTCCGACGGCACCGCCGACTGCGTCGACGGCTGCCCGGCGGACGCCGACAAGACGGCTCCGGGCATCTGCGGCTGCGGCGTCGCCGACACCGACACGGATGTCGACGGCGTCGCCGATTGCCAGGACAACTGCGTGGCGATCGCGAATCCGGCCCAGGCGGACTGCAACTCCGATGATGTGGGCGATGCCTGCGAGATCGCAGCCGGCGTGCCCGATTGCCACGGCGATGGCATCCCCGACAGCTGCCAGGGCCTGCAGTCCTTCGAGTTCGCGAGCGGCCAGCTCGGTCCGATCGGGTCCGGCTCGTCTCAGTCGGTCTCGGTCACCGGGGCGCTGCGGTCGACCGGAGACGTGACCCTTGACTTCTCGGCGGTCGCGAATCTCGCCGGCGTGACCCGGTTCATGCTCGTCTCCATCGACGGCGGGACGTCCCAGGTGATCTTCAACGGCGCGGAGGGCGATTGCCCGGCCACCGCCGCGACGACGACGCTCGTCATCCCGAGGGCGACCTGGAACGCGGCGGCCGAGGACGGCACGGTCTCGATCCAGATCTCGACCTCGCCGACGGTGAGCGCGGCCTCCTGCGGCGGCCAGTCGTGGGTCTCGGTCGACCTCGTGCACTGGGGCGTCCAGGCCTCGCACGACTGCAACGGGAACGGCTCGCTCGATGCCTGCGACATCCTCGGAGGCGACTCGACCGACCTCGATTCCGACGGCACGCCCGACGATTGCCAGTCGGACTGCAACGAGAACGGCACGCCCGACCTCCAGGAGATCGCGGCGGGGGCGCCGGACGTCGATGGCGACCTGGTCCTCGACGCCTGCGAGCCCGACTGCGACGCCGATGCGAAGCCCGACGACTGGGAGATCGCCACCGGCCAGGAGGCGGACTGCAACGGCAACGACGTGCCCGATTCCTGCGACATCGCCGACGGTCTCGAGAAGGACTGCAACGGGAACGGCTTCGCCGACTCGTGCGAGATCGAGGGCGGAGTCGTCACCGACAAGGACGCCGACGGCATCCCGGACGACTGCGAGTACGCCCTCGGCGACTTCGACCTCGACGGCACCGTCGGGCCCGTGGACCTCGGCTTCGTGCTCGCCCTCTGGGGCGTGCTCGACCCGCCGGTCGGCGACCTTGACGGCGACGGGATCGTCGGCGGCGGCGACCTCGCGGCGGTGCTGGCCAACTGGGGACCGATCACCTACTGAGCCCGCACCGACATCCTCGTAACCACCCCGGCGGGGTGAGGGATTCCCGGAAGGTCTCTCGCCCCGCCTTTTCCATTTCTCGGCGCCGGCTCAGTTCCGGTATTCGCCCTCGAACTCGTCGGGGACGCCGCCGCCATCCTCGCCGCCTTCCGACTGATCGTGCATCGCCTTCATGCGGTGCCAGTCGTCGAGGGTGATGACCACCTCGCGGGCCACCGAGCCCTTGTGCTCGCCGAGGATCCCGGCCAGGCCCATCTGGTCGACCAGCCGGCTGGCCCGACCGTAGCCGATCGCGAGCCGCCGCTGCAGCAGGCTGACCGAGCCGCGGCCGCTCTCGATCATGATCTCGACGGCCTTCTCGAACAGCGGATCCCGTTCGCCGTCGTCGGGCTCGCCGCCGCCCTCGCCGCCTCCCTCGTCGCCCTTCGACGACGCCCCGCGGATCGCGAGGAGGCTCCGCTCGAAGCTCGGCGTCGCGATGTCCTTGAGGAACCGCGAGACCTTGCGCGTCTCGCCATCGGTGACCAGCGTGCCCTGGCAGCGGCGGATGTCGGTCGAGCTCGGCGTCACCACCATCATGTCGCCGTGGCCGAGGAGCAGCTCGGCGCCCTTCTGGTCGAGCACGATCCGGCTGTCCATGCCGCTGGCGACCTTGAACGAGATGCGGCAGGGCATGTTGCTCTTGATCAGGCCGGTCACCACGTTCGCCTGCGGCCGCTGGGTCGCGAGGATCAGGTGGATCCCGACCGCCCGGGCCTTCTGGGCGATGCGGACGATCGAATGCTCGACCTCCTTGTGGGTCATCATGAGGTCGGCGAGCTCGTCGATCACGAAGACCATGTACGGAAGCTTCCGCGGCACGCGGGCCTTTTCCGCGTCCTCGACCGCGTCGAAACGGGCGTACCGTTCGGCCTCGTCGAGCTCGTTGTAGCCCTTGATGTCGCGGACCCCGGCGCCCTTGAGCAGCTCGTACCGCTCCTCCATCTTGTTGACCGCCCACTCCAGGATTCCCGCGGCCTTGCTCATGTCGGTGATGACCGGGGCCATGAGGTGGGGGATGTCGGAGAACTGGGCCATCTCGACCATCTTCGGGTCGACGAGCACCAGCTTCAGCTCGTCCGGCCGCTTGGTGTACAGCCAGCTCATGATGATGGTGTTCATGCACACGCTCTTGCCCGAGCCGGTGGTGCCGGCGATGAGCATGTGCGGCATCCGGGCAAGGTCAAGGACGACCGGCTCGCCCGCCGAGTCCTTGCCGAGGAACATCGGCAGGGTCATGCCTTCCGACTGCCCGCCCGACATGAGTTCCTTGAGCCGCACCTTCTCCTTGGTGCGGTTGGGGACCTCGATGCCGACCGCGGTGCGGCCGACCATGTTCGCGATGATCCGGATGTTCGGGGCCTGCAGCGAGCGGGCGATGTCCTTCGCGATCGTCTCGAGCCGAGCCACCCGCGTGCCGGGGGCGAGCTCGACCGAGTAGAGGGTGACCACCGGACCGCTCTCGATGCCGACGACCTCGCCCTCGATCTGGAAGGTCCGCAGGGTCTGCTCGAGCACCTGGGCCTGCTCGCGGACGAACGACTCCATCTTCTGCGAGAAGTTGCCCTCGGGATCCTCGAGCAGCTCGAGGGTCGGGAAGCGGTAACCCTCGTAGTTCTCCGGCCGCGGGATGTCCTCGTCGCGGGCGACGACCTTCTGGCCGCTCGCCATCTTCACGGGAAGTCTCGCGATCTTGGCCCGGAGCTCCTCGTCCGTGAGTCCGGGCTTCTCGGCGTCGGCGGCGACGGGAGTGGGGGGAGTCGCGGCTGCGATGGCGGCCTTCGCATCGGCCTTGGCCTTGCGGGCCTCCTCGGCCTTCAACTGCTTCTCGTACGCGGCGTAGGCCTTCTCCTCGAGTTCCTCCTCGTCGTGCTCGTCCTCGTCGATGACGGCGACGCCCGACTCGTCGGCATCGTCCTCAGCCTCCTCGGCGTCCTCGTCTTCGTCGTCCTCGGCATCGACCTCCTCGTCATCCGAAGACTCGAGCTCGTCGTCCTGGTCGACCTCTTCCTCTTCCGCCTCCGCGACATCAGCCTCGCGGGTCCGGTCGACGACGGTGGCGCCTTCCCACCCATCCACCGGGCCGCCGGCCGCGACCGGAACCGGCGCGGCGGTGCGCGAGCCGCGAAGCTTCGCGAGCGAACCGGCCCAATCGAACGCCAGCACCGGCTCGAGGAACCCGAAGGTCCGAGTCAGGGCCGCCGGCAGGGCGAGCACCACCTCGTCCATGGCGACCAGGGCCCCGACCGCAAGGGTCAGCAGCAGCACCACGCTCGTCCCGAATCCGCCGAAGCGGGGGAAGAACTGGTCGGCGATCCACTGCGGCAACATGCCCGCGTCGGCGCCGGTCAGCACCCCGAGCGAGGGGAACCAGTGGGCGTGCAGGCCCGCGATCGCGAGCATCATCAGCCCGACACCGAGCGATCGCACCAGGGGATGCGTGAGGTCGCGGCCGGTCGCGACCATGCCCAGGGCGATGCCGATGAAGAGCAACGGGATCCACGCCCCGAGACCGAAGATCGCGTACGACCAATAGGCCGTCCACGCCCCGATTCCCCCGACGAGGTTCCGAGCCGGATCGTTGTGGACCGCCACCACGTGAGACGGCCAGTCCGCGGCGTGGAAGCTCGCCAGGGCGGCCACAGCCAGCACCCAGGCCGCTCCCGCCGCCAGCCAGACCATCAACCGCCCGCTCGTCGACTCGGGCAGGATCCACGACAGGACCTCCCGAAGCCCGCCCGCGAATGAAGTCGTCTCTTCCGACCCGCGGCTTGAGCCGCCCGAAACGCTGCTTTTCTTGCTCGGCATGACCCGCCGTTATCGACCGGCCGAGGCATCGCGGGTGAAAGGCGGCTACCTTCCCGGCCCATGCATTTTCGTCTCATCGACACGGTGCTCGAGCGGGGCCCGGACCGCGCCGTCGCGCTGAAGAACGTGACCGCCGCCGAGGAGTATCTCGGCGACCACTTCCCCGGCTTCCCGGTGCTGCCCGGGGTGTTCATGGTCGAGGCGATGGTCCAGGCCGCCCGGGAGGTGCTTGCGGTCCGGGGTCGGCCCCGGTTCGTGCTCGGCGGGGTGAGGGCCCTGCGGTACGGCTCGTTCGTCCGGCCCGGCGAGTCGCTGCGGGTCGAGGTCGAGGTCGACAAGGTGCTCCCGGATGGCTCGGTCAGTTTCCGCGGGCAGGGAACGGTCCTGCGGCCCGGTCAGGATCGCCCCCCGGACACGGCGGTCTCCGGACGCTTTACAATGCGACCGCTGAAGATGGATCCGGAGGGTCCGTCCGAAGCCAGTCCTGACACGGCGGCCGTCTCGGCCAAGGTCCCGTAACTCGCGGGAACACGGCCCGATCGGTCATGATTCGGCCCGCCGCTCCTTTGAAAGACGATCTCCGGAACTCTCATGAAGACTCGCGATCAGATCCAAGCCGACGTGCAAGAAGTACTTGAGGAAGCCCTTGGGGTCGACGCCGAGGATGTCACCCCCGACGCCACCCTTACCGGCGATCTCGGCGCCGAGTCGATCGACTACCTCGACATCGTCTTCCGGCTCGAGAAGAAGTTCTCGACGCCCGACAAGCCGTTCAAGATCCAGCAGGGCGAGCTCTTCCCCGAGAACCTCATGACCGACCCGAGCCTCGTCGAGGGCGGGAAGGTCACCGCGAAGGGCCTCGCCCTCCTCAAGGAGCGGATGCCGCACATCACCCTCGGCTCGTTCGAGCAGGACCCGCAGGTCA
>JBIKVN010000164.1:0-7427 GCA_044356865.1 Phycisphaerales bacterium | reverse complement strand
CGGGCTCGCGGCCGGTGAAGGCGAGCGGGGCGAGGATCGCCCCGGTGCTGGTGCCCGAGACCATGTCGAACTCGGGCATGCGAAGCTCGGGGTCGTCGGCCATCGCCCAGCCGTAGAGGAAGCCCGCCCCGAACGCCCCGAAGTCGCCGCCGCCCGAGAGGATGAGAAGGTCGAAGCGGCCGTCGCCGCCCCCGTCGCGATCGAGGCGGCGGAGGGCGGCCTCGAGCGAGGCCTTCGAGAGCCCGGCCACCGCCTCGCCCTCGCGGTTCCGGCGGGCGACCAGCTCCTCGCGGGTCTCGAGGGAGGGGCTTGCGGCGCATCCGGCAAGCCCGAGCAGAACGGCGACGGCGAACGGCCTCATGGCGCGACCTCCTCGCGGGCGATCCCGCCGGGCGGGCCGTCCGGCAGCCGCCAGCCGCCGCCGAGGGCCCGGTAGAGCCTGACCACCGCCTCGAACTCGAGCCGCCACGCGTTCGACCGCTCGAGTTCCGACTGGAAGTAGAGGCGTTCCGAATCGAGCACCTCGAGGTAGCTCGTGATGCCACCCTTGTAGCGGAGCTGCGAGAGCCGGGCCTGGTCCTCGAGGGTGCTCGTGAGGCGGTCCTGCTCGATGCGGTACTCGCGGGCGTACCGGTACGCGACGAGCCCGTCGCTGACCTCGCGGAAGGCCCGCTGCACGGCGAGGATGTAGCCGAGCGTCGCCTCGCGCTGCCGGGCCTCGGCGCCGCGCAGGTTCGCCTCGAGCCGACCGCCGGTGAAGACCGGCTGGAGGGCCGAGACGCCCGCGGTCCAGAACGCCGAACTGCCGTTGAAAAGGTTCGAGAGGGCGTCGCTCTGGAAACCCCCGACCGCGGTGAGGCCGATGGTCGGGAAGAACTGCGCCTTCGCCTCGCCGATGCGGGCGTTCGTCGCCTCGAGGTTGCGTTCGGCGGCGACGAGGTCCGGGCGGCGGCCGAGGAGTTCCGACGGCAGCCCCGGCGGCAGTTCCGCCCGCATCACCTGCTCGTAGATCGGCTTCCCCCGCTCGATCGGCCCGGGGTTGCGGCCGAGCAGCAGGCTCAGGGCGTTCTCGGCCTCGCCGAGGGAGCCCTCGAAGATCGGCACCGCCGCCGACGCCTGGTAGAGCAGCGTCTCGGCCTGCCGCACGTCCATGGCGCTCGCGACGCCGCGGTCGCGCCGCAGCGTGACCAGCTCGAGGCTCTTCCGGCGGGTCTCGCGGGTCTGCCGGGCGACGTCGATGCGGCGGTCGAGGTCAAGGACGAGGAGGTAGGCCTTCGCGACATCCGCGCCGAGGGCCGTGTAGACCGCCCGGCGGTTCGCCTCGCTCGCGAGGTACTCCTGCCGCCGGGCCTCGGTCGCGCTCGCGAGGCGGCCGAAGAGGTCGGCGTCCCACGAGAAGTTGCCGCCGAGCGTGCCCTCGCTGCCGACGTTCTCGTTGGGGAACTTGGGGAAGCCGTTCTGCGAGATGCCGACCGAGTCCCAGCCGCCGCCCACGCCGACCTGCGGCAGCTGCGCCCCGAAGGCGAACTCCCACGCGGCCCGGGCCTGCAGCACGCGTTCGGTCGCGATCAATGCCGTCGGGCTCGCGACGAGCGCCTCGCGGATGTAGCCGACGAGCGTCGCGTCGGCGTAGACCTGCCAGAAGTCGAGGTCGCCGAAGGTCGCGGCGTCGCTGCCCTCCGGCGGGCCCTCGACGAGGGCGTCGGCCTCGGAGGCGGAGGGCCCGCCCTCGGCGAACCGGAACGCGACCGGCGGGTTCGCGTCGGGCCGCTCGTACTCGGGCCCGAGCCGGCAGCCGGCGACGGTCGCCGCCAAGACGCACGCAAGGATGGCGAACGCGACGCGGCTCACGCGTGGCCCCCGTCCGCGGCGGGCGGCCCGGCCGGCTTTCCCGGCCTCCGCGGCGCGACCAGCACGAACAGCCCCGGGATCAGGAAGACCCCCACCATCGTCGCCACGGTCATGCCGATGCAGACCGCGGTGCCGAGCGAGTGCCGGCTGCCGGCGCCCGCCCCCGAACTGATCATGAGCGGCACCGTGCCGAGGATGAACGCGAAGCTCGTCATCAGGATCGGGCGGAAGCGCAGCCGCGCCGCGTCCAGCGCCGCGGTTCGGGCGTCCTTCCCGCCGTCGACGCCGGCTTTCGCGAACTCGGCGATGAGGATCGCGTTCTTCGCGGCGAGGCCGATCAGCATCACGAGCCCGACCTGGACATAGGTGTCGTTCGCAAGCCCGAAGGCCCGCACGCCCAAGAAGGCCCCGAACGCCCCGAGCGGCAGGCCGAGCAGCACCGAGAACGGGATCGCCCAGCTCTCGTAGAGGGCGGCCAGCGCGAGGAAGACGAAGACGAGCCCGAGGGCGAGGATCGCCCCCTGCGAACCGCCCGCCTGGACTTCCTGGTAGGCGATGCCGGTCCAGTCGCCGGCGAGCCCGCTGCCCGGCGGGGCGACCTCGGCCGCGACCTCCTCGATCGCCGCGATCGCCTGCCCCGAGGTGTAGCCCGCCGCGGGATTCGCCGAGATCTCGACGGCGCGGGCGTTGTTGTAGCGGGTGATCAGGTCGGGCCCGGTCGTCCGCCCCTGCGTGACCACCGCGGTGATCGGGCTCATCCGGCCGTCGGCGGTGCGGACCCAGATCTCGTCGAGGCTCTCGGGGCCCGCGCGGAACTCGGGGTCGGCCTGCACCGTGACCTTGTAGGTGCGGCCGAAGAGGTTGAAATCGTTGACCTGCAGCCCGCCGAGGAAGGTCTGCAGCGACTGGAAGATCGAGTCGATGCGGATCCCGAGCACGCGGGCCTTCTCGCGGTCGACCTCGAGATGGACCTGCGGCACGTCGGGGCGGAACGACGAGTAGAGCGAGGCGAGCTCGGGGCGTTCCGAGGCCTTCGCCATGAGCTCGTTCGCCCGGTCCGCGAGCTCGCGCGGCGTGCGGCCTCCGAGGTCCTGCAGCTCGTAGGTCACGCCGCCCGAGTTGCCGAGGCCGGGGATCGGCGGCGGGATGAAGGTGACGGTGAGGCCTTCCGGCAGGGCCGCGAGCCGAGTGCGGGCCTCGGTCAGGATCGACCTGAGGCTCCGTTCCGCATCGGTCCGCTCGCTCCAGTCGTCGAGCAGCACGAGGAGACTCGTGACGTTCGATCCGTAGCTTCCGCTGAGCAGGTTCAGCCCGCCGAGGGTCAGCACCTCGCGCACGCCGGGGATGTCCTCGACCCGCGACACCGCGACCCGCGAGAAGTCCTCGGTGCGCATGAGGCTCGCCCCGTCCGGGAGCTGCATCGCGACGAAGAAGTAGCCCTGGTCCTCGTTGGGCACGAATGCGGTCGGGGTGTTCCGCACCATCCAGCCCGCCCCGCCGAGGAAGGCAAGGGCCGCGACGAGCGCCAGGAGCGGTTTCCGGATGAACGGGCCGGCGCCGGCGAGGTACCCGCCGGTCGCGACCGCGAAGACCCGGTTGAACCCGCGGAGGAACGCGGCGACCGGGCCGCGGCCTTGCTTTCGCGGCCTGAGGATGAGCCCGCAGAGGGCCGGCGTGAGCGAGAGCGCGACGATCGACGAGATCACCACCGAGACCGACAGGGTCAGCGCGAACTGCCGGTAGAGCTGCCCGACGATGCCGCCCATGAACGCGACCGGGATGAAGACCGCGGCCAGCACCGCCGAGGTCGCGATGACCGGGCCGGTGACCTCGTCGATCGCCTTGGCGGTCGCCTCCCGCGGCGAGAGGCCCCGCTCGATGTGGTGCTCGACCGCCTCGACGACCACGATCGCGTCGTCGACCACGATCCCGATCGCGAGGACGAGCCCGAAGAGCGTGAGGGTGTTCAGCGAGAAGCCGAGCGGCCCGAACAGCGCGAAGGTCCCGAGCAGCGAGACCGGCACCGCGAGCAGCGGGATGAAGGTCGCCCGCGCGTTCCCGAGGAAGACGAAGATCACGACGATCACGAGGACGAACGCCTCGAAGAGGGTGTGCACCACCTCCTCGATCGACGACGAGACGAACCGCGTGTAGTCGAAGTCGACCGAGAGCTCGAGCCCGGGCGGGGCCCCCTGCCGGATGCGTTCGAGCTCGGCGGCCACGCCCTTCGCCACGTCGAGGGCGTTCGCGCCGGGCAACTGGTAGACGAGGACGATGACCGCGGGCCGGTCGCCCATGCGGCCGAAGCTCGAGTAGGTCTTCGCGGCGAGCTCGATGCGGGCGACATCCCGCAGCCGGAGCAGGCGGCCGTCCGGCTCGGCCCGCAGCACGATCTCGCCGAACTGCTCGGGCGTCACCAGGCGGCCCTGCACGTCGACGGTGAGCTGGAACTCGGTGCCGTCGCGGGCGGGCGGGGCGCCGATCGCGCCGGCCGGGGCGAGGACATTCTGTTCCTTGATGGCCGCCGCGACATCGGTCGCGGTGAGCCCGAGCTTGGTCATGCGGTCGGGCTTGAGCCAGATCCGCATCGCGTAGTCGCGCTGCCCGACCATCGAGGTCGAGCCGACGCCCGGCACGCGGCCGATCGCGTCGACGAGGTTGATGGACGCCCAGTTCGAGAGGAAGACATCGTCGTAGCCGCCGTCCGCGGCCCGCACGGTGATCGCCTGCAGGAGGTCGGGCGACTTCTTCCGCACCGCGAGGCCGTAGGCGACCGCCTCGGGCGGCAGCCGGGCCGCCGCCCGCTGCACCCGGTTGTTCACGTCGACGTTCGCGAGGTCAAGGTCGGTGCCGACCTCGAAGGTGCAGGTCAGGACATAGCGACCGTCGCTCGTCGACTTGCTCGCGAAGTAGATCATGCCCTCCGCGCCGTTGATCTCGCTCTCGACCGGGCTCGCGACCGCGGCCTCGACGGTCGATGCGTTCGCGCCGGGGTAGTTGATCTCGACCTCGACGGTCGGCGGCGAGATCTGCGGGTACATCGAGACCGGCAGCGAGAGCATGCTCGCGAGGCCGGCGATCGAGAGGATGAGCGAGACGACGATCGCGAAGACCGGCCGCGCGAGGAAGAACCGTCCCACGGGTCAGGTTCCTCCCGCCGGGTCCGCCGCGCCGGGAGCCGGGGGCTCTGCCGTCGCGGGCCGGTCGACCGGCGTGACCTTGCCGCCGCCGCGGATCTTGACCTGCCCCTCGACCACGATCCGCTCGCCCGGCTCGAGGCCGCTCTCGACGATCACGAGGCCGTCGCCGGCCTTCTCGCCAAGGACCACCGTCTTCAGCCGGGCCACGCCGTCGTCGCCGACCGTCCAGACCCCGCGGCTCGCCTGCACCTCGACGACCGCCCGCTCGGGAATGACCGCGGCGCCCCGGACCGTCGCCGACAGGAAGCGGGCCCGGGCGAACTGTCCCGGCCGCAGCAGGCCCTCGGGGTTCGGGAACTCGGCGTAGACGGTGAGCGTGCCGGTCTCCCGGTCGAAGTCGCGCTCGCCGAAGGTGAAGCGGCCGGAATGGGCGTAGGTACTGCCGTCGGCGAGCGTGAGCGTGATCGGCAGGTCGGAGCGGACGTCGGCCTCCTCGCGCCCGTCCTCGCGCCCGACCGCGGCCTCGAAGGCGAGGTAGGTCTCCTCGATGATCGCCATCGAGACGCGGATCGGGTCGACGCTCGAGATCGCCGCGAGGCGGTCGGTGAGGCCCGGGCCGACGAAGTCGCCGATCGCGACCTCGCTCTTCCCGATGCGGCCCGCGAACGGCGCGGTGATCGTGCAGTACGAGAGGTCGATCCGGGCCCGGTCGCGGTCGGCCTTCGCCTTCGCGAGGCCCGCGACCGAGACCTCGATGCCGACCGCCTCGCGGAGTTTCGAGTTGACCAGCGTCGCGTCGGCGGCGTCGACCCCGGCGGTGGCGACCTCGACCGCGGCCCGGGCGGCGTCGAGGTCCTGCCGCGGCGCGGCGTCGGCCGCGACGAGCGGCTCGAGCCTCGCGAGGTCCTCGTCGGCCTTGACCTTGCGGGCCTTCGCCTCGGCCAGCCCCGCCTCGGCGGTCCGCACCGTGACCTGCTCGCGGGCGAGCCTGAGATCAGCCTCGGCCTTCGCGACCAGCGCCTCGGCCGAACCGAGGATCGCCTGATACTCGGCCGGATCGAGCCGGTAGAGGACCGCGCCCGCCGCCACCACCGATCCCTCGGTGAACTCGCGGGCCAGGAGCGTCGCCTTGACCCGGGCGAAGATCTCGACCGAGTCCTTCGCCTCGGTGCGGGCCACGGTGTCGGCGTGGATCTGCACGTCCCGCCGCTCGACGGTCGCGACCACCACGGTCGGGGGCGACGGGGCGACCGCCGCGGGCTTGCCCGGCTCGCAGCCGAGAATCGGGAAGAGGACCGGGAAGAGGACCGCGAGGGCGAGGGGACGAAAACGGGAAGACGATCGCGACATCGGTGGGTGCGGAACCTACCCGAACCGCGGAAGTTCCGGTCCCGGCCGGTACGATCAGACCGGGGCCCGTGGCGAAACGGCAGACGCAGCGGCCTTAAAAGCCGCGGCCGGGTCACTCCGGCGTGTGGGTTCAAATCCCACCGGGCCCACCTTACCCCATCCCTGACGCCAAGCCCGCCTACCCTGCGGCCTTCCTCCCCGAAGCCCCACGCCCGGAGCCCCGCATGATCCTCGCCCCGATCCCCGCCATGATTCTGCCTGCGATCCTCTCCGCCTTCCTCTCGCTCGCTCCCCCGACCGCCCCGACCCCGGAAGCCTCTCCCGTGAAGACGCCCCTGCCCCGCCTCTCGAAGTCCGGTTACGACCTGACCCCGCTCACTCCCGAGCAGATCGCCGCGATCCGCAAGACCCTCACCACCGAGGAGGACAAGATCTGCTTCAGCGCCGAGACCGAGCGGCCCTTCTGCGGGACGCTGCTCGACAACAAGAAGGACGGAATCTACGTCTGCGTCGCGGGCGGCCTGCCGCTCTTCGCGAGCTCGGCGAAGTTCAACTCGGGCACCGGCTGGCCGTCGTTCTTCGCCCCGTTCGATCCCGACCACATCATCGAGAAGGTCGACCGGAGCCACGGCATGGTCCGCACCGAGATCCTCGACGCCCGCAGCGGCGCCCATCTCGGACACGTCTTCGACGACGGCCCGCCGCCGACCGGCAAGCGCTACTGCCTCAATTCGGCCGCCCTCAAGTTCATCGCGAAGGGCGAGCCGCTGCCGCCCGAGAGCCAGCCCGCGGTCGCCTACTTCGCGGGCGGCTGCTTCTGGGGCGTCGAGGACCGTTTCGCGCAGGTCCCCGGCGTGCTCGACGCCGAGAGCGGCTACGCGGGTGGCTCGGAACCGAACCCGACCTACAAGGCGGTCTGCTCGGGCGATACCGGACACGCCGAGGTGGTTCGCGTGATCTTCGACCCGAAGAAGGTCTCCTACGAGCAGCTGGTGCGGTTCTTCTTCAAGATCCACGACCCGACCACGCTCAATCGCCAGGGACCCGACATCGGCACGCAGTACCGCTCGGCGATCTACGTGATGA
>JBIKVN010000163.1:0-7469 GCA_044356865.1 Phycisphaerales bacterium | reverse complement strand
TACGAGCGGATGCGGTCGGTCGGGTCGAGCGGCGACCGGTACGCCTCGGCGGTCGCGTTGAGGTAGTTCCAGAGGGTGCCGGTCGAGAGGTTCGTCTCGTTCTCGGGATTCTGGATGCCGGTGGTCTTCACCCAGCTGTGACGGACCGCGGGGTTGTCCCAGTTGGTGCGGGGACTGGCGAAGTAGCCGGCGTTCTCGGTCGCGTAGGCGAGGTTCGCCTGCACGAGGCTTCGCTGGTTCAGGAGGTCCTTGGCCGAACGGGCGTTCGCCCGCAGCTGCCCGGCCGCGGGCAGCAGGAGCGCGACGATCACCGCGATGATCGCGATGACCACGAGCAGCTCGGTCACGGTGAAGCCGAGCGGGGCCGGTCGGCGGAAGGTCGGGGCGGCGGGGGTCATGTCGGTCCGATCGTACGGCACGGGGGCCGGTCAGGCGCTGGTCAGGCGCTGGTCTGGCGGGAAGTACGCGTCGCGGTGTCCGCGGATGCGGTCGGGGCTCACGAAGCCAGCCAACGGACGAGCGCGGCCCCGGTGGGCACCGCCGCGAGCATCACGAGGCACCCGGTGCCCGACTTCCGGTATCCGAGGCCCGTCCCGGGAATCGAGACGTGCGTGGTCCTGCGGCCGGTGGCCGAGCGGCCGACGCGAAGCCCGCGGGTGCCGAGCGACCACCCGATGCCCCGCTTCGAGAGGTTGAGGCGGAACGGGCCGAACGATTTCGAGCGCCGGAGATACCAGCCCATGTCGACTCCTTCCGTCCGGACTCACTCCGCCGCGCGACGCGGCTCGAGCGGGCGGACCCAGATGTTGCGGAACTGGATCGGATCGCCGTGATCCTGCAGGCGAATCGGCCCGGGCCCGTGGGCCGAGTACGACGCCCGCGCCTTATGGGCGGTGGTGCCGAGCAGCTCGATGCCGTCCTGGACGAGGACGCCGTTGAAGAGCACGGTCAGCCGCGCGGGCGACTCGAGCGATCCGTCGGCCTTGAATCGCGGGGCGCGGAAGACGACGTCGTAGGCGTTCCACTGACCTTGCGGACGGCACGGGTTCGCGAGCGGCGGGTACTGGCCGTACGCGGCACCGGCCATGCCGTCGGCGTAGGTCTCGTTGCCGTTCACCGAGAGGATCTGCAGCTCGTAGCGGTCCATGAGGAAGACGCCCGAATTGCCGCCCATCTGGCCCTCGACCTTCCGGTCGGCGGGAACCAGCCACTCGAGGTGGAGCTGGCAATCACCGAAACTCGCCGCGGTGCGGACGTCGCCGGTGCCGGGGGTGACGGTCATCACGCCGTTCGCGAGGATCCACTTCGGGGCCGCGCCGTCGCCGCCGCGCCAGGCCGAGAGGTCGCCGCCCGCAAGCGGGAGCAGGACGAGGGCATCCGACGGCGGCGCGACCGGCGGTCCGGCCGGACCCGGATCGACGAGCGGCGGCAGCGGCCGCTGGGGATCGTGGACCTCGTACCGGAAGGCGGGCGGATCGGCGGCGAGCGGGGCGAGGGCTACGGCGGCGAGCACGGCGTGCATGGGGATCTCCGGGAGTCGGCGGGACGATGGCCGCGGCGGTTTGATAGCAGATGGGTCGTGCTATCCTCGACCACGACCGTCATGGCCCACGTCGAAACGCCTTTCCATCCTTCGCTCGGAGATGTCGACGCGGCCGGCGTCATCTTCCACGCCCGGCTCTTCGACGCCGCCCAGCGCGGGCTCGAGCGGTTCCTCGAGGAACGGGGGTTTCCCATCGCCAAGCTCTGCACCGAGGGGCCGCGGACCCCGATCGTGCGGGCCGAGGCCGAGTTCCGGCTCGCCATCCGGCTGGGCGACCGCCTGGTCATCGCGAGTTCCGCGGCCGAAGTCGGCGTCGCGAGCTTCCGCATGAAGCACCTGTTCCTGCGGCCCGACGGGTCGGAGGCGGCACGGGTCGAGGTCGTGCATGTCGCGATCGACGCCCAAGGGCGGTCGATTCCGCTGCCGGCGGATTTCCGCGCGGCGATCGGGTGAGGCCGAGGCCAGCCGGGCTCCCAGGACCTGGAGCGGCCGACGGGTGCACAGGACATGAACGGGCATCGGTCGCCCGAAGGCCGGTGAATCGTCACGGACGGGCGGGCGGATTGATGATGGCGCGGCAACTCCACCACGGCCTCATCGCGGCCCACACGACGTTCACGACTCAAGTCAAATCGACGAATGACCGAAAAAATTGTTTCAGACGAACGCGGGCCACTCGAATCGCCCGAAGCTCGAAAGGAGCGCTCGACGTGCGTGAGTACCGACCGGACATCGATGGCCTGCGAGCGATCGCCGTGCTGGTCGTCGTCCTGTTCCACGCCGGCTTCGGCATGCCCGGCGGCTTCGTCGGGGTCGATGTCTTTTTCGTGATCTCGGGCTTCCTGATCACCGGCCTCCTGGCCCGCGATCTCGACGCGGGCACGTTCTCCTTGGCCGGATTCTGGGAGCGGCGCGTGCGCCGCATCCTGCCGGCCGCCACGGTCGTCGTCCTCGCGACGCTCGCGATCGGCCTGCTTGTCCTCATCCCCCACTCGGCCGATCGGCTCGGGAGGGCGGCCGTCGCCCAGGCCACGATGCTGGCCAACTTCTACTACTGGTGGACCGTCTCGTACTTCGGCGGACCTGCCGAGCTCCTGCCGTTGCTGCACGGATGGTCGCTGGCCGTCGAGGAACAGTTCTACGTGGTGTTCCCGCTGGTCTTCGTGCTGGCGTGGCGAAGAGGTCGACGTTTCACGGTGATCTTCCTGGGCATCGTGGCGATCGCGTCTTTCTTGGAGTCGATCCGGGAAGTGAGGTCATACCCCGATTCCGCCTTCTATCTGCTTCCGTCGCGGGCTTGGGAACTGCTGCTCGGTGGAATCGTCGCGCTCCTGCCGACACCCGATCGGATGGGCCGTCCGACCCGAACCGTGCTGACGGGCTTGGGTCTGGCGGCGATCATCGGCTCTTGCCTCTGGATCGATCCGACGATGCCCTTCCCGGGCGTGCTCGCGGCGCTGCCGTGCCTGGGTACGGCGCTCGCGATCTGGTCCGAGGCGCCCGGCCTCACCACCTTCGGCCGACTGCTCGCGCTCCCCCCGATGCGTTTCGTCGGGCTCACGTCCTACTCGTTCTACCTCTGGCACTGGCCGGTGCTGTCGCTCCTCCGGAACCTGATCGGAGAGGAACTTCCGCCGTCCGTATCGGCGACCGCGATTCTCCTGGCGTTCGGACTCGCGGTGCTCACGTGGAGATTCGTCGAGACCCCGTTCCGGCGGAAGTCGAGAGACCTGTCCTCACGCACCGTGCTGATCCGTGGCGCGCTGGCCTCGGTCATGGTGGTGGCCATCGGCGGGATGGTGTGGCTGCTGCAGGGCATTCCCGCCCGATTGGATGAGGAGGAATCACGATTCGTGCGGAACCTCCGGGGTTCCCACCGGCTGCTGATGCCGATGCCGTTCGATTTCCGGTCCTTGCCGCCGACCATCGGAGCGTGCGGCCCGTCGGATTCCGAACCCACGCTGCTGCTTTGGGGAGACAGTCATGCCGTCGCGGCGAGCGAAGCCATCGACGAGGCGGCGAAACGGGCCGGGATCTGCGGCGTGGCCTGCCTCCGCGCCAATTCCTCACCGGTCCCGGGACTGTGGCGGGAGGGTGATCGACCGGAACGTGACGAGTTCAACCAACGGGTGCTCGAGTGGATCGAACGGACCCCCTCACTCCGTCGCGTGGTTCTGATCGCCCGCTGGAGCAGCTTCGTCAATGCGAAACACTCCGGGGCACCGGCCCGACTGGTCACCGACGATCCCTTCGCAGCCGCCACCCCCGAGTCCGCCATCCGGGTCTTGGGCGAACGACTTGCGGAGCTGGCGGATCGACTGCGACGCCGCGGGGTCAGCCTGTGCATCGTGAAGGAAGTTCCGTACCAGGACCTCGGCCCCCAGCAAGTCTTCGCACGCCGTGCCTTCACGGGCTCGTGGGACTTTCAGGGGGTCCATCGCGAGTCCCACCTGAAGCGGGAGGCCCCGCTGGACCGGGCCTTCGCCGCACTCGAGCCCTACGGGGTCGAGATCGTCGATCTTGCGACCGGCCTCTTCGACGATCTCGGATACTCCTCGCTCGGTGATGCCGACGGTTCCCATTACTACGATCGGAATCACCTTTCGCCCCACGGGGCCCTCCGGGCGATCGGTCCGATCGCGGCGGAGATCATCGGATCCGCCGGAAGCGGGAACGGACCTTCGCCACATCCCTGACGCGACCCGGGAGCAGGCGGTGCCGTGGTTCGCCGCGGGCTGCGTGATCGACGCCCCATCGGACCCGCTTACCCCGGCGGCATCGTCATTTCCCCCTCGAGGATCTCGAGACGTGAACCCCGATCGTCGATGTGCAGGTCGCCGGTCGCCAGCCCGTGGTCGCGGGTCGCGGCGGGAAGGCGCGTCGCGATGATCGCGATGCGCCGGAGCGAATCGCGCGGGTCGTAGGCGCTCGACAGGACTGTCTCAAGCCCCTGTCGCGCCGTCCGCTCGGCGCGGGCCCGCACCGCGGCGACGCTGCCGACGAGCGAAGGCTTGAGGACATGCACCGCGACGCCCGGCGCGGTCTCGAGGGCGGCCCGCAGCGACGGCTCGTGCAGCGACTCGTCGAGGGCTATGGAGAGCCCGGTCTCGTGGTGGAGCCGCGGAAGCAGGAGCGGATCGGACAGCGGTTCCTCGAGGTACTCGATCCGCTCGGGTGGCAGGCCGCGGACGAGGGCGAGCGCCGCCTCGAGCGAGAGCCGTCGGTTCGCGTCGAGGCGAAGCCGTTGCGTCGGGGCGAGCGTCGCGAGCAGCGCCTCGACCACCGCGCGATCGCGGGCCGGATCGCCGTCGATCTTGACCTTCACGCTGCGGAAGCCGCGGAACGAGCCGGAATCGCCCGCGGCCCGCGCCCCGGCGGCATCGCCGGCGAAGAGGGCGTTCAGCGGAAGCCTCGCCGCGAGCGGCGCGACCAGCAGCGGGTCGCGCCGGGCCACGCCGATCGCCACGCCGGTCGCGAACGCCGCCGACGGGGGCAGGCCTTCCGCCGCGGCCGGATCGAGCGCCTCGATCGCGCTACGCCGCCCCTCGATCGCGGCGATGGCCTCGTCGAGCGACTCGCGGTGCAGGCCGGGCAGCGGAGCCGCGACGCCGGTGCCGTTCGATCCGTCCACGGCGGTGACGGCGATCCACGCCGCCTCGCGGCGCTCGAGCGTGAAACTCCCGCTGCGGACCGGCCGCGTGAAGTGCAGCGTCCGCCGCTCGATCGAGAGCCTGCTCACCGCGGGATTCCCCACGGCAGGTTCCACCCGACGAGGAACGCGACGCCGACGAGGAACATCGACTTCCCGATCGCCGCGAGGCAGAGGTTGAGCTCCTGGCCCTCGGCCCCCGACGCGACCCGTCGCGCCGTCGGCACGAGCGTGCCGCACGCCAGCGTCGCGAGGATCGCCCCGGGGTGGCCGGTCGCCGCGAACGCCGCGGGAATCGCCGCGGCCAGCACGAGGCACGCGACGATCTCGACCCGCGCGAACCGTCCGCCGAGCCGCACCGCGATCGTCCGCTTGCCGGCCCGCGCGTCGCCCTCGCGATCACGGAGGTTGTTCACCGCGATGAGCGCCGTCGCGAGGAAACCGGGGATCGCGCTGGCGAACCAAGCGGCGTTTGACACGCTTCCCGCCTGCGCCGCGTAGGTTCCCGCCGCCGCCACCGGACCGAAGAAGAGGAACGCCGCCGGATCGCCGAGGCCGAGGTAGGCCAGCGGCTTCGGTCCGGCGGTGTAGAGGAACGCGAAGGCCACGCACGTCGCGGCGATCGCGACGAAGATCCATCCGCCGATCGTGACGAGGTACGCGGCAGGCACGAGAAACAGGCCCACGCACGCCGCGATCGCCACCCGCATCGCGCCCGGCGTCACCCAGCCGGCGGCGCACACCCGCAGCGGGCCGCTGCGACGTTCGTCGTCGGCGCCGCGGCGGAAGTCCTCGAGGTCGTTCACGAGATTCGCGAGGATCTGCAGGAGCAGCCCGCCCATGAGCGCCGCCAGCGCCGCCTTCCACCGGAACGCCCCGTCGCCGATCGCGACCGCGGTGCCGACCAGCACCGGCCCCACGCTCGCCCCGAGCGTCTTCGGTCGCGTCGCCGCGATCCACACCAGCGGCCACGCGGGCCGCGGGACCGCGACGCTCACGGACGCCTCGGGAACTTCGCGAAGTCGGGCTTCCGCTTCTCGAGGTAGGCGCGGTGGCCCTCCTGCCCTTCCTCGCTCATGTAATAGAGCAGCGTCGCGTTGCCCGCGAGTTCCTGCAGCCCGGCCTGGCCGTCGCAGTCGGCGTTCAGGGCGCTCTTCAGGCAGCGAAGGGCGAGCGGCGAGTTCGCGAGCATCTCGCGGCACCACTGGATCGTCTCGACCTCGAGCCGCTCGAGCGGCACGACGGTGTTCACGAGCCCCATCTCGAGGGCCTGCTTCGCGTCGTACTGCCGGCAGAGGAACCAGATCTCGCGGGCCTTCTTCTGCCCGACGATGCGGGCCATGTACGAGGCGCCCCAGCCGCCGTCGAAGCTGCCCACGCGGGGACCGGTCTGGCCGAAGCGGGCGTTGTCGGCGGCGATGGTCAGGTCGCAGAGCATGTGCAGCACGTGGCCGCCGCCGATCGCGTACCCGGCGACCATCGCGACCACCGGCTTCGGGCAGGTGCGGATCTCGCGCTGGAAATCCAGCACGTTCAGCCGGTGGGTGCCACCCTCGTCGACATAGCCGGCGCCGCCGCGGATCCGCTGGTCGCCGCCCGAGCAGAACGCGAGCGGACCCTCGCCGGTCAGGATGATCACGCCGATCCGCTCGTCGTCGCGGGCGATCTCGAGGGCCTTCCGCATCTCGACCACGGTGAGCGGGCGGAACGCGTTGCGGACCTCGGGCCGGTTGATCGTGATCTTCGCGATGCCCTCGTCGCAGGTCTCGAGGCGGATGTCGGTGAAGGCGGGGCCGGCCGGCTTCCACGCGGGAACGGGCGGCAGGGTCGGGGCGGCGGAGGACGCGGTCTTGGACGTGCTCATGGGGTTCTGGTTCGCCGGAAAGTGAAGCGGGGATTCTCGCCGAAAGGCGACCGGCGGTCACGCGGCGGGAGCGGTCCGCACGAGGGGCCCGATCGCGGCGGCGAGGGCCTCGGGCCGCTCGAGGTGGATCGCGTGGCCCGCCCCCGCGATCGCGTGGATGCGGGCCCGCGGGGCGATCCGGCCGACCTCGGCCGCGAGTTCCCGGTACTTGGCGTCGCGCTCGCCGGCGACGACCGCGAGGCGATCGCCGAGGCCGGCGAGCGCGGCCCAGGTCGGGGCGGTCCGGCCGGGCGAGCCGCCGCGGAGGAGCTCGGCCCACGGGCCCGGATCGCCGCCGAGCCGGCGGGCGCGGATCGCGGGAAAGTCCGGATGTTCGCGCAGCGACGCGAAGAGCGGCTGGGCGTACCAGCGGT
>JBIKVN010000162.1:0-7503 GCA_044356865.1 Phycisphaerales bacterium | reverse complement strand
CCGATCGCCGGGAAGCGAGCGGGATCCACCGGCTCGAACTCGAGCGAACGGAGCCGCGACCAGTCGAGCCGGGGCGAGTCGCCGTCGACGCGATCGGGATGGGTGAGCGCGTACTGGATCGGCGTCCGCATGTCGGGCGGAGAGAGCTGGGCCAGCACGCTGCCGTCGACGAACTCGACGAACGAGTGGACGACCGACGAGGGATGCACGATCGCCTCGAGCCGGTCGGCGGCGAGGCCGAAGAGCCAGTGGGCCTCGACCAGCTCGAGGGCCTTGTTCATCATCGAGGCGCTGTCCACGGTGACCTTGCGGCCCATCGACCAGGTCGGATGGCGCAGGGCGTCGGCGACGGTCGCGTTCGCGATGCGGGCGGGTTCCCAGGTGCGAAACGGCCCGCCGCTGGCGGTGAGCACGAGGCGGCGGATCTCCTCCGGCGTGCGGCCCGCCCGCAGGCATTGGTGGATCGCGTTGTGCTCGCTGTCGACCGGCAGCAGGCGGACGCCCGCGGCGCGGACGGCCTCCATCACGATCGAGCCGGCGGCGACCAGCGTCTCCTTGTTGGCGAGGGCGATGTCGCAGCCGCGGCGGATCGCCGCGAGAACCGCGGGAACTCCGGAGGCGCCGACCATCGCGGCCATCACCAGGTCGCCCGGGCGGGCGACCCGTTCGACGAGGGCGAGGGCGGCGTCGGGGCCGGTCTCGAGCCGCGTGCCCGCGGGCAGGGAAGCCCGGAGCGCCGCGGCCTTCGCCTCGTCGGCGAGCGCGAGCTCGCGGCAGCCCCAAGCGGCCGCCTGCTCGGCAAGCGTCCCGGCGTTGTTGCCGGCGGCGAGGCCGGCGACGGCGAACGCCTCCGGCCCGCCCCGCCCGCGGGCGAGACGGTTCAGGTGCTCGACCGTCGCGAGCGTGTTCGTCCCGATCGAGCCGGTCGAGCCGAGGACGATGAGCCGGCGGGTCTCGGCCATCGCGTCACTCGTCCCCGCCGCCGCCGCGGGGCTTCTCGCCTGGCGCGAGGCGACGCACGCGACCGCCGTAGAGCGACCGGGGCTTCGGGGCGGAACTGGCCGGGGCCGGAGCGGGCGCTGGCGAGGACGGGGCAGGGGAACGTCCGCCGCCGCCGCCACTACCGCCGCCGCCGCCGCCACCACCACCACCACTACCGCCACCGCCGCCGCCGCCACCACCTTCACCGCCGCGACCGCGGCCGCGCCGGCGGCGTCGCCGGCGGCGTCCGCCGCCCTCGCCGCCCTCGCCGGTTTCGCCACCTTGGCCTTCGTCACCACCTTGGCCGTCGTCACCACGGGGCTGGTCGTTCGAATCGCGGCGCTCGCGCGGCGGGTTCGGGGCTTGGGCCTGGCCGCCACTGGCGCTCTTGGCGCCATTGGCGCCAGTAGCGCCTTCGCCGCCCTCGCCACGGCCGCGACCGCGTCCGCGCCGACGGCGACGGCGCCGCCGCCCGCCACCCTCGCCGGGCTGGCCGTCGGAGGCGGAAGCACCGCTTTCGGAATCCGATCCGCCCTCCGCCTCGCCCTCGTCGCCCTCGTCGTCCATCTCTTCGGTGGACGGGGGTATCGGCTCGGGCTCGGGCGGCTTGAACCAGGAGCGCACCAGATCGACCTGCTCGCCGGTGAGCTTGGTCATGTGGCTCTTCGCCTCGAACGCGCCGCTTTCGGCGATGCGACCGAGCAGGTCCTTGCTCGTGAGGCCGAGATCTTTCGCGAGCAGGTGCAACGCCATCGGTTCGCTCGGCGGGGGTGGCGGCGGGGGCGGTGCGGCTTCGGTCGGGACCGTGGCGATCTCGCCCTCGCGACCGCGACCGCGACCGCGACCGCGCCGGCGGCGACGACGGCGACGGCCGCCGCCCTCGCCGGGCTCTCCGCCTTCGCCGGCGGCGGGCTGCGAAGCACCCTGCGACGGCGCCTGCCGCTGCCGCTGGGCGGACTCCTTCCGCGCCGCCTCCTTCGCGGCGGCTTCCGCCCGCGCCGAAGCCTTCTCGCGCTCGATCGCCTGCGCGACGGTGATCCCGCCGCCCGACTCGTCGATCTCGGGCAGGTCGTCGAAACTCCCGCCCATGATCATCGCGGTGGTGTCGGCCGGGCCATGGCGGCGGCGCCGCCGGCGGCGACGGCGACCGCCCTCCTCGACGACCTCGAAGTCGTCGTCGTCCTCGTCGTGTTCGCGCTGCGATTCGGGCACCTCGGGCGGAAGGGCCGCGAGATCGGGCCGCTGCGGCTTCGGAAGCCGCGGGATCTCGAGGTCGGCCCCGTGCCCGTCGTAGGCGTAGAGGTCGACGCGGTCGATCGCGATCGCCTCGCTGATCCGCACGTCGACCCGCTTGCCGGTGGTGCGCTCGAGCCGCGTGAGGGCGCTGCGCCGCGTCGAAAGCAGCACCGTCGCGACCTTCACCGAGCAGACCAGCTCGACCCGCTTCACCGGCGCGTTCGAGAAGAGCCATTCGATCTCGCGGAGGGCGTCGCCCGCGACCACGTCGGGCTGCTTGATCTCGCCGATGCCGTGGCAGTGCGGGCAATCCATGAAGTGCGTCTTGCGGACGCTCGGCCGCATCCGCTGCCGGGTCATCTCGAGCACGCCGAAGTCCGAGATCGGCGCGATCGTGGTCTTGGCCCGGTCCCGCCGCAGGGCGGCCGCGAACCGCCCCTCGATCTCGCGGCGGTGCTTGTGGCTCCGCATGTCGATGAGGTCGTTCACGATCACGCCGCCGAGGTCGCGCAGCCGCAACTGCCGGGCGATCTCCTCGACCGCCTCGAGGTTGGTCTGGTACGCGTTCGTCTCGGAATCGCGGGCCGAACGGCTGCGGCCGCTGTTCACGTCGATCGCGACCATCGCCTCGGTCTGGTCGATCACGAGGGCCCCGCCCGACGGCAGCGGCACCTCGCGGGAGTGCAGCATCGTGACCTGCCGTTCGGCGTCGAAGGCGTGGAAGAGCGGCGTCTCCCGGTCCCAGAAGACCAGCCTCGGGGCCGAGGTCGGCGCCACCACCTCGAGGAACGCCTTCGCCTTGCGGAACGCCGGCTCGCTGTCGATCACCACCGTGGAGACATGCTCGTCGGCGAGGTCCCGCAAGGTACGGATGAGCAGGTCGCCCTCGGAGTACAGGAGGCACGGCGCGCCGGTCGAATCCATGCGCTTCCGCATCACTTCCCAGAGCCGCCTCAGGTACGCGACGTCGCGGTTGAGCTCGCCGAGGGTGCGGTCGAAGCCCGCGGTGCGGAGGATGAAGCCGAAGCCCTCCGGCAGCTCGAGCTGGTCGAGGATCTTCCGCATCGCGCGGCGCTGCTCCTCGTCCTCGACCTTGCGGCTCACGCCGACCTTGCCCATCTCGGGCATCATCACCATGAGCCGTCCGGGGATGCTCAGGTAGCTCGTGACGGTCGGGCCCTTGCTGCCGAGGCCTTCCTTCAGCACCTGGACCAGGATCTCCTGGCCGCGCTTGAGCGCCTGCTGCATGAGCGGCCGCTCGCGGCGTGGGATCTTCTTGCCGACCTTCTCGACCTTGTCGCCGCCGGGGAAGTAGCGGGGGTGGAGGTCGGAGATGTGGAGGAAGCCGCTCGCCCCCTCGCCGAAGTCGACGAAGGCGGCCTGGATCGCCGGCTCGATGTTCGTGACGCGGGCCTTGTAGATGTTGCCGACATTCGTCGCCGAGCTCTCACGCTCGATGAAGAGCGCCTCGAGCCGGTTGTTCTCGAGGATCGCCACGCGGCATTCCTCGCCGGGGCGGTCGTTGACGAGCATCACGCTCTGGCCGGGCTTGCGGACCGGCGCCGCGACGGTCGCGGGGCCCGGTTCGGTCCGGCCGCCGTCCTCGCGCCGGCGGCCGCGGCCGCGTCGGCGCCGCCGGCTGCGGCCGCCGCCCTCGGCGCCCGCGGCGGTCTCGCCGCCCTCGGCCGAGGGCCCCGTCTCGCCGGGCTCCTCGCCCTCGTCGCCTTCTTCGCCTTCCTCCGGGCCTTCCTCCGCGCTCTCCCCATCCTCCTCGTCCTCTTCGAGCAGGTCGACGTCGCCGTCGTCACCCCGTTCGCGCTCGAGGGCCTCGGCCGCGTATTCGTCGAGAGGTGCCCCGGCGTCGCGAAGCAGCGCGTCGGCGGCGTCGGCGATGATCCCGCTCGACCGCTCGAGGGCGTCATCGAAATCGGCGTCGGCCTCCTCGGGATCCGTCTCGGGATCCGTCTCGGGATCCGCCTCGCGTGCGTCCGCGACCGGCTCGCGTCCCTCGTTCCCGTCGGTCGCGCCGGCCTCGCCGTTCGCGCCCGTGCCGGTCACCTCGTCCTCGTGCTGTCCTTCCGTCGTGGGGAGTCCGTTGTCGGACATGCCGCCATCCTCTCCGGCGTGTCGCCGGTCGCGGGTCGGGGCAAGGCCGAATGCGTGCGGGGCCCGGACACGATCCGGGAACGGACGGGGAACGGCCGCCGGCGTCGCCGTGACCAGGACTCCAGGCGGGGCCGATCGGCCCGCGCCGCCGGGTTCTCCCGCCGCGGCCGTCGGCAACGCCGACGCGAGCGGGGATCCGGCTCCTCATCCGCCTCCGGGGACCTCGGCGGCGCCCCTGACGAACGAGTCGTCGAGCGCCGGGTCGGCCCGCGTCCGGAGGCGGCCGTGTGCACTCGGCCGGCGGGGTCGCGTCGCGACTCCGGCACCGGCCCTGTTTCCTGAATCCGTCCGCGACAACGTGCCGCGGGCGGGGTGTTCCATCAACGGACCTGGGGATCCTCGCGGGGGCCCGAGGTCATTCCTCGAGCAGGCCGCCGAAGATCTCGGGGTCCACTTTCCTGAGATCGTCCCGGAGGTAACTGAGCACCTGCCGGTCGGAGTCGAACGAACCGACCTTTCGGGCGAGGCGTTCGCAGTCTTCGAGATCGGCCGAACGGACGATCCGCTTCACGAGCGGGATCTGGCTCGGCACGAGCGACAGTGTACGGAAGCCGAGCCCCACGAGCAAACGCGTGTACAGGGCCTCGCCGGCCATCTCCCCGCAGATCGAGACCTCGATCCCGGCCCGGCGGCCCGCCCGGAGGGTGCCCTTGATGAGCTGGAGGACCGCCGGATTGGCCGCCGTGTAGAGCGGCGCGACCCGCTCGTTCCCGCGGTCGACCGCGAGGGTGTACTGGATCAGGTCGTTGGTGCCGATCGAGAAGAACTCGACCTCGCTCGCGAAGGTCCGGGCCATCAGGGCCGCGCTCGGCACCTCGACCATCATCCCGACCGGCAGGTGGGGGCGGTACGGGACGCCCTCCTCCTCGAGCTCCTCGGCGACGTCCCGCAGGATCATCTTCGCCTGCCGCAGTTCCATCACGTTCGACACGAGCGGGAACATGACCTTCACCGGCCCGTGCACGCTCGCCCGCAGGATCGCCCGCAGCTGCGTCTTGAAGAGGTCGGGGTTCTGCAGGCAGTAGCGGATGCTGCGCAACCCGAGGAAGGGGTTCCGCTCGGGCTCGGCGGCCCGCTGCTGCGTGTACTTGTCGGCGCCGAGGTCGAGGGTGCGGATGGTCAGCGGGCGGCCCTCGAGCCGGGCGAGCGCCGAACGATACGCCTCGAAGTGGTCCTCCTCGGTCGGCTCGTGCTTGCCGGTGAGGAAGAGGAATTCGGTGCGATAGAGCCCGACGCCGTCGCCGCCGTGCACGAGGACCGAGTCGGACTCGTGCGGGAACTCGATGTTGCCGAGGAGGCGGATCCGCGTGCCGTCCTTGGTCTCGCACGGCTGCCCACGCAGGCCGCGGAGGCTGCGGCGGAACTCGCCGAGCCGCTCCTGGTCCAGGCGGTATCGCGCGACGGTGCCCTCGTCGGGCTTGACGACGACGGTGCCGGTGTCGCCGTCGATGATCACGAGGTCGCCGTCCTCGACCATCGTCGACAGGCGCTGGCAGCCGACGACCGCGGGGATCTCGAGGGCGCGGGCCACGATCGAGGTGTGGCTCGTGCGGCCGCCGAGGTCGATCGCCACGCCCAGCACCTTGTCGCGCTGGATGCCCGCGGTCTGGCTCGGCGTCAGCTCGTGGGCGACGATGATCGCCGGCTCGGAAAGCCGCGAGAGGCGGCTCTCGTCGGCGCCCATCAGGGCGTTCAGCACGCGGCGGTCGAGGTCGATGACGTCGTTGGCCTTCTGCCGGAAGACCTCGTTGCCCATCGAGCGGAACTGGGCGGCGAGCAGCTTGAACTGCTCGGCCACCGCGGCCTCGGCGTTCTCGCGCTTCTCGCGGACCCGCCGCCGGATCGGCTCGACCAGGCTCCGGTCGCCGAGGAGGCCGATATGGAACTCGAAGATCTTCGCCGGCTCGTCGCCGAGCTCGCGGGCGGTGCGGTCCCGCAGCGCGACGAGGTCGCGGCGGGCCCCATCGAGGGCCGCGGCGAGACGGTCGAGCTCGGGTTCGATCTCGCCGTCGTCGAGCGTCCGGTGCGGGACATGCTGCTCCGCCTCGCCAAGGACGAGCACGCGCCCGATCACGATGCCGGGGGAGACGGCGATGCCGCGGAGAAGGTTCATGGCCGGTCGTCCGGCCTCCGGCGGCGGGGCCGTGCGGGGGCGGGGAGGAGGGAGTCTAACCGGGACCGGCCGCGTTTCCCGTGGAGGCGCCTTACCGCGAAAAGTCCCGCGGCCCCGCCTCCGAAGGCTCATCGGGGCGGGGCCGCGGCATGGTCTGGTGCGTGAAACGCGGTCCGGGACTCAGTTCCCGTCCTTGACCTCGAACTCGGCGTCGATGACATCGTCCTTCTTGGGCTTCGCCGCCTCGGCCCCGGCCGCTCCGGCGCCGCCGGCCGCGGCGCTCGCCTCGTAGACGGCCTTGCCGAGCTCGCTCGCGGCTTCGTTCAGGGTCTTCATCGCCGCCTCGATCGCGGGCTTCGAGTCGCCCTTGATCGCGGTCTCGAGGGCGGCGACCGCCGACTCGACCTTGCCGCGGGCCTCGGGCGAGATCTTGCCGCCGTGCTCCTCGAGCTGCTTCTTGACCTGGTAGGCCAGCGAGTCGGCCTGGTTCTTGAGGTCGACGAGCTCTCGCTTCGCCTTGTCGGCCGCGGCGTTCGCCTCGGCTTCCTTGCGCATCCTTTCGACCTCGTCCTTCGAGAGGCCGCTCGAGCCGGTGATCTTGATCTCCTGCTTCTTGCCGGTGGCCTTGTCGGTCGCGGTCACCGAGAGGATGCCGTTCGCATCGATCGCGAACTCGACCTCGATCTGCGGCAGGCCGCGGGGGGCCGGGGCGATGCCCGCGAGGTCGAAGCGGCCGAGGCTGCGGTTGTCGGCCGCGAACTCTCGCTCGCCCTGCAGCACGTGGATCGTCACCGACGACTGGTTGTCGGCGGCGGTCGAGAAGATCTCCTTCTTGCTCGTGGGGATCGTGGTGTTCCGCTGGATGAGCGCGGTCATCACGCCGCCGAGCGTCTCGACGCCGAGCGAAAGCGGCGTGACATCGAGCAGCAGCACGTCCTTGACCTCGCCCTGGAGCACGCCGCCCTGGATGGCGGCGCCGATGGCGACCACCTCGTCGGGGTTGATGC
>JBIKVN010000161.1:0-7516 GCA_044356865.1 Phycisphaerales bacterium | reverse complement strand
GTCGCGATCATCGATGCGAAGGGCGTGCTGCGGCACAACAACCTGCATCCGGCGTCACCGCTCGACGAGAAGACGAAGCTCATCGACGCGCTGCTGGTCGAGGCGGGCAAGACTCCGCCGGCGAAGCCCCAACCGCAACCCTGAGCGGTCCGTCCGAACCGCCTCACGGCTCGTGCCGCGCCGCGTCGACCGCGGGCAGGCCGCGCCGCGGAGACGCCCAGGTCGTCCACGAGGACGGATCCTCGCCGAGACGCCGTCCCAGTTCGGTCAGCGAACGCATGGTTTCCTCGCGGAACTCCCCGACGACCGGCGGCCGCCAATCGTCGGGGATCGCGACCACTCGCACCTCGATGTCGGTCCCGAGCGTCGCGTTCACGTAATCGACCTCCGCGGCCAGCCAGCGGAGCTCGGCGATCGTGGCCGAACGCACCGCGGTCGCCAGGCTCGGCGAGATGACGGAGGGCCAGCGGATCTGCACGGTTTCGGGCGGCTGGTGCATCTGGTTGTTGACCACGATCCAGTACCGCGTCTTGGGCAGCGGCCGGTCCGGCCGTTCGCGCCGCCAGCGGGAAATGAACGAGCGGGGGTCGTGCGGCTCGAGCCGCAGGAAGACGTTCGCCGTCACGCCACCGTCGGCGTACACGGAATCCTCGATCATCACCGGCGGAAAGAGGGCTGGAATCGCCGACGAGGCAAGCAGCATGCGCTGCACGCGGTCCACGCCCCCGGCGTCGACGGCCCGTTCGGCCTCCGCGCCGAGATCCCACGCCTTTTGCCGTCCCAGGTCGAGATCGGTCGCGGTGATGATGAGCGCCCGGCCGTCGCGCGACCGTTCGGCGAGGGATCCGATGAACTCCGGACTGATCGCCTCGCGAAGCTCGCGCTCCAGTCCGGGCAACTCGAAGAAGGACGAGTTCGACGGCCAGAAGAAAAGCGGTCCGCGGCTCCGCACCCAGTCGTGCTTGGGGTTCCGGTACAGCGTCTCGATCGCGAGATACGCATCGTCGGTTCCCAGGAAGGCGAAAGGCGCCAGCAGCGCACCGGTGCTCACCCCGGTGACGATGTCGAAGTCGGGACGCCGGAACTCGGGGTCCTGCACCTGGCCCCACCCCACGAGGAAGCCCGCTCCGAACGCCCCGCGATCGCCACCGCCCGACAGCGCGAGGATGTTGAGGGTCGCGTTCTCGTCAGCCTCCACCGCGGTCCGATCCATCATCTTCCCGATGACCTGATCGAAGATCCGCGCGCTGTCTTCGGCATCGGCCCGGGCGTGGATACGAAACTCTTCCTCGGTCCGGACGGGACGCGGCGTTCCGCACCCCATGGACCACACCATGCCCGTCGATGTGACGAACGAGAGGACCACCGCCGCCGAGCGTTGCGGATCAGCCTTTCGCCAGGATTCGTTCACCCCGGACTCCTTGGCGCGGTCGCGCCGGTTGGAGAAAGTCAGTTCTTCTTGAACAGGTCGCCCAATCCCTTCTCGATCGACTCGCCGGCCTTCTTGCCGGCGTCCTCGAGCGATTGGCCGACGTTCTGGGTCGCGCTTTCGAGGGCCTTCTTCGCCTCGTCGACCGCACCGATCACCGCCGAACCGACCTGGTCGCGAAGCACCGTCCCGACCTCGGCCAGCTTCGGCCCGAGCGAATCGCGAAGCACGGCCGGAATCGCGTCGCCACCGTTCTTGAGAATGCCATCGACCGTCGCGGTGGTGATGATGCTCATGAGCTGGGCCATCGTCACCCCCTCGCCGCCGCCGATGTCCTTGAGCTCGATCCGCGGAATCTTCACGTCCACGTCGGCCGCGTTCTCGACCGAGACCTTCGCCGAGATGTCGGTCAACACGAGCTGGCGGATCACCAGCTTCTTGCCTTCGCCGGCCGGAGCCGAAGGCTGTCCCGTCTCACCCGACCCGAACTTCCTGCTGAACGCCTCGATGTTCGCCAGCACCGTCTCGGCGTTGCTCTTCTGGCCAAGCTTCATGTCGAGCCGCGCCGCGATGCCGTCCAGCTCGACCTTCGGGACCTCGATGGTCGGCCGGGCGAGCGAACCGAGCGAAACGCCGACCGCTCCCGTACCGAGCGACAGGAAATTCCCGTCGGGATAGCCCGAAGGATTGGCCACGGCGAGCCCCGTCAGCGACGCCTCGCCACCGAAGATCCGGATGTGGATCGACTCGAGCGAGGTCTTCGTGCCGAGGGCTTCCGTCCCTCCGTACTCGATCGCGGTCTTCGCGATGCGGTCGACCGACAGCACCAGCAGGAAGCCCGCACCGATGACGACCAACGCGAGCACGATCACGAGACGCACGATCCACTTCATGGCAACCTCCGGGAGAAGAGGCGGTCAGGATAGTGCCCGCCGCAATCGCCGCCGCAATCGCTTGGTACCCCTCGCGAAGACCCCCTCGACGACCTCACGGGCCGACTCCCGCAAGCGCTGCCGGGCCGCGGCACAGAGCATGCCCACCGCATCGGGCAGACCTTCGCGGGAAAATCGCCGGGACTCGAGGGCAACCCGCTCGGCGAGCATGGCCAGGTCGTGCTCCTCGCCCAGCAGGTCGCAGGTTCGCTTCAGTCCGCGACGAACGCCCTTCAGCCGCCGGTCGCGTTCCTCGAGCAGACCGATCTGGAGCGCCAGCCGCGAGCATCGCTTCCGCACCTCGTGGGCGCGATCATCCCCGGCGTCATCCCAGTCGCCGCGGGCGAAGGCGCGGGCCTCGCGCCACGATTCCGTCAGGGCCTCCGCCGTCGCGTCGGCGTCAAGCTCCGCGAACTCCCAAGCGCCCGCCGCTCCCCGCACCCGACCGAGTTCGAGCGCCGCGCGGCCGACCAGCAACTCGTCGAGCCGCGATTCCTCGGCCGGTCCGATCGCCGACACCAGCGCCGCCGTCAGCTCCTCGCGGAAACTCCGTGCCCGCAAGTCGTCGTGGCCGCCCAGCAATCGCCCGATGATCGCCCGCATCGCATCGCGATCGCGCACCGGCGACAGCACCCCCGCCGCGTCGGCCAGGCACCGCTCGGCCCCGGCCCGGGCATCGACGCTCGCGACGCCCTCCAGCAGCGGAATCATCGCCCGCAGCGCCTTCGTCGCCCTGCGGATCCGCCGGATCGCCTCGGGCCGTTCACCGGCCGGTCGGGCGGCAAACTCGTCCGCCTCGGCCAGGGCGCGATCGAGCGCCTCGAGGAAGTTGCGGCGCAACTCCCCCGGAACCGCGTCCGAGGCATTCAATCTCGCCCTCATCAGGGCGCCACGATAGTGACCGCGGCCCCGGATTTCCCGTCGATGGTTTAGGCTTCGCGATCCGCACGCAGGAAACGACCCATGAGCACGCCTTCCGCCAAGCCCCAGACCGCCATAACCCCCACCCGCGCCGAAGACTACGCCGAGTGGTACCAGCAGGTGGTCCGCGCCGCCGACCTCGCCGAGTCGAGCCCGGTCCGCGGCTGCATGGTCATCAAGCCCTGGGGCTACGCGATCTGGGAAAACATCCAGCGCTCGCTCGACCGGATGTTCAAGGACACCGGCCACAAGAACGCCTACTTCCCGCTGTTCATCCCGCTGTCGTTCCTCGAGAAGGAAGCCGAGCATGTCGAGGGCTTCGCGAAGGAGTGCGCGGTCGTCACGCACCACCGACTCGTGCCGAAGCCGGGCGGCGGCCTGATGCCCGATCCCGAGAGCGCCCTCGAGGAACCGCTGGTGGTCCGGCCGACCTCCGAGACGATCATCGGCGCGAGCTTCGCGAAGTGGGTGCAGAGCTACCGCGACCTGCCGCTGCTCATCAACCAATGGGCGAACGTCGTGCGCTGGGAGATGCGCACCCGGCTCTTCCTCCGCACCGCCGAGTTCCTCTGGCAGGAAGGCCACACCGCCCACGCCACCGCCGACGAGGCCCGCGTCGAGACGATGAAGATGCTCGATGTCTACGCCGACTTCGCCGAGAACTGGATGGCCATGCCGGTGATCAAGGGCCAGAAGACCGAAGGCGAACGCTTTCCCGGCGCCGTCGACACCTTCTGCATCGAGGCCTTGATGCAGGACCGCAAGGCCCTGCAGGCCGGAACCAGCCACTTCCTCGGCCAGAACTTCTCGACCGCGAGTGACATCAAGTTCCTCGACCAGTCGGGCACGCTGCAGCACGCGTGGACGACCTCGTGGGGCGTATCGACCCGCCTCGTCGGCGGCATGATCATGACCCACTCCGACGACGACGGCCTCGTGCTGCCGCCGCGGCTCGCCCCCGCCCATGTGGTGATCCTGCCCGTCCTGCACAAGGCCGAGACCGCCCCGCAGGTGCTTGCGTGGTGCCGCGAGCTCGCCGCGGAACTTCGCAAGATCACCTACGCCGGCCGCACCATCGAGGTCGAGATCGACGAGCGCGACCTCCGCGGCGGCGACAAGGTCTGGGGCTGGATCAAGAAGGGCATCCCGATCCGCCTCGAGGTCGGCCCCCGCGACATCGAGCAGGGCTCGGTCTTCATGGCCCGCCGCGACAAGCCGCACAAGGAGAAGATCGCCGTGAAGCGCGACGATTTCGTCGCGGGCGTCGCGGCGATCCTTGACGAGATCCAGGCCGGCCTCTTCGAACGGGCGAAGGCCCATCGGGCCGAGCACTCGCGAAAGATCGACACGCTTGACGAGTTCAAGGCGTTCTTCACCGCCCCGCGCGGCGGCGATCCGAACGCCCCCGTCCCGCCGCACGGCGGCTTTGCCCTTTCGCGCTTTTGCCTCGACCCTGCGGTCGAGAAAAGGGTGAAGGACGAGCTGGGCGTGACCGTCCGCTGCATTCCGCTCGAGGGCGGCGAGGATCCCGGCCCGTGCGTCATCACCGGCCAGCCGGCGACCAAGCGGGTGGTGTTCGCGAAGTCGTACTGACCGGCCGTCAGCGGCGGCGCCCACGGACCGACAGGCCCGCCAGCGCCAGGAGCGCCACCGCGCCGGGCGTCGGCACCACACTGCCGTTGAGGCGGAACGCGCCGCCCGGCTCGCTGCCGATCATGAGCGGAGCCTCTTTCCAGATGCCCCACGTCGGGTTCTGGGTGTACCACCACCCGCCGACGACGCTGCCGGTCGACCAGACGAAACTGTCCCCGTTCGGGTCGGCCTGGAAGCCGCCGATGTTCATCACGTACGAGCCGGCGGCGAGGGTTCCCGAGATCGAGCCCGTGAAGGCGTACTCGAAACCGTTGAAGATGTTCTCGTCGCCGGTCGCCACCGCCGTCACGTCCTCGGCCGAAAGCGTCCACTGGGCGGCGATGCTGCCGAAGTCGGTGTTCCAGATGATGACCTCGTAACCGGTCATGTTCGCCAGCTGGCCGCCGGTGAAGTTCTGCGTCGAACCCCAGAAGGTGATCCCGTCGAGGATCACGTCGTCCTCGATCGAGAAGGCCTGACCGGTGCTGGTCGCGTAAAAGTACGAGCCACCGCTCGAGTAGGCGTTCGAGATCGAGCCGTTGGTGTTGGTGCTCACGCTCTCGAAGACCACGCCGGCCATGGCGGTCGGCGCCGCCGACATGGCCACCATCGCCAGCAGATTCGCATGTCCAGGACGCATCGCATCTCCCGACTCCACCCGCAAGGTGGGTTCGGATCTGATCGCGGAAACCGTCCTCGGTCGCCGCGAAAGGGGAGGACCGGCGTGCCGAAGTCCATGCACGCCACGACGCCGGACTCGGTGTGGGAACAACCGGGTCCGCCGGATCAAGGACGAAGTTGCGGGAGGCGGATCACGCTCGTTCGGGCGAGGCCCAGCCGGCGAAACTCGACATGAGTCAAGTGAGCACCCGGAAGCCGCGATGAAACGACAGCGAGGTTGACCGCATTCGGGCAACCCGTCCCTCACCAAGTCGAATCTAGCTCGGGATTCGGGCTACGCCACCGCTGGACCATGAAATCGAGTGGGTCCCACGAATCGATTGACCCACGCAGGTCCGGGAACCGGAGGCGGTCGCCGTCGACCGCCTCGCAAGCCCATCGAAGCGCGGAGGATCAGGTTCCGGTCGATCCCGCCGATGCCACCGTCGCCGGCAACTTCGTTCCGATGGGCGTGTTCACCGAGGGCGGGTCGTAACGGACCGTCCAGGGCTGGATGCTGTTGACCCGGAACGAGTCGAATCCGCCACCGACAAGACGAACCGTGAACAGCTGGAAGTATCCGGCCTTCGGCGCCGCAACCTCGACCGTCGCGGTTCCCCCATCGACGCGAACCGACTCGACCGAGTAGAACGCGGTGTCGTCCGACGAAGCCCACCGGGCATCGGAACCCGCCGAGCGTCCAACCGCCGTCCAAGACGATTCGCGAAGCCCCGCCGGCAACGAGAACGCGAAGGTGGTGTCCCCGTTCCGCTTCGCGACCGCTTTCAAGGCCGCAGCCATCACCTGCGGACCGGGAGCGTCATCCGCGGTACCGATGCCTCCGCTCGAGGGACCGCCGAGCGGCGGGTACGCCATCCGGGGGGTACAACCGAACGCGAGAAGGATCGATCCGGCCAGGACGGGCACGACAAAGGGAGACGGCGATGCGATGCGGCACATGGCCGATCGATCGGCACGTTCCGCCGAACCTCTGCAGAATCCGCGCGAGTTGTCGGATCAGGTCCCGGCCTTGGCGATCTGCCAGTACTCGAGCTCGATCGGGGCCTGGCGGCCGAAGATCGTGACGAGCACGCGAACCAGACCCTTCTCGGGCAAAACCTCGTCGACCGAACCCTCGTAGTTCTGGAACGGGCCTTCCTTGATCGTGACCGAGTCGCCCTTGGCGAACTCCATCTTGACCGTGGTGGCCTCCTCCGGCTTGCGCGAGTCGAAGAGCATCTTCTCGACCTCGTGCGGGGCCATCGGGGTCGGCCGGCCGGCGGTGCCGACGAAGTCGCCGACCCCCGTGGTCTCCTTGATGAGGAAGAAGACATCCTGCGGGATCCGCCCATCCGGCTCGAGCCGCATCTCGACGAAGACGTAGCCCGGATACAGCTTCGTCTCGGTCACCTTCTGCTTGCCGCCCTTGACGGTCTTGGTCTTCTCGGTCGGCACCATGATGCGGCCGACGAGGTCTTCCATGCCCTCGATCTGGACCTTGCGGAGCAGGGTCTCGCGGACCGACGACTCCTTGTTGCTCGCGACCCGCAGCACGAACCAGTCCATGCCCTCGCGGTACATCGGAAGGTCGGCGGCCGGATCGAAGACCTCTTCGCCGGCCGGTGCGGCCACCGGCTTCGCCGCACCCTTGGCCCGCTTCGGCGTTCCGGCGAGGGCCTTGCTCGTCTCGACCCCGATCGAGGCCAGGGTGCCGCCGGCCTTGTTCACGGCATCACGGCCGGCCACCAGGCTCTTCACGGCCTTGGGGGCCTCGTGGGCCTCTCCGCCGGATTGGTCGGCGATCCCGGTCTCGGGGTTCGGCTCGTTCTCGTTCACGTTTTCCATGGCGGTAGCCCCTTCAAGGGAGTGCCCGTCACCGGGCCGATCGATCGAGCGTCAACTCGGGACGTCCAGCACCCGGATCGCGGAGAACAGCACGACG
>JBIKVN010000160.1:0-7578 GCA_044356865.1 Phycisphaerales bacterium | reverse complement strand
ACGGCGACCTCGCGCTCAAGTTCGTGCAGGACCCGCGGAAGGCCGTCGACGAGGCGGTCGCGACGCGGCCCACGGTCATCCTGCAGGACCTCGTCATGCCCGAGGTCGACGGGCTCGACCTCGTCGATGCGTATCGCCGCCGTCCCGAGCTGGCCGAGGTGCCGATCGTCGTGCTCAGCTCGAAGGAGGAGGCGGTCACCAAGGCCGAGGCCTTCGCCCGCGGGGCGAACGACTACCTGGTGAAGCTGCCGGATCCGGTCGAGCTCGTGGCCCGCCTGCGGCATCACTCCCGCGGCTACATCGCCCAGCTCGAGCGGAACGCGGCGATGGAAGAGGTCCGCGGCATGGAGCGGTCGTTGCGGGAGAAGAACCTCAAGCTCGACGAGATGAACCGGCGGCTCGCCGAAGCGAACGAGGACCTCGCCGACGACGCCCGGGCCCAGCGCGAGCGGCTCGCGGGGCTGACGCGGCTCGGGGCGCAGCTGAGCGACATCCAGGACGTCGATGTGCTGGTCGAGCGGGTGCTCGAGGACGCCCGGCGGTTCATCGACGCCGACGCCGCGGTGCTGTTGCGGCGCGAGACGACCGCGGCGGGCGACTCGCTGGCGATCGCCGAGGTCACCGTCGACGGGCCGGCGCGGGCGGCGGCGGGCGGCACGATTCCGCTGCGGGTCGCGGGCCTCTGCGGCCGTGTCGCGATGACCGGCGACACCGTGCGCAGCGAGGATCCGGCGGCGGTCGGCCTCGAGCCGGCGGTGGTCGGCGCGATTGCGGGGCCGCTCGGCGCCGAGGTCCGCTCGCTGCTGGCCGAACCGCTGCGCACCGCAAGCGGCGCGACCCTCGGCGTGATCCTGCTCGCGAATGCCCGCCCCGGCACCGAGCGAAACGGCCCGGGTTTCACCGAGGGCGACGAGAGGCTGCTGCGGCACTTCGCCGCGATGGCCACGGTCGGCCTCGAGCGGGCCCAGATGACCCGCTCGATCCTGATGCGGATGGTCGGCATGGCCGAGCTGCGCGACCCGAGCGAGACCGGCCTGCACGTCCAGCGGGTCGCGGCGTACTCGCTCATCGTCTTCGACGAGTGGGCCCGGCGGCGCGGCGTGCCCGCCGACGAGGCGACGCGGATGCGCGACCGCCTCCGCATCGCCGCCGTTCTGCACGACGTCGGCAAGGTCGGCATCCCCGACGCGATCCTCAAGAAGCCCGGCAAGCTCGAGCCCGACGAGCGGCGCGAGATGGAGCGGCATACGGAAATCGGCGCCGGCCTCTTCGGGCAGTTCCGCTCCGATCTCGACGCCGCCGCGGCCGAGGTCGCGCTGAACCACCACGAGCGCTGGGACGGCGCCGGCTACCCCGGCGTCGACGACGGGCAGGGCGGCCGCCGCGGCAAGCGGGGCGACGAGATCCCGCTCTTCGCCCGCATCGTCGGCCTCGTCGACGTCTACGACGCCCTCAGCTCGCGCCGTTCCTACAAGGAACCGTGGCCGCCCGAGCGGATCGAGGGGCTGCTGCGCGAGGAGCGCGGCAAGCATTTCGAGCCCGAACTCGTCGACCTCTTCCTTGCGAAGCTTCCCGAGATCCGCCGCGCCGGCGAGCGGCTCGGGATGGCGGGGTAGGCGGGCGCGTCCCGCGTCGGCCAAGGCCGACACTCCCGACCTGCCGCGTTCGGGGCGAACCTCCCGATCCATCGTCTCGCGCGTCCTGCGCCCCGAGTGCCGGCCTGCGGCCGGCAGCGATGAACCCCGCGGCCGTCCCGCGCCCCGACCCGGAACGACGGGGCCATGCCCCGTCGCTGAACGAAGGTAGGCAGCGCCCCTCCTTCGGCATCATGAACGCTCAGCCCGGATCTTCGAAGTGAAAGGAGGGACAGCCACCACTTTCCCGGAAGTGGGTGGCTGGCCCTGATTTTCGAGAAATCCAGCTGTTGCAACCGTCCAATTCAGGGGGTTTTGGCCGCTCGAAAGCCGCCGCCGATGTCCGTCGCTTCCGGGGACACGGCAGCTCGAAAGGACGCGCGCAAGGTGAAAACACTGTTTCCGAACCCGCCGCCACGAAGCACTCGATCAGTCCCGGATCCGGGACCCGGTGGATTGGTCGTCACGCTCGATGCGTAATAGTCGGTCGAGAAGTAGTCCGTAACCATCTCCCAGACATTTCCGGCCATGTCCTGCAGTCCGAGCGAGTTCGGCGCCTTGGTACCGACCGGGTTTGTTTGGTTGCCGGACTGCGGTCCGAACCAAGCGATGGCCGAGGCGAGCCCCGGGTCGTCGAAACCGTTCGGATAGCCCGGCATGGAGTGGAACGCAGTGGTCGTTCCTGCACGGTACGCGAACTCCCATTCGGCTTCGCTCGGTAGCCTGAGCCCACCAGTCGAAAGGAAGTCCTGGATCGCCGACCAGGAAACTCGTTCCACAGGGCGCCGCGCGGCGTCGCCATAGGGTTCGCCTTGGTGAAACGAAGGGTTCGAATCCATGAGCGAGGTCCACTCGGATTGCGTGACCTCGTATCGGCCGAGATAGAACGCATGAGTGATCGCGACAGGGTGAATCGGGTACTCATGCTCGGCGCATGATTCCAGGCTGGATGGGCTGCACCCCATCTCAAACGTCCCCGGCGGCACGAGCAGCATCTCGATCTGGCTCACGTGGTCGCGAACCCGCCACGGCAGTCCCGTCGCGATGATTCCAGCCCGGAGCGTCGCGTCGGTGACGACGTTCGGATCCGGCAAGGCCTCGAGCACCGTCGCCCAAGCGAGCGGCTGGACCGGGGCCGCGAACACCCGCACCGTCCCGCCGGCCGGCGGCGTGTGCTTCGGCGCGCCGACCGCGATGCCGCCCGGGAATCCCGCCACCGCCGTCCCGCACCGCGATGCCGCGGTCCCGCCCGCGATCGTCAGGCGGTCGAACATCGCCCAGCCGGAACCGTTCCGCGAGAACACCGCGACCGATCCGCGCTGGGCGATTCCGCCGACGGTGTCGTACGGCGAACCCACGACGAGCGACGATCCATACGACGCGAACGCCACGCTCGTGCCGAACCGCTCGCCGGCCGAGTGATCGGGCGGGTTCACGTCGGTCACGGTCCAGCTTCCCGCATCGAGTCGCCACGCCGTCGCCAATCCCGAATCGGTCCCCACGCCGACCCGATCCCCGAGCGGCGCTCCGGCGGCGACCAGGCACCCGTCGTCGCTCACCGCCACGCTCGCCCCCAGTCCGGCGTTGGTCACCGGCGCGGCCGCCACCGCGCGGACCGACGTCAACACCGTGCCGTCGACATCGAGCGTGTGCACGTACACCGCGCCGCAATTCGTCCTCCCGACCTGGTCGTCGCCCGTCGCCCCGACCGCGAGCGTCGGCGTCGCGACCGTGCCGCCGAGGGCGAGAGCGTGTCCGAAGCGATCGCCCGCGGTGACCGGATCGCTCGTGATGATCTCGGACGGCGTCCAGACCCCGGCCACGAGGTTGAACACGGTCACGTCGCCCGAGTCGCTCAAGCCGTTCGCGTTCGCTTGCGGGGCTCCGACCGCGACGATCGTGCCGCGCACCGCGACGGCGAGGCCGAATCGGTCGGTCGGTTCCGGGCTCGGCCGGAGGAGTTTCGCCTCGTAGCTCCACGTGCCGCCGGAGCGCCGGAAGACGTACGCGGCACCGGCGTCGGTGATGCCCGAGGGATCCGAGGTGGCCGCACCGATGACCGCGACATCGCCGTGCACCGCGACGGCGAGCCCAAAGTAGTCCTTCGACTTGGCGTCGGAACTTGGCGCGAGCAGCGTGGCCTCCTGGGTCCAGCTCGCGCCCGACTTTCGGTAGATCCGTGCGGATCCCGCGTCGGACTTGCCCGGAAGGTCGTCGAGCGGGATGCCCACCACGATCGTGTCGCCGTCGGCGGCGACCGCCGTGCCGAAATCGTCGCCGCTGAGCACTCCGGTCGAGCCGAGCGTCGCGGTCTCGGTCAGCAGGCCACCACCGAGGCAGTCGATCAGGCCGTCGGCATCGGTGTCGACATCGGCGGTTCCGCAGCCGCAGGCGCCCGGCGCGATCTTCGCCGGATCGCTCGGGCAGCCGTCGTTGCAGTTGGCGGTGCCGTCGGAATCGCCGTCGGTGTCGGCCACGCCGCAGCCGCACTGGCCCGGGGCGGTCTTGCCCGCGTCGAGCGGGCAGAGGTCGCCGGTGTCGTTCGTGCCGTCGTTGTCGTCGTCGAAATCGAGGCAATCGGGCAGCTCGTCTCCGTCGGTGTCGCCCGTCTCGGGCGTGCCGCAGCCGCAGACGCCGGGCGCGGTCTTCGCCGCGTCGGAGGGACACCCATCGTTGCAGTTGGCGGTTCCGTCGGCATCGCTGTCGGTGTCGGCGACGCCGCAGCCGCACTGGCCCGGCGCGATCTTCGCGGCGTCGTTCGGGCAGCCGTCATGGCAGTTGGGGGTCCCGTCGGAATCGGAATCGGTGTCGGCCACGCCGCAGCCGCAGCTGCCGGGAGCGACCTTGTTCGCGTCGCGTCCGCAAAGGTCCGAGCCGTCCTGCGTGCCGTCGTTGTCGTCGTCGGCGTCGGTGCAGTCGTCGGTGCCGTCGCCATCGGTGTCGACGCCCGAGCAGGGGGCCGGTGCGGCGAAGAGCCGCGCGGTGCCGCCGGCCGGCGGGGTGTGCTTCGGGGCCCCGATCAGGACGCCCGCGTCACTCGCGGCGACCGCGGTCCCGAAAAGCGAACCCGACGTGCCCGAGGCGGGCAGCACGAGCAGGTCGTGCAGCTGGTACGAACCGTCGCCGCGCGGCGACAGCACCGCGGCCGAGCCGCGATTCGTGAGCCCGCCGATCTTGTCGCCGGGACTGCCGATCACGAGGCAGGCGTCGTCGGTGCTCCAGGCGAGGCTCGCGCCGAAACGGTCGGCGGCGGTGAGATGGGAATGCGCGAGATTCGCGCCGCTCCACGTCGTGCCGGAACGCGTCCACGCCGTGACTGAACCGCGATCGGCCATGCCGGTGAAGTCGGCGAGGGGGGCGCCCGCGGCGACGCGGGTGCCCGAGCCGTCGACGGCGACGCTCGTGCCGAGGCCGGCCGAGGCGATCGCCGGATTGCCGACGAGGCGAGCGGACGCGGACACCGAGCCATCGGGGTTCAGCGAGAACGCATAGACCGCACCGCAGTTGAGCTTCCCGGTCTCGTCGTCGCCGGGCGTGCCGACCGCGAGCAGGGGAGTCGCGGCGTCGCCGCCGAACGCGACCGCCGCGCCGAACTGGTCCGACGCGGCGAGCGGTGAGGAGCCCACGGTGCCTGCGGCCAGCCAGCGCGAGCCATCGAAGCGGAAGATCGCGACTTCGCCGGAGTCCGCGATGCCCGAGCGGTTGGCGAGGTGCGCTCCGACGGCAATGAGCGAGCCGCGGATCGCGACGGACGAACCGAACTTGTCGGTGCCGGCGGGCGAGGTCCGGACGAGCTTCTGCTCGAACGCCCACGTCGCGCCGCTGCGTCGGAAGACGTACGCGGCCCCCGCGTCGGCGAGGCCCGCGAGGTTCGCGAGAGGGGCACCGACCACGAGCATGTCGCCGGAAAGTGCGACCGAGGATCCGAACCGGTCGGCGGCCACCGCGTCGGGGGCCGAGACGATCGCGGTCTCGCTCCAGCCGGCCGTGCTGAGGGTGAAGATCCGCACCGAGCCCGCGTCGGTCTTGCCCGGAAGGTCGTCGAGCGGAGCGCCGACGGCCGCGGTGTTCGAGCCCAGGGCGACCGACGTCCCGAAATCGTCGTTGAGGGCCGGGGCGCTCAGCGCGAGCGTCGCGAGGGGCGCAAGGGACTCCGGCAGGAAGCAGTCGAGGATCCCGTCGCCGTCCGCATCGGCATCGAGGACGCCGCATCCGCAGGGACCGGGAGCGGTCTTCGCCGCATCGCTCGGGCAGCCGTCGCTGCAGTCAGCGGTGCCGTCGGCGTCGGAATCGACATCCGCGATGCCGCATCCGCAGGTTCCGGGAACGATCTTCCCGGGGTCGTCCGGGCAACCATCGATGCAGTCGGCGGTGCCGTCGGAGTCGCCGTCCGGC
Source organism: Phycisphaerales bacterium (assembly GCA_044356865.1). Classification (GTDB taxonomy): domain Bacteria; phylum Planctomycetota; class Phycisphaerae; order Phycisphaerales; family SM1A02; genus JBEIUL01. The sequence goes on along the minus strand of JBIKVN010000160.1, from coordinate 1,549 downwards.
TCGGTCTCGCCGACATCGCCGGTCAATCCATCGCAATCGTTGTCGATCCCGAGCGTCGAGCAGAGTTCCGGACCGCCGGGCCAGTTCTCGGCTTGGGTGTCGTCGCAATCGAGCGAGTTCGCGACGTGACCCAAGGGTGCCGAGCAGTCGAGGACCGAGTTGGTGCCGTCCCCGAACCCGTCCGCGTCCGCGTCGAGGAAGAACGTCGAGCGATCGGGTGCATCGGAATCGACCTCCAAAGCATCGGCGTCGCAATCATTGTCGAAGCCGGCGTCGGCACACCGTTCGGCGGCGCCGGGGAAGGCGCCGGCCGACTGGTCGTCGCAATCGATCGCGTTGTCGACGTATCCGGGCGGCCTCGAGCATGTCGCGACCGATTCGCCGTCGCGGCCGAATCCGTCGTTGTCCGCATCGCGATGGAAGACGAGCAGGTCGGGGGCGTCCGCATCGACCTCGCTCGCCTGGCCATCGCAATCATTGTCGGTGCCGATGCTGGCGCACGTCTCGGGTGCGCCGGGACGAACGTCGGACGTCGTGTCGTCGCAGTCACCGTCGTTCGGGACGTGTCCGGCGGGCTGGGAACACGCCTGCTGCGTGGTGCCGCCGTCCCCGAAGGAATCCCCGTCCGTGTCGGCGAAAAAGACCTGCCGGTCGTCCGCCTCGGCATCGATCTCGGCGCCATCCCCGTCGCAATCGTTGTCGGTGAAGGGATCCGCGCATCGCTCCATCGCTCCCGGATGGATCGCCGCGCTCGCGTCGTCGCAATCGGGAACCACCGAGGGCGTGATGAGGTAGCCGGACGGCTGGGAGCATGCCAAGAGCCCATCCGGAGCGGTGAACCCGTCCCCGTCAGCGTCCATGTAGTAGCGCCTCGCGTCGGGATCGGCGGGATCGAAGTCGGAGGTGTCCGAATCGCAGTCATTGTCGAGGCCCAGGTCGGCGCAGGCTTCCGGCGCCCCGGGGAAGACGGCGGCGCTCACGTCGTCGCAGTCCCGGTCGTTGGTGACATGGCCGGCCGGCGCGTTGCACTCACGCTGCGGCGGACCCGCGCCGAACGAGTCGCCATCGGAGTCGAGATGGAACGGGATGCGGTCAGGGGCGCCCGCATCGACCTCGAGGGCGTCGCCGTCGCAGTCGTTGTCGACGGTTGCGTCGGCGCACAGTTCGGGCGTACCGGGATGGACGGTCGCCGCCGCGTCATCGCAATCGAGCGCGTTCGTGACGAATCCCCCGAGCGTGCAGTTCGTCGCCGGTTGCGACGCATCACCGTAGCCGTCGCCGTCCAGGTCGCGCCAGTAGCCGGCCGGACCCGCCTCGGGCAGGCCGCAGCCGCACGTTCCCGGGGCGGTCTTGAGCGGATCGTTCGGACACCCGTCGGTGCAGTCGGGCGTCCCGTCGCCGTCCGAATCGGGCCCGGGCGGGTCGCATCCGCAGGGCCCCGACGTCACTTGGGTCGGGTCGTCCGGGCAATCGTCGGTCGGGTTGTCAATCCCGTCGCCGTCGCGGTCGAGGTCGTTGCAGTCCGCGATGCCGTCACCGTCGAGGTCGG
>JBIKVN010000159.1:0-7585 GCA_044356865.1 Phycisphaerales bacterium | reverse complement strand
CCGGGGCGTTGATGATGATCGTGTTCGAGCGGCGGTCGGGCGTGACCTCGAGCAGGCGATCGAGTTCCGCCGCCGCCTCGGGCTGGTCGGCGCGGATCCGGCCCGCGAGCACCTGCTTCAGCATCGCTGCCAGCGTCTCGGCCTTCGCCGACTTGAGCGTGTAGACCCGCAGCACGGTCGGCGGAAGCGTCCGCTCGCCGTCGAGGCCCTTGAGCGCCTCCTCGACCTTCGGGAAGCACGCATCGGGCCCGGCCACCAGCACGGTGCGGGCCACGCGGTCGGCGGTGACGGTGATCGCGGCGCTGCCCGCGCCGCTCGCCCCGAGGTGGCCCTGCCGCGCCAGCTCGCGCAGGGTGTCGGCGACGCTGTCGGCGTCGCCGCGGACGAGCCGGTACGAACGGATCTGGGTGTCGGCGCCGACCTGCTGGCGATCGAGCTGCTCGACGAGCTTCTCGAAGCCCGACATCCGCTGCACCGGCGCGTCGACGATGAGGGCATTCACCTGCGGGTCGGCCCGCACGGTGATCTCCCGCGGCTTCTGCAGCTCAGGCCGCGGGCGACCCCGCGGGTCGACCGGCACCGGCGGCGCGGGGTACATCTCGTCGATGGTCTTCGCGAGCTCGGCGGCCCGGGCGACCTTCAAGGGGAAGATGCGGATCTCCCGCCCCTCGGCGTCCGCGGAGTTCGTGTCGTTGAGTTGCGACACGATCGCCTCGATCTCGGGCAACACCTCGGGATGGGCCGCGACCAGCAGGGTGTTCGTCTGCGGATCGCTCGCGACCTGCACCGGTTTCGCCTGCCGCTCCTCGGGCGCGCGGCGGGCGTAGTTGGCGTTCAGCGCCGTCGCGAGGTTCGCCGCGTCGGCGGTGCGCAGCTGGAGGATGCGCAGCGCCGGCGTCTCGCCGCGTTCGATGTCGAGGCCGCGCACGAGCGCCCCCAGCACCTCGTGCTGCCGCGGGCTGGCCGCGACGATCAGCGAGTTCGTGCGCTCGATCGCCTCGAAGACCGGCGGCCGGTCGCCGGGGCCGGTCGCGATCGCGAGCTCGGCCCGGGCCATGCCGTCGAGCGTCTCCTTCACCTCGGTCGCCTTGGCGAACTCGAGCGGGATCAGCCGCACATCGGGCGGCGGGGCGATCGTCGACTGGAGCTCGGTCACGATGCCCGCGAAGCGGGCGAGCGCCTCGGCGTCGGCGGTGACGAGGAGGGCGCCGTTCGCCGCGTCGACCTCGACATCGACCGCGCCCGCGCCGGCAAGGCCCGCGACCTGCTGGGCATACAGCGTGCGGGCCCGCTCGGCGAGGCTCGCCGGCTCGACGCCGCCGGTCTCGAAGACCCGCAAGGCCCGCTGCGGCGGGATCGCCTGCAGCTGCTTGAGCGTCTCCTCGACCCGCGTGAAGGTCGTCGCGTCGCCCGCGACGATGAGCGTGCGGCTGGTCGGCTCGGCCGAGATGAGCACCTCGACCGCCTTCGAGCCGTCGTCGCCGGGCCGCGACAGCACGCCGCGGCTGGCGAGGTCCTGCAGGGTCCGCGCGATCGCCGCGGTTTCGCCCCGCTCGATCGCGTAGGTCCGCAGTTCGGCCTGCGGCGGCAGCTGCACGCGGTCGAGCTCGGCCACCAGGGCCTCGAAGCTCGGGCGCCGCTCGCTCGGGGCCTCGACGATGAGCGTGTTGGTCGCCGCGTCGGCCGAGACGTAGACCTCCTTGGGCTTCTGGAGGTGCGGCATCGGGCGGCCGCGGGCGTCCTGCGGCATCGGCGGCTGCGGATAGAGACGCTCGAGCGCCGCCGCGAGATCGGCGGCCTTCGCGAGCTTGAGCGGAAAGACGAAGGTCTCGCGGGCGGGCGTGCCCGCGGCGCCGGGCTCGCCGGCGCGGTTCATCTCGTCCACGAAGGACTTGATCTCGTCGAAGACCGCCGGGTGGGCGCTGACCACCAGCGTGTTGGTGACCGCATCGGCCTCGATCCGCACCGGCTGCTCGCGCTGCTGCTCGGGCGGGCGGCCGCCGTAGCGCTGCGAGAGCATCGTCGCCACCGCCGGCGCGTCGCCGGCGCGAAGCTGCAGCATCCGCAACGGCGGCAGCGTCGCGCCCTCGGCGCGGTCGAGATCGCGCACGAGCGACTCGACCGCCGCGAGCTGCGCGGGCTCGCCGACCACGTACAGGCTGTTGTTCGCCTCGACCACCTCGACGGTCGGCGGCGCGACGGTGCGGGACGGGTCGACCGGCGCCGTGCGGTTCACGAGCTCGAGCACGGGGGCCGCGAGATCGGTCGCCTTCGCCTGCCGCACCGGCACGAGCCGGCCGGTCCGCGCCGGCGGCATGAGCTGCCGCGCCTCGGACAGGGCCCGGTCGTAGATCGCCACCGACGGCGCCGCCCCGCTCACGAGCAGGCTGCCGACCGCGCGATCGACTTCGACCTGGGGGAACTCCAGCTCGCCGGGCCTGGCCCCGCGGGCGAGGCGCTCGTACACGAGCTTCGCCTTCTCGACGAGCGGCGCCGGATCGACGCCGGCGAGGGGAATCGCCCGGAACTGGAAGTCGCTCGCGGTCGGGCGGTCGAGGGCCTCGACGAGCTTCGCGATGGCCGGGAACTGCCCGGGCGGCGCGGAGATCACCAGCATCGACAGCTCGTCGATCGCCTCGACGCCCGGCGGCGTGAAGGCCGAGCCGTCGCGGGGATCGAGCGTCGCGCCCGCCAGCGAGACGAGCTGCGGCGCCAGGGCCGACGGCTTCGCGTTCTTCAGCTCGACCTGCCGCGTCTCGCGTTCGATGGCCTGGTGCTGCGAGACGGTCTGCAGCAGGTTCGCGAACCGCTCGACGCCCGCCGCCGGCCCGACCAGCGTCAGCGTGCGGGTCTTCGCGTCGAACTGCACGCGCAACTCGCGGCCCGGGTCGTTCTCGGGCAGCTGCTCGTCCAGCAGCTCGCGGGCCTTGGCGACGGTTCCCTCGGGGTCGGCGTCGGAGAGCTTCACCAGCCGCACCGCCCGCTCGCCGCGGACCGGGCGGTCGAGGGCCGACACCAGGTCGGCCACCGCGACGGTGTCCTCGGGGAAGGCGTTGACGATGAGGCCGCGGCCGTCGGGCGACGCGACCAGCGTCACCGCCGCGAGCTGCCGCGGGTTGAGCAGCGAACGGATCGAGGCGAGCGTCACGTCCGGCGTCGCGTTCGCGAGCGGCAGCACGGTGATGACGCGGCGTTCCTCGCTGGGCTTGCCCGTCCGCGCCGCCTTCGGCTTCCCGTCGTCGACGCTCTCCAGCTCGCGCAGGATCGTCTCGCCCTCGGCGACCGGTCCGGGCTCGCCGACGATCGCCACGCGGTTGGTGTCCTCGAACGCCACGATGGTCGGCTTGCGGTCGGCCGGCAGCGGCGCGAAGAGCTGCTCGAGCTTCGCCCGCGCCGCGAGCGGCGTCTGCCGCTCGAGCGTCACGGTGCGGATGGTCCGCGCCGGCCCCGCCGGCCCGCCGCTGGCCGCCCCGCCCTCGGCGGCCGGCACGTCGAGGAGCGCCACGGTGTCCCGCAGCTGGTCGATCTTCGCCCGGTCGCCGCGGGCCACGAGCGAGTTGGTCCGCTCGTCGGCGGTGAGCGACAGGCCGTTGACCTTGCGCTCCTCGAGCTTCACCCGCTTGCCGTCGGGACCGATCACGTACTCGACGCTCCGCTCGCCCATGAGGGCGTTCAGCGAGACGATCATCTGGGCCGCCTTCGCGAAGCGCAGCGGCACCACGTCCACCACGCTCTCGGCGTCTTCCGCGTCGATCTGCTCGATGATCCGCTGCAGCCGCCGCACCTGCGCCGCGGTCTCGACCAGGATCACCGCGTTCTGCTGCTCGAGCGGCGTGACCGACCCGTAGCTCGCGATGAGCCCCTTGAGCTGCTCGGCGACCGGCATCGCCTTCGCGTTCAGGAGCGGCATCACCAGCGTCACCACCTGGTCGTCGGTGATCGTCCCGGGCAGCGTGCCGACGAAGGTCGGCACGTTCTCGCGCTTCATGTCGTCGAGCTTCTGCAGGAACAGCCGCTTGCCGTCGACCCGCAGCATCACGCCCTGCGTCTGGAGCAGCACGTTGAGCGTCTCGAGGGCCTCGGGCAGCGCGTACTCGCCCGGATACAGGTAGTCGACGGTGCCCGCGGGCACCGGGGCCTCGCGGACCACCGGATAGCCGGTCACGCGACTGAAGTAGTCGAGGATCTGGTCGTAGCTCTGGCCCTTGAAGTTGAAGCGGAAGCGCGGCTCGGCGACCGGCGGCGGCTCGTCCGGCGCGAGCGGCGTGCCCGCGGCCAGCACCGCGGCGACCAGCGGGAACGCCGGCCCGTGGGCGGGCGCGAACGCCGCCACCGACAGGGCGAGGGGTGCGAGGGAAAGGACGCGACGCTTCCGGGCAGGGGCTTTCGCCATGGTCGAACTCCGAAACTCCGTTCCGCCGGCCGCCGCGGGGTCGGGATCGCGCGAACCGGGGAACCGGGTCGCGAACTTCCGGGTGATCCGTGCCGAGGGCGACGAATCTTCAGTCTAAGGGCTGCCGCGTGCGCAACCCCCTGCCTCATCGCCAGAAACGCGATTTGCCGGAAGACTCGGACGATCGTCGCCCGTCGAGGGACCGATCACCGTTCCGACCCTCCGGGCGCGGCGATTACCGGTACCGGGCCGAACCCGTGATCAATGCTCGCCCGGCGGCACCGCCCCCGACTCGACCACGGGCTGGCCGGTCTCGTCGTCGACGGCCGGCCCGGGCCTCTTCGGCCCCGCGCCGCCCGCAGGCACCGGGCCGGGCGCCTGGGTCTCGTACTTCCGCAGCGTGGCCTCGTAGGTCTTGCGGACCTTCACGTTGTCCTGGACCGCGATCGCCCGCTTCTGGTGCTCGATCGCCTTCTCGCGATCGCCCTTCGAGAACCACGCGAGGGCGAGCACGTCGGCCGCCCGCGGATCCTCGTTCTTGCCGAGCTCGTTCGCCCGCACCGCCATCTCCATCGCGAAATCGAGGTCGCGCTCGCGCACCGCCGGCGTGCTCAGCACGGTGCGGGCGAGCGTCCGGAACACCACGATGTCGTCGGGATACTTCGCCGCGAGGGCCCGGCCGAGGGCGTATCCCTCGGGCACCCGGTTCGCGGCCCCCAGCATCGTCCCGAACTTCTGCAACTCGAAGGCCGAGGCCTTCAAGGGCATCGCCGCGGCGATCGAATCGTAATAATCAAGGCAGGGTTGCCATTCGCCGCTCCTCTCGCATTCCTTGACCTTGGCGGTCGCGTCGTTGCGGGCCTTGAAGAGCACGGCATTCGTGACGAAGTCGGTGCGGGCGGCGGCCAGGTCGTAGGTGTCCTTGGCGATCTGCTCGAAGACCGGCGTCGCCTCGTCGGGATGCCCGACCCAGAGCAGGAGGCCATCCTTGGCCACGAAGAGCCGCGGCGTCGAGTTGCGGTAGGTCGGGTACTGCAGCGCGGCGGTCGCCTTCTTTCCCGGGTCTGCGACGATCGGGTGGCGGTAGTTCGCCTGGGCCTCGGGCTTCTGCAGCCACGCCCGGATGGCCGGCTCGTCGTCGCCGGCAACGGCTATGAATTCCCAGCCCAGCTGGCCGTAGAACCGGGCCAGTTCGGCGACGGTCGGCGACGATTCCGCGCAATGGCCGCAGGTCGTCGAGAAGAAGTGGAAGACATAGGTTTTACCCTTCTCGAACCCCGCGACCGGCGTCCCCTGCACGAAGGTCCCGAGCGGCGGGAACTTGACTCTCGCGCCGGGGTAAAGCCGCGGGGGCACGACCGCGTAGCCGGGGGCCGGCGCCTGCACGACGGCCGGGGCGAGCGGCCCGGCCGCGACGGCGGAAACCAAAAGCACGGACGCGACGAGACTCGGCAGGACGACGGTCATCGAGGGTTCTCCGACGGGACGGCGGCCGCAGGCAGCGGTCGGCGGATGATGAACGAAAGCGGCGGGGCCGCGGGATGGTCGGTGTAGACGGTGACCTTGATCGGTCGTTTCGCCTCCCGCCAGGCCTTCCAATCTATGGTAAAGCCAGCGCGGGTCGCAGCGTCGGGCGACGGGGCGAGGATCACCGGCGGATCAGACTCCTGCACGCGGAACGCCACGCCGTCGACGGCCTCGAGCGTCACCGCGGTCGGGGCGGGCGCGGCGACCTCGTCGGCGGGGGCGTCGATCGACTCGGGGTCGGCCTTGATGAACAGCGGCACGCTGGCCTCGATCCGCAGCGACACCGGATCGTGCCCCTCGACGAGGAACGCGAGCTTCTTCCCGAGGCTCACCCCCTGCCGCTCGCCGGGATCGATCGTCACCTCGACCTCGACCGACTCGCCGGCGGCGATCGGGGCGTCGGGCACCGTCGCGGTGGTGCAGGGGCAATCGGTCACGGCTTCGGTCACGGTCAGCGGCCCGGCGGTCAGGTTCCGGATCCGCACGGTCCGGGTCGCGGGCTCCTGCGGCATGAGCTCGCCGAACGCGAGGAGGTCAGGCTCGAAGGCGACGATCGCGGCGGTCTCGGCCGCCGGAACGGGCTCGGGAATCGCGATGGGCTTGGCGTCGCGGGCGACCAGCCAGATCCCGACCACGACCGCCGCCCAGACGCCCAGGAAGATCGAAAGTTTCGTGCGATTGCTCATGCGAATGGTGGGAAGGGCGACCCCCGACCGCCTCCTCGGCTCGATTGTTCCCTCCCTCGGTCGTCCCGGAGGCGGAATCGCGTCCACTTTCTTGGCCAAGGACCGCCCGGACCTCAGGCCGGAGGCAGCCGGGTGCCGAGCGAGTTCCCGACCTGCACGCGGAACCGGGCCTCGCCGGCCGTGAACTCGGCGAGATCGGCGGTGAACCCGAGGAAGGTCAGGTCCCCGAGCGACTGGCCGGGCACGAGCGTCGCCGACCGCTGGTCCGCGACATTCCGAAGCCAGGCCTCCTGGCCGGTCGGGCCCGAGACGAGGCCAGTCAACTGCCACTGGTCGTAGGGGAAGCCGGTGACCGCGGCCGGACCCGCTTCGGGGGCGGGCGTCGGCGCCGCAGGCGGGGGAGTCCCCGTCGCCACGACCGGGGGAACGGGAACGCGGAACGGATTCGCCTCGACCAGGCGGGTGAACCGCACGAAGCCGCCGAGATCGGAATCGGCGACCTTCAGCTCGACCTTCCGGTCGAGCTCCGGCAGGAAAAGGGTCGTCAGCCGCAGCGTGAGCTTGAGGCGCTCGCCCTCCTGCAGCCCATCGAGCCGGATGGCGTCGATCCGCTTCAGCCACGGCTCGACGTCGATTCGGTGGATGGCCCGGATCACCTGCTCGAGGCTGCCCTCGCCGGTGAAGGTGGCGGCCAGCTCGACGAAATCCGTCTCCTCGCGCAAGGCCCGGTCGCGGCCGCTGCGGCCGAACTCGGTCTTCGCGGGCGAGGTGCGGACGGTGGTCGAGCCGGTGGTGACCCGAAGGTCGCGAAGCCCGACCTCCTCGCCGAGCCGGTTGAGCCGCGAGCGAAGTTGGGCGTCGCAGGCCTCGGCGGTGCCGCCGAGCGTGCGGTCGACGAACGACTGGATCCCGGCGTCGAGTTTCCCGCGCCGCGTCCGCTCGTCGCGGATCTCGAGCAGCGCGGTGCGGTAGGTGGCCT
>JBIKVN010000158.1:0-7614 GCA_044356865.1 Phycisphaerales bacterium | reverse complement strand
CGGTCGCGCGACCGCCCGCAGAAGTCCCGCGCCGATCTCGGGATCCGAGAGGTCGGCCACCAGGCTCGGCAATGCCGCGACGGTGCCGACGCCTTCCCCCGCACGAAGTCCCTTCCACTCCGGTTGCCAGACCTGCATCGAGTGATGGACCGGCACCGCGGGTCCGGGCCGCAGCCGTCGCAGGCCGTCGAACTGTCCGAAGGAGAAGAGGTCGATGTGGCCGTGCGGATCGGGCGGACCGACGAGAAAGACGCCGAGAAAGCTCTCGGCCCGGACGCCGTAGATCTCCTCGTTCGCCTTTCTCGCCGCGTTCCGGCCCCGCACGATGGCCAGCGATTCCCGGCTGGAATCGAGCCCGCCCGCGGCGACCGCCCGCAGCAGGGCCCGATCGACGGACGCGGCGTCGAGCCGCTGCACGATCGAGTCGATGGCGGCCTCGAGCGTCCGGATCCGTCCGGGCGAGCATCCCGCGCCGCGGAGGCCCTTCAGGACGAGGTTCCACCCCGTCCGGCGCGGCAGGAGCCGCAGCACGGTCGTCGCGTCGTCGGTAGTCGCGATCGCGTAGACCTTCCAGCCGAGATCTCGCTTGAGACCGAGGGCCCGCCCGCACGCCCTCGCCCCGTTCAGCTCGGGCATCGCGTGGTCGAGGGCCTCGCGCAACGCCCGCCGCAGCGAACCGACCAGCGCCGAGACCTCGGCGACGACGGCGGCGAACTCGGTGGGCGGCCTGGACTTCGGCTGCGACATCGGGGCGAACGATAGCGATTCGCGGAAGCGCCGCAGCCCTCGCGGCAAGGCGCCGGAGGGCTGCGGATGCGATCGGTCAAGGCGTCCCGTCAGCACCGTCGGCGACGCGAGAGCCCGGCCAGCCCGGCGGCGGCGAGAACGGCCGCGCCGGGGAGCGGAACCGCAGCCCCTCCGGACTCCCCGAAAAACAATGACTTTCTGACGCCGCTCGTGAAACCGGTCTCCGTGAAATCCCACTGGATGGTGTAGCGCCCGTTGGCGAGGTAGTCACCCACGGCGAGATTGGACGAGGATCCGCCGAGCGGAGTGACGGTGAGGGTTTCCGTGCCAACGATGATGCCGGCGAACGTGAACTCGACGCCACCCAGGCTCGAGTTGAACGTCACGTCCCAGCTCATCCGGATCGTGTATGTGCCGCCAGACGTCCAGCCCCACTGCATGTCGAGCCAATCGTCGGAGCCGGACGTGGAGATGGTCACCATCGAGCTTCCCGTGTTCGGAGCCGACATCGCCGGCATCGGACTGAACACGAGATTGTTCGCGGGTCCGGTGTACGTCGACGAGCTGCTCACCGGACTGCCGTTCAGCGAGCTCAGCGAGACCGTCGCCGAGTTGAGCGTGGTGAAGAGGGCCTGGGCCGAGGCGACGCCCGTCACGGCGGACGCGGCGGCCGAGGCGACGATGGCCGAAGTGAAGATCGGTGCGGGACGCATGCGGCTCTGTTCTCCTCGTGATGTGGACGGTCCGACCCACAACGGGTCAAGGGTCGGAAAGTAGGGACATCGCCGGACGCCGGGGCCATGAAGCGTCCGTGGCAGACGCTGGCAGGCCGTGTGGGAACCCGCTTCGAAAGCCGCCGGGTTCCCCCGGCTCTGCGGCGAAGGGCGGCGGTGCCCCGGATGCCATCCGGTCACCGTCGCGAACACCGGGGTGAAAGGACGGGCGAAGCGGCTACTCCCGTGAATCCGCACTCGGGCGGGACTGCGGGGGAGCCACCGACGGCCCCGGCTGCGGCCCCTCGGGTTCCCTCGTCGCGGTGAGCAGGAGCGTCCCATCGCGAAGCCGGACCGCGGCCGGATCGACGCCGGGCATCGCGAGCGGTTCCGTCGCGGGCTTCCACGTCCTGCCGTCGCGACTCACGAGTGGCCACGGCCCGGGGCCGGTGCCGAAGAAGCGGAGCGTGTCGCCCTCGCTCAGCAGGTTGCCCCACCAGAGGTTGCGGGTCGAGGGAAGCGGGAGATCCGGGGCTCGCTCGAAGGCGAGTCCGTCCTTGCTCACGGCGTGGTAGCCGTTGCCGCCCGGCTGCGCCTCGCCCGACTTCCGTCGCCCGAGGAACTCCGCCGCGGTGCCGTGGTCGGGAATGACGAGATGGAAGACGCCGTCGTGCCGGGCCGCCGCCGCGTCGAGCACGACGCGACCCTCGATCGAGAACCGCGTGCCCGGCTCAAAGGCGTATCGCCGGCCGTCGTCGGAGATCGCCGAGTAGACCCCGGTCGCGGTCGGCGGCGTGCCCGGGGCGAGCCCGCGCTCGTCAAACGATATGAAATAGAGCCGGACGCGACCGTCCGGCAACGCGACCAGCGTCGGGTCGAACGGGGGGGCGAGCGTCGCGTCGAGGCCGGCGATCTCGATCGGCTGCGGATCGGTCCAGGTGCGACCCTCGTCGCCCGAGAATCGCACCGCCGTGCGGTTGAACGCACGCGGATCGTCGGCGGGAAATCCCTGGAAGGCGAGCGCGATCCGGCCGTCCGCGAGTCGGGCGACGCTCGAGGTGTCAGCGCCGGCGAAGGACGCGGTTTCCTGCGGTGTCGCACCCGCCGGCGTTCGGGTCACGACCAGCGCGTGGCCCGCGCCGGCGGGGGACGGTGCGTCGCCCGCAAGGGCGTTGGTCGAAAACGAGAGCGCAAGCGTCAGGGCGAGCGGATGCATGGTCGGTGCGTGCCCTCGGGATCGCGGCCTCGAAGCCGCACGCGGACTGTACCCGCGAGCCGCATCCGTCCCGCGATGCGGGTGGAATCGGCGGCCTCTGCTACCTTCCGGCTCATGAAACGAGAAGCCGCCGGCCGTGTGCGACGCGTGGGATCCATCCTGATCGTCGCCGGCGCCCTGTGCGGCCTCGCGTCGACGCTGCCCGCGATGAACGCCCCGCCGGCCGGCGAATCGGGGCCGATCCTGCTCGACCAGGGCTGGAGCCCCGACGATCGCGCCGCCTACCACCGGACCTCGCAAGGTTCGGCGGTGATGCCGTACGAACTCTTCCTGGCCCTCGAGCAGGCGGGCGGCACCGGGCTGTTCCGAGCCGACGAGGTCTCCGATCGGTACGGACTGGTCACGAGCCCGGCCGATCCGCGGACGAATCCGGACGGGCTCCCCGTCGGGATCGTGCGCTCCGAGGTGCCGTCGGGCCGCTGGAAGGGCGACTGGATCGGCGTCAGCTGCGCGGCGTGCCACAGCTCGGAGCTTCGGTATCAGGGCAAGCGGATCCGCATCGAGGGCGGCTCCAACCATGCCTTTGACTTCGTGGGCTACATCTCGAGCCTCGACGAGGCTCTCGCCGCGACCAAGGCCGACGCCGCGAAGTTCGACCGCACGGCGGCACGGATGGAGGTCACGGGCGACGGGCCGCGGGCCGCGCTGCGAGCATCGCTCGACGAGGCCTCGGCGGCGGTGCACGAGTACATCACGCATTTCGCGGCCACCGCGACGCCGCCCGGACCGGGGCGGATGGACGCGCTCACCCTCATCCACAACCGCGCGATCGCCGGGGCGACCCGCCTCGCCGAGAACTGGGAGGCGACGCTCGCGCCCGCGAAGCCGCCCTTCCTCTGGAACGCGCCGCAATCGTCGTGGGTGCAGTGGACGGGCTTCGCGTCCGACCCCCTCATCCGCAACTCGACCGAGTCGCTCGGCGTGTTCGTCCGGGTCGACTTTGCGTCAAAGTCGCCCGAGGACGGGCTGTTCGAGTCGACGATGGACCTGCGCGGCCAGATCAGGATCGAGGAACTGCTCCGACGCCTCGCGCCGCCGCAATGGCCCGAGGAAGTCTTCGGCCCGATCGACCGCGCGAAGGCCGCCCGCGGCCGCGAGCTCTTCGTCGAGAACTGCGCGCAGTGCCACTCGACCTATCCGCACCGCTGGAGCGCCCCGAAGGCGGGCGGCCTGCGCTTCATCGAGAACGCCATGGTGCCCGAGGCGTATGTCGGCACCGACCCGCAGCAGTTCCGCACGCCGGTGTTCAATCCGCAGCCCGAGTTCCTGACCGGGTCGCTCGCGCCCTACCTCAAGGGGTCCTTCAAGGATGCCGAGCTCGCGCCCTCCGGCGTGATCCTCGGGGCGGCGCACGGGAAAGCGATCGAGTTCGCGGCCCGCGCGGCCGGCCTCACGCCCGCCGAGCTGGCGGATGCGCACGGCTACCGCGCCGCGGGCGAATCGGCGCCGACGCCGCCGTCCTACAAGGCCGGCCCGCGTGACGGCGTGTGGGCGACGCCGCCGTTCCTCCACAACGGCTCGGTGCCGAGCCTCTACGACCTGCTGCTTCCGGCGGCCGAGCGTCCGACGCGCTTCACCATCGGCCGCGACTTCGATCCGGTCAAGGTCGGCGTCGACACCACCGGCGCCTCCGGCTCGTTCGAGTTCGACACCACCCGGATCGGCAACTCGAACCTCGGGCACTCGTTCCAGGACGGCCCGCGCGGCGCCGGCACGGTCGGTCGGCTCCTGACCGACGACGAGCGTTGGGCGATCGTCGAGTACATGAAGTCGATCCCATCCGAGCCTGCGCAGGTGACGCCGTACGGCGGGCCGAAGGATGCCGTCGAGGCGTATCGCGACGTGCGCTTCTTCAACAACATGTATCCCGAGGGATACGCGCTGCCGAGCCCGCCGCTTGCCCTCGGCGCGGAACGCGTGCTTCCCGGCGAGGAGGCGCTGATCGAGGAGTTCATCGGGCAGACGATGGCCCGCATGCGGATCCAGTACCCCGCACCGTCCGAGGTGCGCCGCGACGCCCACCCGAAGACGCACGGCCTCGTCCGGGCCCGCCTCGAGGTGCTCGACGGCCTGCCGGGCGAGCTGCGGCACGGCCTCTTCGCCGCGCCGAAGGCCTACGACGCCCTGGTCCGCTTCTCGGCCAGCGGCACCGAGGTAGGTTCCGACACCGTCCGGCAGGCGCATGGCATGGCGATCAAGGTGCTCGGCGTGCCCGGCGAGAAAGTCCTCGAGGACGAGCTCGACGCGACCACGCAGGATTTCGTGATGATCAACTACCCGACGTTCCTCTCGAGCAACGTCGCCGACTACTCGGCCTTCCACTCGGCCCGCGTCGAGGGCCTGATGGCGACCGAGGTGTTCTTCAAGATCAGCCCGAAGGCGCTCAAGGCCGTTGAGGGCCTGAACGGCGGACCGTTCTGGAATCCGCTGCAGGCGCGGTACTTCAGCCAGACGCCGTATCGCCTCGGGCCCGGGGCGATGAAGTTCTCGGCGCGGCCGGTCGCCGAGCCGCGGAAGCCGGCCAAGCTCGACCCGAGCCAGGACTACCTGCGCCAGGCGATGGTCGAGCAGGTCGGCGCCGGGGAAGTCGTCTTCGAGTTCCTCGTGCAGCGGCAGCTCGATCCGGTGAAGCAGCCGGTCGAGGACGCGCTCGTCGAGTGGCAGGAGTCGGAAGCGTTGTTCGTGCGGGTCGCGCTCCTGCGCATCCCGAGGCAGGACCTCTCCGACGGCCTCGACCTGAAGGTCGCCGAGAACCTCTCGTTCACGCCCTGGCACTCGCTGCCCGACCAGGCCCCGCTCGGCGGGATCAACCGCACGCGGAAGGTTGCCTACCAGACGATCTCGAAGTACCGGCACGAGCGCAACGGCGTGCCTCGCGTCGAGCCCTGACCGGAACCGCGGATCCGGCCCGTCGTCGCGGCAAGCCGCCGCGAGTGCCCGGCGGGCGTGCCATGATGCTTCCTGGGCCCGCGTCCGGTCCGTCCGACGACTATCGTGGCCGCGATGTGCCTGCGAGTCTTCATCCTCAGCGACGGGCAGCTGCCGGCGAGCGTCCGAACGCGGGGATGCAGCGTGGACCCGGTCCGACCGGCTCCCGCCTGGAGGGCGTTCGCGTCGGGCCTGACCCATGCCGCCGAGTTCACCATCGGAGGCTGCGGCTGTGCGCTCGTCCCGAGCTTCGGGCATCGGCGGGCCGCCGGCCACGGGTCCGAGCCGTCGCCGTGTCGGCTTCTGGGCGAGGTGCTGGAACGGGCGCTCGCCGACGGTCGTCGCCTTCAGCTGTTCGTGGCGTGGGCCGGCCGGGAGTCGGACGTACCGACCGAGCTTGGCGAGATGCCGGTCGATGCGGTCGCCGCGGGCCGGCTTCCGCTGTCCGGCTGCATTTCGGGTTCGCCGCTGGCCGTTCGCGTCGTGGGCACCGCACGCTCGACACGGGAGCCCGCGACGGGTCGCTGAGGGCGGGGCTCGCCGCGATGCCTCGGAAGCGAGGCCAGGCAATGGGGACCTAAAGCGTCGCGAGCCGATCGGCGACGGGACCGCGGGAACGTCCGGCGAGCGCCGCTCCGGAATCGCGACCGACCGGCGATGGAAATGGTGCGTGCCGTCGCGGCCTCAGGCCGTCCGTCGCCGCCGCGTGCCGGCGACCGACAGCGCTACCGTCGCGAGCATCGAAGCGCCCGGAAGCGGAACCGCCGAGATCCCGCTGAAGGCGATCGCCTCGTTGGGGTTGTCGGCGATCGCGAACCGGCCGAGCTGGATCGAGCCGGGGGTGTAGGTGCCCGCGATGTTCACCGAGTCGAAGGTGAAGTTCGCCATGTCCGACAGCACGCCGATGGGCGTCGTGGTCATCAGGGCCGATCCGCCCATCGACAGGTCGGTCGTCGCGAACATCGAGACGGTCGTGGTCGCACCGACGCCCGCCTTGATCTCGGCGAGCACGAGGTAGTTGACGTTGCTGCTCGCCGGACCGGTCAGGGTGCCTCGGGCGTTCCAGTCGAATCCGAGATTGCCGGTGTTGCCCGGCATCCCGAAGAACAGGCTGTCGCTGGCGCCGGGCCCGGCGAGACCGATGCCCGCGAAGTGGTTGCCGCTTTCGAACGAATTCGCGTTGAAGAGGAAAGAAACGTAGAAGGTCGTGGCGCCGCCGCTCACGTAGGTGGAGGCCAGCGATCTCGTGGTCACGCCGTAGATGCTGGCGATCTGGACCGACCGCGCCGACGGGTTGCCCGGCTCGAAGATCGAGGTCGCGAGGACCTGGTTCTTGTTGGCCCCGCCGCCGCCCGACCACGCGCCGCTGAAGCCGGTTCCGCCGCTGTTGCCGGAGAGGTCACCCGACGAGTAGCTGAAGGCTTCCGAGACGAGCAGGGCGGCGTGCGAAGCCGGCGCGGTCGCAAGCCCGGCCAGCGTCGGGATCATGAGGGCCCATCGCGGGCGGAGTCGGGATACGGCAGGTCGGCGGAAAGTCGTCGAGGCATTCATGGCGAAAGGAAATTAGCACCGGAGCGGCCGTGGACAAGTCGCGTCGGGCGGATCGCCGCGAAACCCTGCGCGATCGGCCGGCCTCCGATCGGCACCCGCCGACCGGATCTCCGCGTCGTGGGGGCGGCTGCCGGCGGCCGTGGCTTGCCCATCTTGCCAACGAGGCGGCGTCCGCGGACCCGCCCGAATCCTGGCCGCCCGCGACGGTTCCCGCGCCGCGGTCGGGAATCGGCCCGCACTCTCACCATCCGAACCGTGAACCAGAGAATTTCCGGCTGCCGAGAACCGGGATGCGGCGTGAGACTCATGAACGCCCGCGTCACGCGGGGCGGCCAGCGGGGGAGTTCGGCCGCTCTCCTGGCCCGCGTCGAGCGACCGCCGCGTTCGCAACCCCTTGCG
>JBIKVN010000015.1:0-24952 GCA_044356865.1 Phycisphaerales bacterium | reverse complement strand
TGTTCGGATGCGGCCTCAGGACGAGGACGTCGTTCGGGAACGCATCGCGAACCTGCCGCGCCGCGACCAGGAACATCTCGTACAGCGACCAGAGCCGGTCCATGCCCCAGCGGAACGGCTCGTCGGCGAAGGAATGCAGCGAGAGGATCCACGCGACCCGCGATTCGTCCCGCGGCCGCTCCGGCTCGTAGACGGGAACCCCGAGCGCGTCGCGGAAGTTCCGCCAGCCCACCGAGCCGTTCGAGTCGAGGTCGCGGTAGCAGACGTTCCGCATGTAGGGCAGCGCCGAGAGGCTGCCCATGCGGCGCTCCATCAGGCCTCGTGCATCGGCGACGAACGTCGGATCCATCGAGTTCCAGCGACCGGCCACTTCCTTCTCGAATCGCCGGTTCAGGTGCGAGCGGAAGAGCGTGCCGTCCGGCGTCCACCGGCCGGGCTCGTCGTCGGACCCGTAGTGCTGGAACATCTTGCCTTTCGGCTGCACGAGGACCGGGGCATGCAGGTCGAGCGCGACGCTCACGTCCACCGCGTCGTCGTAACAATCGTGGCCCGAGTAGACCGTGAACGGACGCAGGGCCCGGAACATCGAGTCCAGCAGCTCGCGCCGCCGGACGGCCGTCGCCACCAGCGATTCGAGCTGTCCGGCCGCCTCGTCCGGCAAGTCGGTCGAGGCGTGGTTGCGGAGATCGGCCGATCGCAGCAGCCGCTCGGTCGCGTGCACGCCGACGGCGATGCCGCGGTGGACCGCGGCTGGCCCCGCCCGCACGATCGACTCGTCGATCGCGGGAAGGCCGGCGGTGCAGTCGATGTCGAAGTGGACGAAGGGAGATCGTCGTTCGGCATCGAGCGGACCGAAGATCTTCAGCGTGATGACGCCGCCGCGGACTTCGTACAGGAGGAAGGGGTCGGAGTCGGCGTGACGCCCGAAGACCAGGAGGGGCACCAGCCGATGCTCCCACTTGTGCCGCGGCACGAGGACGAGGTTCACGTCGCGGTCGCGCGTGCGGTACCCGAGCATCGGCAGCACGGCGAGGATTCGGTCGCGGAGATCGCCCCCGTAGGAAATCGGCCCGGCGTCGCATCGACACCGCAGGACCTCCCGGAAGGCCGCCGCGAAGTCATCGGTGAACTCCCGGCGCTTCGCGACGATCAAGGCCGTCTTGGCCGCCGGAGCGCCGTCGCCAGCCGGCCCATGGGTGGGCTGGAGGTCGAGAAGGTCGAAGGCCGACCAGTGGCGACGGATCTCGCGGTCGGGCTCGGGACTCGCCGAGTCCGCGGAGGGCGGCACCGCGACCCGGGCCACCAGCAGCCCGCCCGGACGCAGCAGGCGCATGACCTCTCGAGTTGCGGCGATCGAATCCGCGGGGGCGACGTCGGCCAGAAGGCGACCGGAAATCACGACATCGAACGATTGGTGCGTCCAGGGAAGGCAGGTGACCGGAGCCTGCCGCAGGTCCAACCGGCGATGTCCGAGGGCCGCGAGCCGTTCCTTGCCCGCGGCGACCGTGCCGGCATCGACATCCGCTCCGGCGACGCGAAAGCCGGCCGCAAGAAGTCGGTCCAGGCCATCGTCGGCGCCGCAGCCGAGCGACAGTACGGTCATGGAGGATCGATCGAGATTCTCGGAACGCCGGAGGGTTTCTGCGGCGGCTGAGGCTGCGGGCGCATCCCCGCCGCGGCTGAGGTCGAAAACGGTCTCGGGGATGGATGGGTGACGCATCTTCCGCTCGGGGGCGCTCGGGGGCATGAACAGCTCTGTCCCGGCGGCGCCGAGAGTCGTACATGCTAAAGATCGGTCTTTCAGGATTCGAGCGTGAGGTCGAAAAAAAGCTCGGGCTCGGCGCCATAACTGTGCTTGTCGCTGCCGCGCTGCGGCGAGTTCGCGCCGGTGAAGTCGTATCGGTCGGCGCCCATGGCCTGGGCGGCCAGGATGCAGTGGAGACGGCCGTAGGCGTTCAGGTGCGAATCCCGCCAGGCCTGATCGGACGCGCCGAGCGCTTCACAGGCCCGCCCCTTGGCGACCAGGACGATCCACACCGCACGTGCGATGCCGTCCTCGCCCATGCCGAAGGTCATCACCCGTCCGTGACCGTCCGCGGCGAGGCCGGCGAGGGCCTCGACCTCCGCGAGTCGCCGCTCCGCCACCTCGGCGGCACCGGTGGCCGCCAGGGTGTCGCGGTACAGCTCCTGGATGCGTCCAGCAGACGCGGGCGGGAGAAGCACAGGTCGCCTGTTCGCCGCCAGCCGGATGTCGTACCTCCGACTGGACGCGAACCGCCGCAGCAGGTCTTCCGTCGTCGCGGAACCCAACGCATCGAGGACGGCGGTGTACCGGGGGCACGCGACGGGATGGCGACCGTCGCCGCCGTACCAGAGCCAGGGCCGGAGCTCGTGCTCGCCGGGCATGGTGCTCCACGCAAGGCAGCCGTACTCTCGCGACAGTGCGTTCAGCAGCGCGTGCTGTACCGCGACACCCCTCAGAAGCCGCTTGCGCGGCGAGCGTTCCGGCGGGCCGATGCGGAAGGGTCCCACGTAGTAGCACAGCTCGGGTGGCGCGACCCGGCCGTCCGCGTGGATGCACACCGGCCAGGCCCACGCCGGCGCTCCCGACTCGGTGGCCAGCCACCAGTGGACCTCGCGCGACGTGCGGGCCAGAACCTCGGGATGGGTGAACACGGTGGTCCGGGACGCGCCGGTCCAGTACTCGAGCGCTTGCTCGTGACCGATGCGTTCGACCTCGACCTGGAAGCGGCGGGATTCCATCGCGGTGGGTTCGGGCTTCAGGTCAGGCCGGTGCGGCCCACGGTACCTGCATGAGGACCCGGATCGCCACCTGCTCGCACAGGTCGACGCGCGGATTCGCCTCGATGAACCGGCCGAGACGCACCAGGTCGTCTTCGGTGTCGATGGCCAGCGGTATCGGCGGAAAGTCCTGAAGGGGTGAGCGGATCTCCGTCACGGCGTAACCGCCGCCGGAGGCGAGGAGTCCGGTCGTCACGTGCTCACGCGATTCCGGCGACGGGGCGTGGGTCCGGAGATGCTCGAGCGCCGCGGTGCGGATCACCTCCATGGTGAGCCCCGGGGGAACCGGCCGCGGCCGGGCATTCGTCACGAGATCGCAGGCTTCGCCTCGACGCAGGCGTTCGTCCATGAGGGCCAGGCCGCGTCGCGTGTCGTAGAGCGGCAGGAACGGCCGGTCGCCGCAGAGGCGTGCGAAGGCGTCGAAGCCCGCGAATCGCGCTGCGTCGCAGGCCCGTCCCAGCACGTCGTCGAGGCTTCCGCGGAAGACGGGCACTTCGAGGCGGTTGGCCTCGGCTTCCAGCGGATCGTCGGAGCGATCCGAGGAGGTCGCGAGCACCAGCGGAAAGCCCAGCGTGCGGGCCCGGGCGACGACCCGCTCGAACAGCGTGGTCGGGCCGAGCGGCCGCAGCATCTTGCCCGGCAGCCGGCTCGCGGACATCCGCGCGAACAGGATGATCCCGATCCGCGCGGTCATGGGCGATTCTCGGCAGGTTCCGCGTCGATCAGGCCGTGCGCGACCAGCGTGTCCAGCGGTTCGTACAGCTCCCACACGGGACGATCGCAGCGCTCGGCGATGTCGAGCAGCGAGTGCGAGCCGTCGGCAAGCGACAGCAGGTCGAGCAGGGGCCGGACTCCGGCGCTGCTGCCCTTCGTGCTCAGCGACGGATACAGGCCGCGCGGGCCGAGCTGCGGCTCGCCAAGCACCTGCGTGCGCGGGCGGCACTCGCGCTCGATCGCCTCGATCATCGCCCGGTAGACCTCGAACGAATCGCCGAGGCCCTTCGGCGTGACGACCCGCTCAAGATCGTC
This sequence comes from Phycisphaerales bacterium, assembly GCA_044356865.1. Taxonomy (GTDB): domain Bacteria; phylum Planctomycetota; class Phycisphaerae; order Phycisphaerales; family SM1A02; genus JBEIUL01. The sequence goes on along the minus strand of JBIKVN010000015.1, from coordinate 21,121 downwards.
GAGCGAGGTGTGGTACTCGGGATACGTGCCGTACTTCGAGCGCAGGACGCTCGCCACCGGCAGGTCGATCCCGGGCGCGCAGTAGTTGCTCTCGTCGCTGCCCCGCTCGGACCAGCCGTGCTCGCGGAACGGGCCGACGCGGTGCCGCAGCACGTGCCGGGCGATGCGGTCGGCCAGCGTTCGGCCGTTCCGTGACGGCAGCAGCGACCACGCCCGCTCGTCGCCGACGCAGGTCAGGTTGAATCCCGCCACGGTACGGGCCCGCATCTCGGCGGCGTGCTCGTGCAGGTAAGCGATCGAGCCGATCATCTCGGGCACGAAGAGGATGCGGTAGGTGCAGCGGCGCTCGGGCCGCTGTCGGAGCCAGTGCGCCAGATGGGCCGTCACGCACGGGCCCGAGAGCTCGTTGTTCGCCATCGACGGATGGCAGCAGTAGGTCGAGAGCAGCACCTCCTCGTCGGTGCGGCCGGGCAGGAGCAGTTCGCCGAGGGTGATGCTGCCGGGGAAGTGGCGGGCCTCGATTCGGGCCCGGTAGGTTCCCGGCACCAGCGCCTGCCGCGTACGGTGCGAAAGGCAAAAACCCCATGTCCGCGCGTAGTACGACGTGACGTATGGGACGGCATCGGGCTGGTCGGGAAGCGAGTGGAGGTGCGGCTGGAGCTCGTTGAGGCTGAGGGTGCGGTCGATCCCCGTCGAGTAGCCGACCACGTGCAGGTTGTTCGCGGCGAAGTCGACGATCCGCCGGCCCTGCGGATCTTCCAGCCAGCCGGAAGAGATTTCCCACTCGTCCGGCACGGTCCAGTCGAGGACCTTGCGGCCGGACGGCACCTCGATGAGCCGCAGCTCCGGAAGGAGCTCCTTGATCACCAGGAGCGTCTCGCGCAGGCCTGGCCCCGAGATCGAGCGGTTGAGCGGCCACAGCCGCCTCGCGAGCCGGTGGATCCGCTCGCCGGCGTCGAGGGCGCTTTCAGCACTGGGATCGTTCGTGGCCATGGCGGGATGGAATCAGGCCTGCTCGAGAAGGACCAGGAAGTTGCCGGAGGCGCGGATGCCGTCGAAGTCGTCGTGCACGCGGCAGCGGTGGCGTTCGGCCAGCCACGCGATGGCCGGCGACGTCCAGCCGGTGAAGTGCTGGAGGGCGACGGCTCGATCGACGGCGTCGAGGATCAGCACCGCCGCCCGGGCCCGTGCGAACAGCTCGTCCATGAACTCGCCGGGACGCTCGAGGTGATCGAGGTACTGGAACGCCCCGATGGCGTCGAACGACCGGCCGGTGACGTCGTGCCATCGGGCGGTGCCGACCGGCGTCGTCGCGGCCAGCCGCTCGGTGCAATGCATGCCGTCCTGCCGGCAACCCGTCGACCAGTAGTTGGCCTCGGGGCGATCGAGGTAGGTCGCCGCGCAGCCATGTTCGACCGCCCGCTGCAGCAAGCCCCAAAGGGGACAACCGACCTCGGCGTAACTGCGAAGTCTGCCGAGCCGTGACGCGATGGAGCTCCACAGCACCGTCGCCGAGAAACCCGAGAATCGCTTGTACGGAGTCGGTTCCCGCATCAGGTCCCGCAAGCGTGCATCGGCGGCCCGCAGCGCCGCGACATCGCCGGTCTCGATCGCTTGGTTCAGCCGGTCGCACTCCGGGGTTCCCTCGAGGTCGGGGACCGAATCGAGGATCGATGCGAGCCCGCGGCGGTAGCGGCGGATCTCCGGCTCGTCGCGGGTTTCGAGCGCCCGCCCGTACGCGGTCACCTCGACCTGGAAGTTGTCGGGCGAGAACCGGCCCGAGACCACGTCCCAGCCGCGCGGATGCGACGGCACCCGCTCGAGAAAGAGCCGGCGCAGCGCCTCCGGGCGGAACCAGTGATCCTTGTGGATGAGGCCGCACCGACCGCATTGCACGTTCCGTACCCGCTCGAGCAGCGAACGCTCGTCCATCGCGACGATCGAGGCCAGCATCTCGGAATACAGGTTCGCGGGGGGCACCGAGTGCTCCTCGCGCTGGACGCCGCCGCAGAGCGGGCAGGATTCGACGGAAACCAGCGGATCCATCTACGCACCCGCCTCCGAGACCTCGAAGCTGCTGTACTCGCCCGACCGCAAGCCCTCCGGCCAGCGGACGCGGGCGGTCCGGTCGAGCCAATGCTCGAGATGTCCGGGTAGGTGCGTGGTGCCCACCAACCGGGCAACGCGAAGCAAGGTAGGGCCGTGGCCCGCCTTCTGGGCGCGGCGGGACGCGGCGCTGCCCCCAACCGACTCGCCGTCGCCGGGCTTGCCGTGCATCGCGATCGCGTCGTCGACCAGATCGTCGAGTTCGTCGGCGAGGCGCATCACGACGACCGTACGCTGCGCGACGAGCGAGTCGTCGTCGATGTCGTCCAGCCGCGCCGTCTCGAAGGCGTGGTAGGCGTGGACCAACGACTCGACCTCCGCGCCGAACCGGTCGCGGATGCCGGCGCGACGCTGCTCGGCCGTCGCGGCGCCGGGGAAGCGGATGCGATCCTGGTACAGGGCGTGCAGGAGCGACGCCGCGATCACCGGTGCTGCCAAGCCCTCGGCAGCCACCGCCGACGCGGTTCCGGCCAGATGGCACGCGAACGGCTTGCCCGATCCGCGCAAGATCCCGGCCGTGGCTCGCGCGGCGAACAGGTAGGCCCGGTTGGCGAGCTCGAGGGCCTCGTCCCCGTACCCGAGCTCGATCATCTGGCCGTAGAGCTGGAGGTTGGTCTGGGCGATGGCGTGCCGCATGTGAAGGGTCGGGCCCACTATATCGGTCGGGAACGTTCCGTCGCGAACGCCGCGCGTTCAATCGAGCTCGAGCGCCTCAAACGCCGCCGTGTCGCGGGCGACCGTGCGTCCGACGACGTCGCGGAAGCGCCGGGCGTCGATGCCGTGGTTCGGCCGCAGCGCGACGAGATCCTCGGCCCGGATGGTCTCGCCGGCCTTCAGCGGACGGCGGCTGTAGAGCGCCCGCCGGAACGAGGTCACGTGCCCCGTCTCGATCTCGCAGGCCTGCGGTCGCTTGTCGCCGTCGCCGAGCAGCTTGGTCACGCGATCGAGTTGCGACGCGAGTTCGCGCACCTCCTCCGGGGTGAGCGAAACGTGGTGGTCGCGAAAGGTCTTGCCTTCCCGCGAGTCGGTGAAATGGAACTCGAGCAGGCGGGCGCCCCGCGCGGCGGCGACGAGAAGGGCGAGGCTACCCCGCGTGTGGTCGGAGTAACCGACCTCGAGCCCGGTGGCGCTTCGCAGCGTGTCCATCGCCCGCAGGTTCGCCGCGTCGTCCTCGATCGGATACATCGCGGTGCATTGCAGGAGGGCGAGGCGACCGGGTTGCCCGAACGTCGGATTGACCTCCCGGATGAACGCGACGGTCTCGAGCACCTCATCCAGCGTCGAGAGGCCGGTGGACAGCACGATCGGCTTCCCCCGCTCGGCGATCGCCGCCAGCAGCGGCCACGCGGTGAGGTCGCCCGAACCGATCTTGTGGAAGTCGAGATGCCCGTCGATCCAGTCGAGGGCTTCGGGATCCCAGACCGATGCGTTGTAGCCCACGCCCGCGGCGCGGCAGCGTTCCGCCAGCGCCAGGTGCTGCTCGCGGGTCAGCATGAACCGGTTGAAGTGGCGGTGGCGGTCCGGGGATTCCCGGGGGCTGACCAGCGAGTCTCCGGAGTAGATCTGGAACTTCACGTAGTCGGCACCCGACGCGGCGGCGAGGTCGCAGAGGCGGCACGCGGTCTCGAAGTCGCCTTCGTGGTTGCCGCCGATCTCGGCGATCAGCAGCGGGCGTGACCGACGGGCCCAGGGAGCGGGATCGGGCGTCATGGCGAGCGGTCCCCGGTCGGGCCGTTGGCGGCCAGCAGCAGCGCTTCCGCCTGCGACCGGTCGGCCGGATGCTTGGTCTGGATGCTGTCGATGCGCGACATGACCACATGGCCCACGCGGCCCTCGTACAGCTCGCCCTCGCGGAGCGCGTCGCGCCACGAGACGTGCAGGGCGCCGTTTCCGGTGAAGAGAGCCTGCCGCTCGAGGGCGATCCCGCTCGCGGCCGCGGGATTGATCGGCTCGAGCCCGAAACGCCCGTGGCGGAAGTGCAGGTCGTGGTCCTCGTAGGTGCTGATCACGTGGTCTACCTGGTGCAGGAGCAGCGTATCCACGGCCTCCCGGACGTGATGGGGTCGCCGGAGCGGCGTATGCACGTTGAGGATCGCCACCACATCAGGCCAGAGGTCGAGTCGCGTCTCCATGTGGTCGAGGGCCGAACGGACAATCTGCGGCATCCGGACGCCGGCTCCGGAGAGTTGGGGATCGCGAAGCTGCGCGACCGTGGCCGGGCGGCCCGCGCAATGCGCCACGACCGCGGCGTCGTCGGTGGTGACATGTACGAGATCGAACAGGCCGCACGCGTTCGCGCAGTCGAGGGTGAAGTCGAGCAGCGGTCGCCCGGCAATCGGCCCGAGCGCCGCGTTCGGTAGGCCGTGGTAGCGGTTCCTGGCCGGGATGATGGCCACGCAGCGGGGCTTGACCGGCCCGTCGAGCCGCCCGGCCGCCGACCGCTTGATCGCCCTTCGGGCCGCGAGCATTGCCTCGGCGTCGCGGGACATCGACGACGCGTGCTTGCGGTACGAAAACAGCGGTGTCGGCACGTTCGCCGCCTTGAAGCGGTGGAGCGTGCGGAGCCACAGCTCATGGCCGTCCTGGCCCTCGAATTGCGGGTCATACCCGCCGATCGACTTGAGCACCCGCTTGCGGATCATGGTGCACGCCCCGTGGGGCGGCAGGTCGAGCAGCTCGACCTCGTCGTGGAGTCGCCGTCGCCGCTCGATCCCGAGGATCTCGCCGTCCTCCGACACGTAGATCCAGTTCGGAAACACCAGACCGGTGTCGGGATGGCGGTCGAGATGCCCGCTCAGCACCAGGAGCGCGCTCTCGTCGAGAACGTCGTCGGCGTCGAGCCGCATCACGTACTCGCCCCGGGCCATCTCGAGGGCCTGGTTCGCGCAGGTCCGCAGGCCCTGCGCGACGCCGGTCTCCACGAGGCGGACGCGATCCGGGTGCCGGTCGCGGAAAGCGCGGGCGACGGCCGCGGTCTCGTCGCTCGAGCCCTCGGTGAAGACGATCAGTTCCCACGAGGCAAGGCTCTGCGCGGCCACGCTCTCGAGGGCCTCCCGCAGGAAGCGCCCGTAGTTTCGGCACGGCACGTAGACGGTGACCTTGGGACTCATGGGTGCCGGCGGCTCATGGGACGTGGGGATTCATGAAGCGTCATGGAAGGTCACAAGAATCCACGGTTCGTCAGTCGGGATCCCGTTCGAGGTCGAGGGTCGAGCAGTGCAGCCCGCCGAGCATCGAGAAGGCGTGGCGCATCCGGATGGCGATGCTTTCGATCCCGTGGCGGGCCAGTTCCTTCTGCAGCATCGGCTGGGGATTTGTCACCATCACCAAGCCGGGCCGGATCACGAGCAGGTTGAACCCGATCCAGGGCGAGGTCAGCGCCTCGAGGTTCGACTCGACGCCGAGGGTGGCCAGCCGACGGGCGACGGGCAGGCGTATCCGCTCGTGGAACTCGATCTCGGCGGCGGGAACCGGGGCGGCCTCGCCGAACCAGATCTTGTCCCAGCCCGCGAGCACCGCGGGACAGGTCTCGGGACTGACCCGCAGCTGGTTCAGCAGCACCAGTCCTTCCCGCAGCGGCATGATCGTCGAATCAAGATGCGACGAGCGGTAGGTCTCGGTGAAGTGCACGCGAAACTCCGGCCCGAGGACCGACTGGAGCCAGCGGCCGCCCTTGCGGTTGCCCGACTTCGACACGAGGTAGAGCAGGTCCTGCCCCAGGCGGCAAACGTTTGCGGCGTCGAAGAGGATCTCGTTCTCGTCGAGCATCCGGAATCGCTCGGCCACCTTGTTGCCGAGTGCCCGCTGGCGCTCGTCCTCGCGCTCCTCGAGTTCGGTCTTCTTGCGAGCGACATCCCGCAGGTAGGTGCCGCGCAGTTTCGGCGAGGGCGCGCAGACCCAGCGGAATCCCTCGTCGAAGTAGTGCCGATGCAGCAGTTCGTGCAGCCCGAAAGGTTCGAAGTATCGGAACCGCGTCACCGGCGGCGTCGAGAGGAAGGTGTTCCCGACCACGAGCTGCTGGTCCCGCACGTTGTACAGGTCGAAGCCGCTGCCGCTGAAGTTCGGTGTCGTGAACGAGACGGCCTCCTCGGTCCACGCCGGCCGCAACACCCGAACCCCCTCGGCCTCGAGCGCGATCCGGAACCCGTCCAGGTCCTCGGCGACCTCGTCGAGATAGCTCCGCGGGAATCCCTCGGCCGCGATCGCCTCGGCCTCGGCGATCTCCGTCGGGCTGGCCCGCCGGTTGAAGGACAGGCCCGGTGCGAAGCCTTCGACGGTTCCGAGAATCACGGCCCGAAGACGTCCCCATTCGTTGATCGAGTACAGCACGGCGGATCTCGGTTCACGATGGGGCGGCTTCGGAGGGATGCTTCATTGTGCGGAGGGGCCGAAGGCGATGAAACGTCGGCATTTCCGCCCGCCGACTTCGGGCTTTCGGCCGCTTATCCACCCACGCACCACCCGTACGGCCCGGGCATCGTCACCGCTTCCGACGGCTTCAGCCCGAGTTCGCGGGCGGCCCGCCAGGGCCAGTGCGGCTCGCGAAGCGCGGTCTTGCCGAGGGCGACGAGATCCGCGTGGCCGTCCTCGATCGTCGCGTTCGCGAGCGTCGGGTCGCCGAGCTCGCCGACCGCGATGGTGATCGCGCCGCTGCCGCGTCGCACCGCCGCCGCGAGCGGGACCTGCCAGCCCGGCTTCGCCTCGACCTGCACCGTCGCGTTGCCGCCGCTCGAGACGTGGACATAGTCGGCGCCGCTGGCCTTGAGTTCGCGGGCGTAGATCACCGACTCGTCGACCGTCCAGCCGCCCTCGGCCCAGTCGGTGCCCGAGAAGCGGATGCCGAGGATGCGTGAGCCTCCCACCGCCTCCCGCATCGCCGCGAAGACCTCGAGCGGGAAGCGCATGCGGTTCTCGAGCGAGCCGCCGTAGCGGTCGGTGCGATGGTTCGCGAGCGGCGAGAGGAAACTCGACATCAGGTAGCCGTGGGCCGAGTGCAGCTCGATCGCCTCGAAGCCGAGGCGGATCGCCCGATGCGTGGCGGTGACGAACGCGTCGCGCACCTCGGCGAGTTCGCGTTCGCCCATCTCGCGGGGCAGCGGCAGCGTGCCGGTGTTCAGCGGCGACGGGCCGATCGTCTCCCAGCCGCCCTGCTCGCGCGGCACCGGACCGCGGCCCGACCAGGGTCGGAAGCACGAGGCCTTGCGGCCGGCGTGCGCGAGCTGGATCCCGAGCGGCACGCCCGGGGCCGCCTCGCGCACGGTCGCGATCGCCGCCGCCAGCGCCCGCTCGTTGGCGTCGGACCAGAGGCCGAGGTCCTCGGGCGTGATGCGCCCCCGCGGCTCGACGGCGGTCGCCTCGAGCAGCACGAGGCCCGGGCCGCCGCTTGCGAGCGAACCGAGATGCACGTGGTGCCAGGCCGTCGCGTCGCCGTCGCGGGCCGAGTACTGGCACATCGGGGCGACGACGATCCGGTTCCGCAGCGTGATCGGACCGAGCGTGAGGGGCGTGAAGAGCGGGGGCGTGTTCATGGCGCGGGCGCGGGATGGCTGAGCGGATTCGGTTGCGAAGGATCCGGGTTCGAGGCGGGCGCGGCCGGTGCCGGCGCGGGCGCCGGCTCGCGCGACGGCGGCGAGCCCGCGGGTCTCTCCTCGCCGCCGGGCAGCCGTCCGGCCCACAGGATCCCGCCCTCGAGGTGCTCGCGGAACTTCGGCTCGGAGAAGCTGGCCGAGGTGTGGCCGCCGCCGGTGTACCAGGCGCGACCGCCGTCGAAGTCGTGGCACCACGCGATCGGATGGTCGCCGCCCATGCCGCCGCCCTTGTAGCTCGACTCGTCGAGCGACATCAGCACGCGGACCCGCGGCCGCGGGTTCTGGTTGAAGACGTACCACTCGTCGGTCCGTTGCCACAGGTCGCCGAGGTGCCGCGTCGAGGGATGGGTGCGGTTCTCGACGAAAATCGTCGCCGGCTGGATCTCGGGATGCGTCACGAAGTACGCCCCGACGAGCTTGCCGTACCAGGGCCATTCGAACTCGGTGTCGCTGGCGGCGTGAATGCCCGCGTAGCCGCCGCCGCGGCGGATGTAGCCTTCGAAGGCGGCCTGCTGCGGGTCATCCAGCACGTTGCCGGTCGTCGACAGGAACACCACGCACGCGTATCGCTTCAGGTTCTCCGGCGTGAAGGCCGCGGGGTCCTCGGTCGCGTCGATCGCGAAGATCGCCGGCTCCTTGCCGTCGCCCGCGCCGATCTCGCGAAGCGCCGCGATGCCGTCGGGAATCGAGTCGTGGCGGAATCCCGCGGTCTTCGAGAAGACCAGCACCCGCGGCAGCTCAGGCGGCGGCGGATCGGTGGCGGAAGCGGTCAGGCCGAGAAGGGCGCTCATGCCGAGGGCGAGGGTCGCCCAGGCGGCCAGCGGCGGACGGGAGGAACGCGGCGCGGTTCTCATGGGCGCCGATGGTAACGGTGCGACGCCGGGTTTCTCACCGCCCGGTCCGCAGGATCAGGTCGAAGCGCAGCCGCTTCGCCTCGCGGGAATGCCGCTCGAGCATCTTCGTCCGCACCGCCCGCAGCCCCGGCCCGGTCATCGCGTTCTCCTGCAGCGTCGCGAGGAACGCCAGATCGAACACGATCGAACGGACCCAGTCGACGTCGCCGAGGTAGCCCGAGATGCCGAGGGCGCCGGTCCGCGCGAGAAACCGCTGGATCCGCGCCGCGGGCAGGTCGATGGTCCGGCAGCTCGAGCAGTGGAGGAGGCGGCCGGCGCACTTGCCGGCGAGATGCTCCTCGAGCAGGTCGAGATGCACGCAGTTCGAGTTCAGCCGCAGGTCGCCGAACTGCACCTCGCCCGCGACCCCGTGCACCGCGAAGTACAGGATGCGGAAGTCGGCGTGGGCCTTCTGCGTCCACTTCCCGAGGTAGTAGAGCAGGCTGTCGTGCGTGGCCACATGGCGATGGATCGACGGCACCTCGAGCATCGACGCCCGCAGCACATCGAGCAGCGGCTTCACGGTGTGCCCGCGGCGCATCTGCGGCCAGTCGGCCTCGAGGCAGAAGACCCCGTGCGGGCGGCGACGGCCACGGGTGTACGGGCTGTCGCTCATGGCCTTCACTTTCCCCGGCTCAGTTGCTCTCGCCGCGGTCGCCGACGGTCGCCTCGCCGGCGATCCATCGCTCCCAGGCTCGCGGGTCGAAGGTGAAGAGCTGGGCGGCGCGGTGCCGCACGTTCTTCTGGAAGATCGGCAGGTCCTTCAGCACGCCGGTCGGCTTGAGCTCGAGCAGCTTGCGGCGGAAGTTGCCGCGGTCGATGCCGCCGCGGGCGAGCTCCTCGGCGAAGAGCATCTCGTAGAACCGGCGGATCGCCGACAGCGGGAAGGGGTCGGGCAGCAGGCCGAAGAGCGGTGGCAGGCGCGGCTGGTCGTCGCGCTCGGCCCCGAACTCGTCGTTCGCGTCGAAAAGGAGATGCCGCGGCAGCAACCGGCGGGTCACCGGGTCGGCGAGGGTCTCGCGCCGCAGGGCGTCGAGGCCGGCCCGGGCGATCGCGAGATGGTCGTCGACCAGCCGCGGCAACTCGTCGATCGGGAACCAGCGCGGCGACTCGTCGGACGGATCGGAGAGCGCCGTCGCTTCGCCCGGCCGGGACACCGGTGCCCGCACCACGATCCACGAGGCGATCGCGATCTCGTGCCGGTGCGGCACGCGATCGGGCTCGGAGAAGACCCCGCACGAGGAGTGCCGCGTGACCTCGCGGGCGAAGGGCAGCGACGCGATCACGCGGCGCACGGTGTGTTCGATCGACTCGCGGTCGCGCAGCTCTTCGCTTGGCAGCGACCAGATTCCGTCGCCGCCCGGCCGGAGCCACACCGCCAATTGATCGTGTACGAGCCGAAGGGGAACGCAGGGAACGACGACGCTGGGCACGGGGCCTCCTTGCCACCGGTGGACATGACGCGACGAGTCGATTTGACTCGCGACCGCGGCGTCCGTCAAATGCCCGGGCGATGAAGAGGAAACCAACTCGGGTGCTCGTGACCGGCTTCGAACCCTTCGCGGGCAGCCGGGTGAACCCCTCGGCGGAGGTCGCCTCGCGCTTGGCCGGGACGGCGATTCCCGGCGTCGACCTCGCGATCGAGGTCCTGCCGGTGGTCGGCGTCACCGCCGGCAAGCTTCTGCTCGCGGCTCTCGGTCGGATCCGGCCGGACGCGGTCGTCCTGCTTGGCGAACACGGCGACAGCCCCGCCATCCAGCTCGAACGCCTCGCCGTCAACCTTCGCGACTACCGGATCGCCGACAACGCAGGCCGGGTCGTCACCGACCGGCCGGTGGTCCGCGGTGGGCCGGACGCCATCTTCGCGACCCTGCCGCTGCGGAAGATGCTGGCCTCGGTGGTCGCCGCCGGCGTCCCGTGCTCGCTCTCGAACTCGGCGGGCACCTTCCTCTGCAACGAGGTGATGTACGTCGCCCTGCATCAACTCGGGACGGCGTCGAAGCGCCGACCGGTTCCGTGCGGCTTCATCCACGTTCCGTCGTTGCCCGAGCAGGCGGTCGGTTCGCCGCGGCCGCGACCGTCGATGGACGCGGCCACCACCACCCGCGGCATCGCCGCCGCAATCGCCTGCCTGGCGTGAAATGAGAAACGGCGGCCACCGGAGCGGCCGCCGTCGTGAAATCGACTCAGTGAGTCAGGTTGACCCGCTCAGGCCTCGAGATCGCCCATCAACTTCTCGACCGCAGCCTGCAGCCGGGCGGGCGACTCGTAGGTGCCGCTTTCGATCGCGGCTCGGGCTTCCGCCACCTTGTCGGCGCGATACGCCGGCATCGAACGCAGCCGATCAAGCATCCGTGCGTGATCCGACAGCTCGACGCGGTCGCGGGTCTCGGCCCGGGAGGCTCCGGTCGACGCGGCCGCCCGCGGCGCGGAGTCGAACGACACCCGCGAGACCGAGTGGACGCTGGCGAGGGGTGAACCGAAACCGACGGGACCGATGTCTGGCATGGCAAGTCGCTCCTTCACTTCGGCGAGTACGGAGGAGTATGTCGCCGAGGTGAGCGTAAGGGAAGGAAGACCGTCCTGGCTTCGCGAAACACTCCGTCGGAACACGCAACCGACGACGGCATCCTGCCGGACACCATCGATCGGTCCGACCTGCGAAATCGCTTGAAGATTGGGTCAGATCGCCCGCAAGTCCGGGCCCTTTCGCAAGGTGCGGCCGGCGATGGGTTTGCGGTAGACTTCAGTTCGGTCGAGCCCGGCAGGCTCGCCGTGGAGAATCGCATTGCTCAACCGGATGCCTTTCCCGTGGCTGACGTCGCTGCTCGCGACCTTGGCCGTCGCCCCGTTGGCCCTAGCCCAGAAATCCCCGCCTCCCGCCTCGCCCCCCCTGTGGGACGACGGCGACGAGACCGTCCCCGACTTGCGGCGGAAGGATTCGTCTCCGGCCAAGCCCGCGAACCCCGGGTCCGGCACTTCGAAGCCCGGTTCACCGAGCCAAGAGAAGCCCACCGACGACGGCGGACCGGCGTGGTCGATCCTGATCGCAAGCTTCACGCAGGACGACCATGTCACCTTGGCCCGGACGGCCCGCGATCGGCTGGCCAGCCAGTTCCCCGAACTGGCCGATTGCGTGGTTCGCCGGGTGCCGAAGGGTTCGGTGATCGTGCTTGGCCGGTATTCGGGTCCAAGTGACCCCAAGGCGCAGGAGCGTCTGAAGAAGGTGAAGGCGATCGCGGTCGATCGCGCCCTCCCCTTCGCGGGGGTGATCCTGACGCGGATCACCGTCACCGACGAGAACCGCAAGCCGAGTCCCTTCGACATCCGCCACCTCCGGGACCTCAACCCCGACATCCATCCGCTCTACTCGCTGCAGGTTGCGGCCTGGAGCACCTTCGGCGACCGCAGCCTGAAGTGGGACGACGTCCGGGCCGCCGCCGAGAAGTACTGCCGCGAGTTGCGGGCCAAGGGCTTCCTCGCCTTCGTCCACCACGACGACGACCGGCAGATCAGCTCGGTGACGATCGGGGCGTTCGGGAAGGACGCCTACGACCCGAAGTCGACCCTCTTCGATCCCGAGGTGGAAGACCTCATGAAGAAGTTCCCGAAGCACCTCGTCAACGGCGAGGAGGTGCTGGTGCCGATCGACCCGCGGAAGCCCGAGGGGCGGACGCGGCCCCAGGGGCCCCGGCTCGTCGAGGTGCCAAAGTGAGCGGCGGCCGCCCGTCCATCCTCGGTCAGGACCGGGCCCTCGAGACGCTGAAGGCGGCGATGGCGGGCGGGCATGTCCACCATGCGTGGGTATTCCACGGGCCGGCGGGCGTCGGGAAGTTCACGACGGCGATGGAGTTCGCCCGGCTGCTGCTCGACCCGGCGGTCGATCCGCGCGGCCTCGCCGAGTTCCGGGCCCCGGCCGCCGGCAAGGTCGCGTCGCTGGTCGATTCGGGGACGCACCCGGACCTGGTCGTCATCCGCAAGGAGCGGACCGAGGATAGTTCGATCGCGAGCCTCCGCGACCGCAAGCAGACCAACATCCCGGTGGATCTGCTGCGCGAGCTCATGCTGGGCGGCGAGGTCGACGGGCGGATGCTCGACGCGCCGGTCGCCCGCACCGCCTACCTCGGGCACGGCAAGGTGTTCGTCATCGACGAGGCCGAGCTGCTTGATTCGGTCGGCCAGAACTCGCTGCTCAAGACCCTCGAGGAGCCGCCGTCGGGCACCTACCTCATCCTGGTCACGACCCGCGAGGATCGCCTGCTGCCGACGATCCGCAGCCGCTGCCAGCGGGTGGCGTTCGCGCCGCTCGATGCCGACGCGATGAAGGCCTGGCTCGTGCGGAACGGCGCGGCCGCGTCGCTGGCCGGCGATCCCGAGTCGCTCGAGTGGCTGCGGCGTTTCGCCGACGGCTCGCCGGGCGAGTTCTCGACCGCGTTCCGTCGCGGGGTCCACGAGTGGGCGAAGGAGATCCTGCCGGCGTTCCGCGACCTCGAGCGGGGCACGTTCGATCCGCGGCTGTCCGAGCGCCTCGCCGAACTCATCGCCGCATGCGCCGAGTCGATCGTGAAGGAGAACCCGAAGGCGAGCAAGGACGCCGCGAATCGGCTCGGTTCGCGGCTGTTGCTTGCGACGCTTGCCTTGCATGTCCGCGACGAGTTGCGGGCCGCGGCCGCCGCCGGCGACGAGGCCGCGGCGGCGTGGCGGGCGGGATTCACCGCGGTACTGGACGTCGCCGACGAGGCGATCCGGCGGCACCTGAATCTCAAGCACGTGCTGGCGAATCTCGTGGCGCAGTGGATGGCCCGCGGCGGGCGCCCGGCCCTCGCGGGAGCGCGATGATGGCCGGAGCGCCGCGCGAGATCGAGCGGGTCTGGGTGCTGCGCTCGATGCCGGAAGTGCCGGCCGGGGCCGAACGCTGGACGATCGAGCAGGGCTACCTGCCGGTGGCCTCGCCGGAATCGCCCGACTTTCCCGAAGGCCGGCTCCGCCGCGTCACGCTGGCGGACGGCTCGACCCGCCGCTTCCACACCGTGAAGCGCGGGGCGGGTCTGGTGCGGCAGGAACTCGAGCGCGAGATCGACGATGCCGAGTTCGCACGGTGGTGGCCCGCGACCTCGGGGCGCCGGCTCCGCAAGATCCGGCATCGCTTCCCGCACGCGGGCCGCACCTGGGAACTCGACGAGTTCCTCGACCTGCCGCTGGTGATGCTCGAGGTGGAACTGCCCGACGAGACGGCCGAGGCGGCGATGCCGGCGTTTCTCGCGACGCTTGTCGAACGCGAGGTCACCGAGGATGCCCGCTACCGCAACTTCGCGTTGGCCGCCCGCGGCGTGCCGGAGCCGCGCTGAGCGTCAGCCCGGGCGCAGTTCCTTCGCCTGCGGAAGGTCGGAGAGGCTCGCGAGACCGAACACCCGCAGGAACTCCTGCGTCGTGCCGTAGAGCATCGGGCGGCCGACCTCCTCGGCCCGGCCGACGATCTTCACCAGCCGCCGGTCGAGCAGCGTCTTCAGGATCTCGCCGCACGCGACGCCGCGGATCGACTCGAGGTCGGCCCGCAGGATCGGCTGGCGGTACGCGACGATCGCGAGCGTCTCGAGCGCCGCCTGGCTGAGCTTCTGCTGGGCCCGGTCGCCCCGCAGTCGTGCGATGAGCGGACCGTACGCCGGCAGCGTGAGCACCTGCCAGCCCGCGGCGAGCTCCTCGATGCGGAACGAGCGGCCGCTGGCCGCATAGGCCGCGTTCAACTGCTCGATCGCCTCGCGCACCTGCTTGCCCGCCTCGCGCCGGGGCTTCGACGGGGCGTCACCGCCCTCGCCGCGTCGCCGGCCGCTCTCGGGCACCAAGGCGAGCAACTCGATGAGTTTCCCCTCGCCGAGCGGACGGTCGGAGGCCAGCACCAGGGCCTCGATCCGCGCGGTCAGCGGAAGGTCGGCGCACGGCGGCGCGGCGGAAACGCTCGACTCGTTCTCGGCGGACTCGGTCACGGCGGCTTCGTTCGACATCAGCGGCGGGTGACCGCGACCTTGGCGGCGGCGAGGCGTTGGTCGCGTTCGATGCGGTCCCGTGCCGCAGCCGCGGTGTGGCCGCTCTCGGTCGCCTTGGCGTTCGCCTTGGCGAGTTCGGCCGACGCGGCGGAAGCGTCGATCGCGATGCTCTCGACCGCGGTGTCGGCGAGGATCTTCAGCGAGTCGCCTTGCATCTGGGCGAAGCCGCCGTCGACGACGAAGGTGCGGGTCGTTCCGCCGCCCTGGACCCGCACCGGCCCGGCCCCGAGCGCCACCACGAACGGCGAGGCGCCGGCCATGACGCCCTTCTGGCCGTCGAAGGCCTCGAAGCTGACGTATTCGGCGTCGACGGACAGCGTCGACTGGGCGGGGGTCACGATCGAGCAGCGGAAGGAGTTGGCCACGGGAAGGACTCGGCGGGAGGGAAACGGTCCGCCGCGACGGTCGCCGGCGGGCTGCGGATGGTAGCGGGAGCCGCGGTCGGCCTCGGCAAAAGCGGGCCGCGACCGGCTCTGAACCGGTCGCGGCGCCCATGTCCGGAAGACACCGGGTGAAAAAGGCTCGAGAAGGCGGTCAACGCCGTCGGCGACGACCGGGGCCGGCCAGTCCGGCGAGTCCGAGAAGGACCGCGGCGCCGGGCGCCGGGACCTGTCCGACGAGGACGCTCGTGAAGGAGGCCGAGGCTCCGGCGGTCAGCGTGAACTGCAGCCGGATCGTGAGGTCGCCCGCAAAGTTCGGGCCGGGCATGCTGGGAATCGGCTCGCCGAACGAGTCCGAGCCGACGCTCGAGCTGCCCGCCGTCGTGCGGCTGACCGCTACCGGGCCGCCCAGCAGCGTCGCGATGGCCTGGCCACCGGTGGTGGCGGTCCACACCGGAGCGCCGCCGACATCGAGGAACGATCCCGCCCCTTGCGTGGTGAGGCTGGCGCTGACCGAGCCGCCGTAGAGGCCCGGACCCGTGAAGGCGATCGGCATCGAGACCACGAAGTCGAAGGCGACGGTCGAGTTCGAGGTGTTCACGACCACGAAGTTGCCGGCCGTGAACGCGTGATCGAGACCTTCGTCGGTGCCGGCGTTGGCGGCGTTGAAGTTCCACGCGGCGATCCAGCCGCCCGACTCGGCCGCGGCGCTGCCGGCGTAGTTGAAGACATCCGGCGTGCTCGTCGGGTTCCCGGTGAGCGACAGTGCGGCCGACTGTCCGTTGGCCGACATCAGCAGCGAGATGGCCGGTCCGCCAGCGAGGGCGGTCGAGGCGGTCGCACCGATCGCCGCGCAGGCCGCGGCCAGGCTTCGGAGGCTGTTCATGGTTTCCCTTCCTTCCCTCGAATCCGAAGCGTCGGCTTCGGCCGGATCCGTCGTCGGGCGCGATTCGCACGATCGCCGGATCCGCCGAGACGATACCTCTCAATTGCTACAAGTCCAGCAAATACAGGCATTTCCAACAGAGCTTGCCGACTCGGACTTGGCCGTTCGCTCAGGTGCGGCGAGCGCGCGAAACCGCTCGACGTTCGACACGCCGAGCGTTCCGACGGGCCAGGCGCACGGCCTTCAGCGGCGCCGCCGACCTCCGCCCGAGAGCCACGAAAGGCCGAGCAGCGCCACCGCGCTCGGCGCGGGCACCGGTTCGACCATGAAGATGCTCGTGAACGACGCCGCGTCGCCCGCCGACAGCGTGAAGCGGAACCGCACGCCGATGCTTTCGTGCACCGCGCCGTGCATCTGGGCGGGAATCGACTCGCCGAAGCTCACGGGACCGAGGCTTGCGCTGAGGAACGACCCGGCCGAGACCGAAGTCGAGGTGAGCAGGCTGCCCGCGGTCGCTTGCGAGCCGAATCCGAGGTCGGTGATCGCGGTGTAGATCCCGCCGGTACCGATCGACCCGATGGTCGCGCCATCGCCATTCAGGTCGGTGACCGCTCCGGCGACCGATCCTCCGACCAGCGTGAACGGCAGGTCAAGAGCGGTCGGCAGCACGATCTCGATCAGCAGATCCTGGGTCACCGCGCTGGTGTTGGTGAGGACGATGTTCCCGACGAGGAACGGATCCGCACCCGCCAGCACGTTCCACGCGAGGGTGAAGGCCGACGGGCCGTTCATGAGCGACCCTGTGTTGCCGGCGAAGCCGAAGGTGCCGTTGCCGTTCGACCAGGAGCCGCCGATCTCGGCGGCGGCGAAGCTGACGGAGTTTCCTCCCGATCCGACGCTGAAGGTCAGATGCGGGATCGACGCCGAGTCGGCGGAGGCCACGGTTACGACAAGCCCTGCCGCCACGAGGGCGGCGGTCCGATTCCGAACGGTGGTGATGACCATCGATCCTTCCCTCCCGATGCGGGCAACGATGGTGTCCGGCGGAGCCAATCCGCCGCTCCCTGTTCCCGACGCGACCGTAGCACGAGATTGGGCGCGGTCCAAAAGAACACGCCTATATCCCTGCAATACATAGTGTTACGGGCACCGACGGAACCGCCCGACCGGTGTCGCCGACCTAGGTTCTCGTCACACCGGATCGCTATCGGACCCGAGGACCGTCGCCGGCCGGACCCCCGGCGGGCCCGCCGAGAGCGGCATCGCGGGCTCGTTCGCAAGGTCGAGCCGGGCGACGAGTTCCACCCAGGCCTCGAGAGCCGACCGGATGTCGCCGGTCGACCTCGCGAGGCGGCATGCTTCCTTCAGCGGCTTCACGTGACCCATCGTCTTGCCGTACCAGCTGATCCGCGACTGCATGCAGCGGACCGCCTCGGTCTCGCCGCGATAGCGGATCAGCAGCTCGAGGTGGCGGCCGATGACCGCGAGCTTCTCGAGCAGGCCGGGATCCGGTGCGGACTCGGGGCGTCCTTCGACCAGTCGGGCGTGGGTTTGGCGAAAGAGCCACGGCGTACGCAGGGCGGCCCGACCGATCATGACGCCACGGCAACCCGAACGCCGGACGAGTTCCGCCGCATCGTGCGGCGTCGCGACATCGCCGTTGCCGATGACCGGGATCGAACGCACCGCCGCGACGACCTCGCCGATCGCGTCCCAGTCGGCGGTGCCCGAGAAGAACTGCACGGTGTAGCGGCCGTGGACGGTCACCGCCGCGATGCCCGCCGACTCGAGGTCGCGGGCCAGCCGCGGGGCGACCTTCCGCTCGGGATCCCAGCCGAGCCGCATCTTCGCGGTGACCGGAACGCGGCCGTTCGAGTGCTTCCGCACCGCCTCGACGATTCGCTCGGCAAGTCGCACCGTCGAGCCGACGTCGCAGAGCAAGAGCGATCCGCCGTTCCGCTTGGCGACCTTGTCGACCGGGCAGCCCATGTTGATGTCGATGAGGGCCGCGCCGTGGTCGATCGCCCAGACCGCGGCCTCGGGCAGCGGATCGTCGGAGTTGCCGTAGAGCTGCATCCCGCACGGCTGGTCGAGACCGTTCGTGGCGGCGAGTTCCCGGGTCCGCGGCGTCTCCTTCAGGATCGCCCGGCAGTTCAGCAGGTCGGTGCTGGCGAGGCCGACGCCACCCTGCTCGCGGCAGAGGATGCGGAAGGGCAGGTCGCAGTGGCCGGCGATCGGGGCCAGCAACAGCGGCGAGGCCAGCCGCAGCGGGCCGATCGTCAGCGGCGCGAGCGGTGGCGGGGACGGGTTCACGGCCCCGGCACCGACGACTCGGCCTTGGCCCAGACGCCGCGCTCGACGCTCCAGTCGTTGCCGAAGAACCCGGCGAGCCGCACGCCGGCGAGACCTTCGACCAGCGTGCTCGCGGCCAGCACCGTGAGGTCGGGGTACGCGACGCCCGAGACGAAGTACGGCAGGCGTTCCGTCAGCCGGATGCCGGCGGACCCGGTGCCGGCGACGACGCCGACGGCGGCGCGATCGGAACCGGCGCGGGGGTAGGTGAAGAGCACCGCAAGATCGTCGCCGGCGATCTCCTCGTCACCGACCTTCACCGAGCCCTGCTTCACGAGCACCGGACACGGCCCGAGCAGCGCCGACCACGCCGAGTTCGTGTCGGCGTTGCCGTAGAGGATCACGTTCTGGTCGGGATCGGCCTTCGCGTCGAAGGCGGCGTCGGTCGTGACCTCGATCGCCCCGTTGCCGCGGTACCAGAAGGTCAGGGCGTCGAAGCGGGCCTTGGCAAGCAGCAGGGAGTCGGTCGCGTCGTCGCCGGCGGTGCCTGCGACCAGGATCATCCGGTTGCGGAAGGCGTCCTTGAACGGGCCGCCGCGCTCGGGCGACTTCTCGGCGGCGGACGGCGGGCCCGCGAGCGTCCAGGTCTCGCCGTCGCGGGCGAGCCAGAGCCGCGCCCCGCCCTCCGGCTCGGGGGCGGCCAGCGTCGTGCCGTCGAGGGTGATGGTGATCTCGGCCGCGTCGCCGTCGAGATCGACCGCCAGCCCGAGCCGGGCGACGTTCACCGTGGTACCGGTGATGGTGCGGGCGCCGCGGTCGAGGGCAAGCTCGACGCGGCTCGGCTTGAGGAACTCGACTTGCTGCGCGACATTGACCCAGCCGCTTTCGGCGGACACCGACGGGGTACTCGTCACGAAAGACACGCGGTCGATCGAGCCGGGCTCGGGAAGCGTTCGCCGCTCGAGGAACTGCATGAGCGGCGGCCAGTCGACGCACTCGTTCCCCCACCAGTGGCCGGCTCCGGGTCGTTCGTAGTAGGCGAAGTCGGAATGGAACGCCCCGCTGCCGCCGCCGAGCACGCCGCGCATGGTGCGGGCCTGTGCGACCGGCACGTTGTCGTCGGCATCGCCGTGCAGGATGTAGACGCCCAGCCGCGCGTAGTTGTCCTTGAGGGCGAGCGTGTCGCTCGGGCTGGCCGCCCGCATGAGCAGGCCGCCGACGCCACCGGCCGGGAAGTCGGCGCCGCCGGTGTACGAGCGGAACGAGATCCAGCCGGCGCTCGGGGCGATCGCCGCGAAGCGGTCGGGATAGTGCACGCCGATCTGCCAGGTCCCGTGGCCGCCCATCGAATGGCCGGTGAGCCACTGCCGGCGCGGATCGGTGCGGAAGCGGCGCTGGGCGTGGGCCAGCACCTCGAGGGCGTCGAGGCGGCCCCAGTCTTCCCAGTCGAAGCCGTAGGCGCGGCGGTTCGTCGGGCAGACGATCGTCGCCCAGTCCTTGGCGGTGTAGGCGGCGGCCTGGCTGCTGGCCTCGACGCTGGCGCCGTGCAGCGAAAGAAGCAGTCCGGGCCGCTCGCCCGAGGTGCGGGGCAGGGCCGGCACGACCGCGTAGTACTGGGCGCTGCCGTCGATGCGGCTGGTGAAGGTCTCGTTGCGGCGGCTGTCGGCGACCACGGTCTTGAGCTCGACGGTTCGCGTCGCCAGCGACTTCGCCGTGCCCTCGGCCGGACGGCGCTCGAGTCGGATCTCGAGCGGCAGCGGGCCCGCCTCGGCCGACGCCGGCGTGTCCCACTCGATCCGGGTCTTGTGCACCGAGTGCGGCGGGATCGCGGGCACCGCGGTGGTGACGCTGGCGCCCGCCGCGGTCGACGCGACGGCGACGACTCCTTCCAGCCACTCGCCGGTCGGGTTGACCACGGGAATGCCCAGCACCACCCGCTCGCTCACGCCGACGACCAGGTCGGGCAGCGTCTCGTCGGCGCCGAGGAAGTACGGGCCGACCGACGGCGGCGGCACGAGCCGGGCCGAGAAGCCGCCGCGCCCGACCGCGAAGAGGAACTCGTTGCGGCCGGCACGGATCGGCACCGGCAGGCGGACGAACCCGTAGCCGTACGGGTCGCCGGTGCGGGGCACGCCGTTCACGTAGACCATCGAATGGCCGCTGGCCTCCAGCACCAGCGTGCTTGCTTCCGCCGCCTCGAACGTCGTGAAGGCGTAGCCACCGCCGAGGCTTTCGGAACGGAACGCGCCGTCCTCGGCGCCGATCGGCGTCCACGCCCGCTCCTCGCCGTCGGGGGCGACGATGGTGTCGCCGGCCTTGGGCGAGATCGGCTCGCCGCGAACCAGCCGCGCCTCGACGGCGTCGAAACGGATCGGGCTGCGGCCGCCGCGCCCGACGCGGCCGATCACGAGGGCCTCGCGGAAGGTGAAGGGAACGGCGTCCGCCGCGGGCGCGAGGGCGGCGGCGGCTCCGGCGGGAGTCTCGTCACTTGCGACTTGCGGGGCGATCGCCAGCACCGCGGACAGTCCGATCAGCGAGGTCACGAGCATCGCGGAAGCCTATCAGGCAGGCCGGATTCGCGGCCTCAACCGTTGCGCAGCGACGCGCCCTCGAGCCGGTAGAAACCGAGCACCAGGTCGCCGATCCGGAACGGCTCGATGCGGAGGATGCCGCGCACCGGCCCGAAGCGGATCTGGTGCCGGCCCCGCAGTTCCAGGGGCTCGGCCAGCGCGGTCTCGATGCAGTCGAAGGCGGTGGGCGGAACGCCGATGCAGCAGCCGTCCCAGCGGTTCAGCATGACCAGCAGCTCGCGGGTGGTCTCGACGGCAAGCGGCGCGGCGAAGTAGCCGTCGATCTCGATCCACGCGCCGTCCACGGCACGAAGGCCCGGCGGCAGGTCGAGCGAACCGTCGTCGCGCACCGAGTCGCGGCC
>JBIKVN010000157.1:0-7662 GCA_044356865.1 Phycisphaerales bacterium | reverse complement strand
CAGGACATAGCGCAGCCCGAACGGCCCGGGCTCGTAGGGCGGATCGTCCGGTCCCGGCGGCGGGGCGTCGGGATTCACCTCGTCGCACGGGAAGTCGCGACGGAACGGCCGGGCCTCGGTGCCCCCGGAGACGACCAAGAACCAGGTGCCGGCAGGCAGGTCGAGCTCGAACACCGTCTCGTCGCACGGTCCGCCGTGGTCCACGCGATGGATGATGAACGGCCCGTCGCAATCGCCGCTTGCGACCATGGTCTCGCTGGGAAACTCGCTCTGCAAACGAACCCGACGCTGGCCCGCGGTCTCGAGCGTCAACGCATACCAGTCGGTGTCCCGCGGCGAACCGGTCGACCACTTGCCCGAGATCACCTGGCCGCACGCAAGCGGCGCGAAGACCGCGTCCTCGGGCATGTTGCAGCCGTCGTTCACGCGGCGATAGCACGGCTCGCCCTCGGGCGTCGCCCCGGCCGGAATCGCGATGGTGCACGCCTTCTCGACGCACAGCTCCGCCGCGGTGACGCACGCCGCATCCCACGAGAACGAGCAGCACCACGGGTCGAGGTCGCAGACCAGGTTGCAGCACGACTCGTCGGCGCAGCCTGGATTGGCATGCGGGGCGTCGCACGCCCCGGCGCTCGGGCAAGCGATGCCTTGGCACTCGGTCGCGGCCAGCTCGACGCAAGCCTCGTCCCATCCGAGGTCGCAGCAGAGCGGATTGATCTCGCACACGATCTCGCAGCACTCGGTCATGATGCAGCCGAGCCCACCGTGCGGCTCGTGGCAGTCACCGGTGCCGGGACAGGGAAGGTCGCCCGCCGCGGCCATCGCCGCCGCACTCGAAAGGACGACCGTGAACGCAAGCCGGCTCATCGCTTCGCCCCCTTCGGTGCCGCCGCCTCGCGGGCTGCCCGCTCGGCCCCCGAACCCGGCCGGAAGTCCTCGAGCAGGCGGGCCGCCGCCTCGGCGTCGCCCGCGGGCAACGGGATGGTGGAAGGGACGACTTTCGCCGTCCGCTCCGGCGCCGACGCGACCCCCCCGCCGCCGCACCCGTTCGCCTGCGGCGTCTCGTTCAGGAAGGTGTAGACCGACGAGATCGCGATCTCGATGCCCACGAGGTCGAGGTCGCAATCGCCGTCGATGTCGACCATCTGCACGTCGCGGTTGAAGGTGGCGTTCACCAGGAACACCGGCACCCATGGGAAGACGAGCGGGCCGGAGGGGCTGGCGGACTCGTTGCGATTGAGCGAGATGAAGCCGGCCAGCGCCGTGCCGAGGGCGAGGTCCTTCCGGCCGTCGCCGTCGAGGTCGCCAAGGGCCGGCGCCCAGGCGTAGCCAGCGGGCGACGAGACCATGAACTCACGCGGACCGAAGGTCGCGTCGCCTTGGTTGCGGAAGACATACACCCGCTGCTGCGTGGTCAGCATGAGGGCCCCGACCACCACGTCGAGGTCCCCGTCGAGATCGACGTCTTCGAGCTTCCCGCCGGTCATCGCCGGACGTTCGCCGGGAATCCGCGGGATGCGCCAGTCGACCGGCACCTCGAACTGGCCGCCACCGAGGTTCCGGACCACGTTCACCCGCGAGCCGCCAATGTTCGTGCAGGCCAGGTCCGGATCGCCGTCGCCGTCGAGATCACCGACGAAAACCTGGTTCGGGAAGGGAATGCCTCCGGAATGCCGGGCGACCCGGATCGACCGCCACGGCGCGAAGCCGCCCGAGCTGTCGCCGAGGAAGACCGTCACCGACGAGCTCGAGTAGTTCGTGTTGGCGAGATCCAAAAACCCGTCGCCGTTGAAGTCGGCCGCGGCCAGCCCGCGCGGCTCGCGCTCGGTGACCAGCGAATCGACCGGCACGAAACCCGTCGGAGTGCCGCGGAAGACCTCGATCGAACCGACATCGCCGCTGATCGTGACCGCCAGATCGAGCCGGCCGTCGCGATCGAAGTCCTCGGCCACCACCCACTCGCCGGTGCCGCCCGGGACGAGCAACTCCTGCCACGGCAAAAACCGCCCGTCGCCCTGGCCGCGCAGCATGGTGACCCGGGTCCGCCGGACCGCCTCGTCGGTGAGATTCCGCCCCGTCACGATGGCGTCGAGCTTCCCGTCGGCGTCGAGGTCGCGCAGGACGAGCGACGTGGGCGTGTGCCCCTCGGGCAACGGATTGTTGATGACCGGCGCGAACGAAAACTGCGCGGCCGCCGGCACCGCGATGGCCGCGGCGGTGATGGCAGATCCGAGATGCGCCTTCGCAGGGCTGCGAAACACCGAAACCTCCCGGGACGGCAAGGAGACGTCCGGAGGAAAGGTACGCATGGGGCGGGTCGGGTCGGCCCGCGGGCGGCAAGATTCCGGCAAATACCCGGATACGGGTCAGCCGCCCCAGAGCGCGAGCATGATCGCCAGATCGACCTGGTTCACGGAACCATCGCCGTTGAAGTCAGCCGGGCACGGGCCGCCTCCCGAGCACGGGCCCCATCCGGCAAGCAACAGGCCGATGTCGCCGCCGTCCGACTCGCAGTTCCCGTCGAGGTCGATGATGCTGCAGGTCGGCTGGCCCTCGGCGACCATCTGCAAGTTCACCGCGTTCTCGGCGGTCAGCTCGCCGAAGTCGGCGTTGAAAAGCACGTGGGCCGGACCGAGAAGTGTCGGCAGGTCAAACGGCTCGTTGACCAGCGGGTCGGGCTGGAACGGCACCGGCACCTGCACCGAATAGTCGATCCCCGCTTCCACGGACATCGAATCGCCATCCCGCGTCAAGCGACCGGCCATCGGCAGCAGGATGGGGAGCGAGTCGAGCTGGACCGACTCTTCCATGACGTGGACATGGAAAGTCAGTTCGCCCGGGACGAGAGCCAGGAAGTCCTGCGTGCCGCCCTTGCCCGTCTCCCACATCGCGCCGACGGTGGGCGAGGTTTGCCGGAACGAGAGCGAGGTGATGCCGCCGGCCGGAATCGGGATCGCCGGCAGATCCCCCGGAAACACCGCCGTCGGGTTCGACGTGTAGAAGACGGGGTTCGCCAGGTCGAGGATCGTGCCGATCGGGGCCGACCCGCCCGCGAGCATGTTCAACGACAGGTCGGTCACGATGAAGACCTCGCCGCCGCCCATCGTCATCTTCATCGACCCGCTCGGCACGGTGTCCATCCGCAGGCCGGCCCGGATGTCGGCGGTGAACGGGATCGGGACGTTGCCGTTGCCGAACAGGGTGGTACGGGTCCGGGTGCCACCCGGGTTGGTGACCGGGTCGTAGTCGCCGATGAGCGAGCCCGCCAGCGGGACCGACACCGAGAGCGAAACCTCCATGTGGGTCGACTTCGGGGCCATCTCGACGAGGAACGTCTCGGTGGCAAGGGCGGGCATCGCCGAGGCGGCGGTGAGTGCGGCGGCAGCGCGGACGAACATCATGGTCTTTCGCTCCTGGAAACGAACATGGATAGGACAGAGGACGGTGACAAGTCGGTAAATGTACCGCCGCGGTCGACGCAGATGCAACGGGAGCAATCCGGGAATCCGATGGTTCCGGCCGGTCACAGACCCCACGCCGCGAGCAGCAGCGCGAGGTCCTGCGAGTCGACGACGCCGTCGCCGTTCAGGTCGGCCGGGCCGCGAGCGCCCCACGAGGCCAGCAGGATCGCCAGGTCGGGCGAATCGACGCGGCAATCGCCATCAAGGTCCGCCGGCGGGCACGCGGCCACGCCGGTCGCCACCAGGTCGATGCCGAGGGCCTGGGTCACCGAGATCTCGGTGATGGCGCCGTTCAGGAGGAGGTTCGCGGTGCCTCCGGCCGGGATCACGGTCGGCAACGCCAGCGGCTGGTTCTCGATGGTCTGCGGCGGATCGAACGGCTGCACGATCGTGCCCGAGTCGGAGGCCGCGACGTCGAGCGCGATTCCGGTGGCCGTCCGCGTCAGCGTGCCGACCAGCGGGAACACCGCCGGCGTGGGCGTGCCGCCGATCGGCTGGCCCTGGAAATCAGCGGTGAACATGACCTCGACCGGCACCGCGACGCTGAACTGGAAGGTGTTCTTCCCTTGCGGCACGAGCACGCCGAGGCCGGGCCCGCTCTGCAGGGCGGAGATCTCGGTGATCGCGCCGCTGCCAAGCGGCACGGGAATCACCACGCCGCCCGGGTAGAGCGAACTCGGATTCACGGTGCGAAAGGTCGAATAGAGGATGTCGAGCGAGAAGTCGATCTCGCCCGGCTTCTCGCCAAGGAGGTCGAGCGAAAGTTCCTCGACCTGCACCGCGAGCGTCTCCGCGTCGATCGTGACCACCATCGTGCCGGCGGGCACCGTCTCGACCAGCGTGGCCGCCCGCAGGTCGGAGGTGAACGGGATCGCGTTGTTGCCGCTGCCGCCGAAGATGCCGGGCAGCGTCCGCGTTCCGCCGGGATTGCTGACCGCGTCGTAACTCCCGATGAGCGTGCCGTCGAGCGGCAGGGCGAGCTCGAGATCGGTGGTGAAGAAGCTCGCGGGACTCACGGTGACCAGGTAGGTCTCGACCGCGAAGGCGGGCGCGGACAGCGCGAGGACGGCGGGCACGAGAAGGGCGGACGGCAGGCGGGGCATGGCGGTCTCCGGGGGAGCGAGCGAAGTGTCGAGGGAACATAACCCCGCGGCCCGGAAAGTCGAAAGGGTTCGCAGGAAGTTCGTGCGAACCGGGCAAGATGGGCGAAGGCGGCGCGACGGTTCCCGGACTCGTGAGGCCGTGTCTGCCAGACACGGCCTAACCGCCCGACGGCGGGCGAGCCAGCAGCTCGTCGATGCGGACGAGCCGCTTGCGGTGCTGCTCGCGATCGGGCTCGAGCAGGGTCAGGGCCTCGATGTCGCGGCGGGCCGCGCGGAGGTCGCCGGCCTCGACCGCGATGGCCGCCGCGAGCTCGCGCAAGGCCGGATCGTACGGGTCGATGCGCACCGCCCGGGAAATCGAACCGAGAGCTGCCGCGAAGTCGCGCTCGCCGCGGTAGAGCCGGGCAAGCTCGATGGCGAAAGCGGGGTCGTTCTCCTCGCGGGCGTCGAGCTCGACGAGGCTGGGAATCGCCCGCGCGGGCTCAGGGCCGCCGCGGTGGAGCTTCGCGAGCTGCCGATGCGGGTAGGGGTCGACCGGCCGGGCCGCGGCGTAGCGGGCCAGAAGGGCGAGGTCGTCCTCGCCCGGTGTCGCGCCGCCGAGGGCCTGCAGGCGACGACGCACCGCCAGCTCGAGCACGTCGGGGTGCGCGGGGTGCCGCTCGAGCCACTCGGCAACCAGGGCGTCGTCGATCGTCACCGGCGGAACCCCCGCCGAGGGCCAGTCGGCGCCGCGGATCCCGTCGATCGACGCCTCGCCCGGCACGCCGATCCGCTCGGAAATCAACTCGGCCGCCTTCGCGAGCGACTCGTTCCGCTTCGTTTCCCACTCGGCGAACTTCGCCGGATCGCGCCGCGCCGCCGCCAGCAGCAAGTCGGCCATCGGAGGTTCCGCCGAGAGTCCCCACCGCCGCACGTCGGCGACGGCGAACTCGAGAAACTGCCGGTGGAACTCCTCGCGGGTGACGCCGAGGGCGCGGACGAACGCTTCCTTCTCGGAGAGGCCTTCGCGCAGCTCGGCCAGCAGCCGCACCAGCGCTTCCTCGCCGAAGCGCCGGTTCATGAACTGCACCATCCAGTGGCCCTGCGCGTACGCGAGCGGCCGGTCGTTCGCCCGCTTCGGCCGCACGAAGGCCCAGTTGATCTCGTCGAGGTCGAAGAGCGTGCCGGCCTCAAGCTCGCGGGCCAGCATCTGGCACTCGGCGTAGGGCCGCGGCACGCCTTCCATGCTGACCGCCGCGGCCTCGGTCAGCCAGTGCGGGATGCGATTGCGGGTCTGGTCGAGCGTGACGGTGTGGACGTACTCGTGCCGCAGGACCTTGAGCCAGTCGAACAGGCCGAAGTGCTTCTCGGGCGGGCCTTCCCGCGGGACCTCGATCGCGATGACCGGACCGGTCGACGCGGCGATGGTATGGATCCGCGGCATGCCGGTGATCCGCACGCCGAAGGTGCGGTGGTCGGGCAGGAGGTCGATGAGCGTCTTGCGGGCGGGAACGTGGTCGAATCGCCGCGTGACGTCGTCGCTCATGCGATCGAGCTCGGCGGCCATGAGCTCGGCGACCACGCGATCGGTTCCGTCGCGAAAGCGGATGACGAAGCGCTCGGTCTCGATGGTCCGGTGAGTGGCCAGCTCGTCGAGCAGGAACTTGCTGAACGAGGCCCGGCGATTGAACGGATCGAGCCGGACGGCCTCGGCGAGCGCAGCGCGGGCCAGGTCATCGCGGCCGGTTTGCGTCTCGAGCAGGGCCAGCTCGACCCGCGGCTCGGCCCAGTGCGGGCGGCGGCGGATCGCCTCGTCCAGCACCGCCGCCGCGTCCTCGTACTGGCGATCGAGGGCCAAATGATGTCCGACGACGAGGTGGCCGAGAGCACCGCCCGGCGCGACCGCGTCGAGCCGGTCGAGCCACGCGTTCATCTCGTCCGGCCGGTAGCGGGCGGCGGCCGCGGCGGCCCGCAGGGCGAGCGCGACGGGAAGGTCGGGATGGCGGGCAAGCGTTCGGTCGAGCTCATCAGCGGCCCGATCCGGATCGCTGCGGACGATGGCCGACTCGGCCCGCAGGCACGCGGCGAGCGGATGCCCGGACGAGAGCTTCTCGAGCGAACGGGCGGCGCGATCGGCCGAATCGAAATCAAACTGCTCGATCGCGAGGACGCCGAGCAGGTACCACGCTTCCGACAGCCGCGGGTTCAGGACCAGGGCCTCGCGCAGCGCCGGCACGCCCTGCTCGAGATTGTGGCGGCGGGCCAGGATGCGGCCCTCGGCCAGCGGGATCGACGCGTCGAGCCGATCGGCGGCGCGGGCCTCGCCGAGAGCCGAGAGCGTGTCACGCCACTCGTCGACCGACAGCGAACGCAGCCGATCGAGCACCTCGGCGGCGCGGGCGGTGGCGACGGCGTGTTCCGGCGAACGCTCGATCGCGGCGGCGACCTCGATGGCCTCGTCGATGCGGCCGAGGCCCTCGAGCGCCTCGGCCCGTCGGGCCTGTCCGAGCGGCGAAGCGTCATCGACCAGCAGTTCGAGCGCCTCGGCGAAGCGGCCGGCCCGCAGGCGGGCCTCGGCCCGGCGGCCAGCGTCGACCGCGGCATCCGACAGGGATGGATCGTCAAGCCGCCACGTGGCGAGGGCCGCTCTCGCGTTCCGTGCCGGAGTGTCGAGATCCCGGGCGTCCCACACGCCGTGATCGACGCGAAGATCCTTCCGCTCGTCGGCGTCGAGCCACTCCTCGCTGATCGCCCGCAGCACGGTCTCGGCGGGCGGAGCCGTCTCGGGCACGATCTGGGCCGCCAGCGGCGCCGCGAGCGACAGCGTGCCCGCGACGATCGCAACGAGTCGGCGCGGCGCGGGCATCGCGATCAACCGGGATCCCGGTCCAGCGGCCGGCGATCGATCGCCCATTGCGTCGGGTCGACCGCGGGCTTCACGAGCAGGGCGCGGTCGGACTCGGACAGTCCGGCGTTTCGCGCCGGCTTCACCAGGCGGACCGCCATCGAGTCGCCGTTCACCTCGCGGATCACGAGGCCGAGCGGCGAGAGCGTCTCGGGTTCGTACCACGCCTCGACCGCCGCGGTTTCCTTCGCGAAATCGGTGCCCTCGCGCGGGA
>JBIKVN010000156.1:0-7682 GCA_044356865.1 Phycisphaerales bacterium | reverse complement strand
GGCCGAGATCGATCGCCACCGCATCTGCCGGCAGTCGTTCGTGGTCGCGATCGGCGGCGGGGCGATGCTCGACGCAGTCGGTTTCGCGGCGGCGACCGCCCACCGCGGCGTGCGGCTGGTTCGGATCCCGACCACCGTGCTCGCCCAGGACGACGCGGCGATGGGCGTGAAGAACGGCATCAACTGGAACGGGAAGAAGAACTTCCTCGGAAGTTTCGCCCCGCCGTGGGCGGTGGTGAACGACGAGGACCTGCTCGCGACCCTGCCCGACGACGAGTGGCGGTGCGGTTTCAGCGAGGCGGTGAAGATCGCGCTGCTGCGCGACCCGGCCTTCTTCGCCCGGCTCGAGCGGGATGCCGACGCGATCCGCGGCCGCGAGCCCGAGGCGTCGAGCCACGCGATCCGCCGCTCGGCCGAACTGCACCTGCGGCACGTGACCCGGGGCGGCGACCCGTTCGAGATCCGCACCGCGCGTCCGCTCGACTACGGGCACTGGTCGGCGCACCGGCTCGAGCAGGTGACGGGATTCAGCCTCGGGCACGGTGCGGCGGTCGGGGTCGGCGTCGCCCTCGACACCGTTTATGCCGCGCTCGAAGGGCGGCTGCCCCGCGAGGTTTCCGACCGCACGCTGCGGACGCTCGCTCGCCTCGGGATTCCCACCTTCCATCCGGCGCTGCTCGACGCCGAGGCGCTGCTCGGCGGGCTCGAGGAGTTTCGCGAGCATCTCGGCGGAAGGCTCACCGTCACCCTGCTGCGCGACGTCGGCGTCGCCGAGGACGTGCACGCGCTCGACGCGAAGATGGTCCGGGCCGCCATCGCCGAGCTGCGGACCGCGGCGGGTTGATCAGGGCTCGGGCTACCATCCGCCCATGCCCGACGCAGAGACCCGACCGATCCCGCTCGACCGCACGGCGACGGTCGACCGCTACTTTCTCGAGCACCGCGCGAAGCTCATCGATCTTGCGGCGTTCCTCGATCGCGTCGAGCGGGCGGCGCCCGGGATCGCCGCCCGCGACTTCCGCATGGACGCCCTCCACGACGCGATCGCGATCCTGCTCGACGGCCGCCCCGAACGGGCCCGCCGGGTGCTCGAGCACTTCAGCGACCCGTCCGCCGAGCCGATCGCCAAGGCCCCGATGAAGGGCGCCCGCGGGGCCTTCGACGGCGGAAAGGCCGGCCGCTGATGTACATCGATCCGCACATCCACATGGTGAGCCGCACCACCGACGACTACGAGCGGATGCGGCTCGCCGGCTGCGTGGCCATCACCGAACCGGCGTTCTGGGCCGGCTTCGACCGCAGCTCGGCCGAGGGCTTCCACGACTACTTCCGGCAACTCACCGAGTTCGAACCCGCCCGGGCCGCCCAGTTCGGCATCCGCCACCACACCTGGCTCTGCATCAACCCGAAGGAAGCCGAGGATCCCGGCTTCGCCCGCGAGGTCATCGGCATCATCCCGTCGTTCCTCGACCGGCCGAACGTGCTGGGCATCGGCGAGATCGGGCTGAACAAGAACTCGCGGAACGAGCTGGAGATCCTCGAGGCCCACCTCGACCTCGCGGCCAGCCGCAACCTGCTGGTGCTGGTCCACACCCCGCACCTCGAGGACAAGCTGAAGGGCACGCGGCTGATACTCGACGCGATCCGCAACCAGGGGAAACTCGATCCGGGCCGCGTCCTCATCGACCACGTCGAGGAGCACACCGTCGGCCTGGTGCTCGGGCGCGGTTTCTGGGCGGGCATGACGCTCTATCCCGACACCAAGTGCACGCCGCAGCGGGCGGTCGACATCTTCGAGACCTACGGCACCGAACGGCTCTGGATCAACTCCGCCGGCGACTGGGGCCGAAGCGACCCGCTCGCGGTGCCCAAGGCCCGGGCCGAGATGCGCGACCGCGGCCACGCCGAGGAGGCGGTCGCGAAGGTGAGTTTCGGGAATCCGCTCGCGTTCCTGTCGCAGTCCGGACGGTTCCGGATCGCGTGAACGTCAGGGCTTCGGGTGGGCGGCGCGGTGCTCGCGGAGCGGGTCGCCGTGCGGACCGCGGCTGCGGTCGTGCAGCACGCGATGCAGATGCGTCGGATCGCCCGACGTGCAGTCGAACTCGACGACCAGGTCGGGGTGCCAGAGACGGTAGTAGTGCAGCTGGCCGCGCTCGGGCGCGCCGGCGAAAGCGAAGTGGAGCCGCGCGACGCCCTCGGTCTCGATCCGTTCCTGCAGGTCGCGGGCGAGCGGTGCGGGCAGGTCCTCGAGGTGCAAGGCGAGCAGCTCGAGGATCGACTTCTTCTGCGTGGCGTCGAGATCGGCGAAACCGATGCCGCTCGGCCCGTCGAGCTGCGCCTCGCGATCCGGTGCGGTGAAGACATCACCCGGCACCGCGATCGCGAGGTCGGCCTTCGCCGCCTGCTCGGCCGAGAGCGAGCGCCGCAGCGCGAGGCCCGCGTCCTGGACCGCACCGAGCGGCCGCTCGCCGGCCCGCGGGCCTTCGGGCACCGCGTCGGGGTACGAGCCCCAGAAGAGCGGCGTGATCGCGATCGCGTCGCCCGAGAGGCCGACCGAGACGACCACGTGATGGCCTTCGAGGCGCCACGCGAAATCGGGGTCCTCGGGCGAGCCGAAGAACCGCACCGCGTACCGCTCGCCGCCCCAACCCTCGCCGTCGCGGCCGGCGGCGAGGCTGCGCGAGCGGTTCACGTCTTCCATCACGCGGATCAGGTTCCACCGGGCGTCGCCCGCGGCCGAGAGGGACGCCCGCAGGAGGGCGAGGGCCGCCTCGCGCTCGTCGGTGTCCATGTCACGCAGGAAGAGCCCCGGACGATCGCCACGGAGGTAACTCCAGCCGCGCCGGGCCGGATCGTCCTTCGGGGCGAGCAAACCGGCCCGACGCGACCCGTCGGTCGCCTTCAGCAACGCGGCGGCCGCCTCGCGGATCGGCGTCCCGGGATCGGCGGCAAGCGCGACGGCGACGAGCGTGGCGAGCATCCCGGCATGATGCCCCGGCCCTCGCGACGATGCCAGCCGGATCGCAGCCGATAGAGTGCCCGCATGGCCCGACCCGTCATCGGATTGACCGCCGACCTCGTCGGCGAGCACGCCCGGCTTCGCGAGACCTATCTCCGTGCCGTCGAGGCCGCCGGCGGCGTGGCGGTGATCCTGCCGCCGATCGCGGGCGGGCGCGAGGCGATGCTCGGGCGGATCGACGGGCTCATCCTGACCGGCGGCGACGACATCGACACCCGGCCGTTCGGCGTGCCGCTGCACCCGAAGGCCGAATGCATGGCCCCGCCGCGGCAGGAGGCCGAGTTCGCGACGCTGCGGGCGCTGGACGCGCGACCCGACCTGCCCGTGCTCGGGATCTGCCTCGGCATGCAGATGATGGGCGTCCACCGCGGCTGCCCGCTCATCCAGCATCTCGCCGACGTGCTGCCCGACGCCGACCGGCACCGCGAGGATCGCGTGCATCCCGTCGAGACGAGGCTCGGCACCGGCCCGGTCCGCAGTTGGCATCACCAGGCCCTGGCCGCGGCCGAGGGGTTTGAGATCCTCGGGCACTCCGACGACGGGGTGATCGAGGCGATCCGCGACCCTTCACGGAAGTTCTATCTCGGCGTGCAATGGCATCCGGAGCGCACCGAGGACGCCACGCTCGGCGTGGGCGTGATCGCGCGGCTGGTCGAGGCGTCGCGGCGGTGAAGCCGAAGATCGCCTACGGCACGAACGCGTTCGCCGGCCGCACGCTGGCCGAGACCGAGGCGTCGCTCGAGGCGCACGTCGTTCCCGCGCGGCGGGAGCTGGCGATCGAGACGCTGCCGATCGGCCTCTGGATCCCGGCGTCGGCGCTGGCCGAACTGCCCGACCGCGACGCGGTGCGGCGGTTCCGCGACCGGCTGGCGTCGCGGGGCCTCGCGGTCGTGACGCTGAACGGCTTCCCGTACGGCGATTTCCATTCCGACGTGGTGAAGCTCGAGGTCTACGAGCCGAGTTGGGCCCGGCCCGAGCGGCTCGCGTACACGCGGCGGCTGGCCGAGGTGCTGGTCGATCTCGTGCCGGCGGGAACTTCCGAAGCGTCGATCTCGACGGTGCCGATCGGCTGGCGGCCGAAGTTCACCAACGAGGGCTGCGGCTCGAGCGTGGGGCTGGCGGCCGCGCAGCTCGAGACGCTGGCCCGCGATCTTGCGGCGCTCGAGGAACGAAGCGGCGTGCGGATCCATGTCGACCTCGAGCCCGAACCCGGCTGCGTGCTGGACCGCGCCGAGCACGTCGTCGAGCTGTTCGAGCGGTGCTTCCGCGGCGGCCCCGGATTCGACCCGCGCCGCCACCTCGGCGTCTGCCACGACATCTGCCACTCGGCGGTGATGTTCGAGCCGCAGGCCGCGGCGATCACCCGGTATCGGGCCGCCGGCATCGCGATCGGCAAGGTGCAGGTCTCGAGCGCCCTCGAGACCCGGCTCGACGAAACGGCCTCGCGGGAGATGCTCGCTCGCTTCGCCGAGCCGCGCTACCTGCACCAGACCGTGGTGCGGAACGGCGAGGCGACCGTCGCCTACGACGACCTTCCCGCGGCGCTCGCCGCCGCGTCGCGGGGCGTGGCGCGAACCCACTTCCACGTGCCGATCGACCTCGACTCGATCGGCCCGCTCGCCACGACGCAGGCCGACATCGAGGCGTGCCTCGCAGCCCTCGGGCCCGAGCCGCCGACGCTCGAGATCGAGACCTACGCGTGGTCGGTGCTGCCCGACCCGCTGCGGCCCGGTCGCCTCTCCGACGGCGTGGCCCGCGAGCTGCGCTGGCTCGGCGAACGGGTGCGCTGACGGCAAGTGACGTTCGCCCGCGATACCATCGGGCGATGCCCGCGCCGGCGCTTCCCGCCGCCCTGCTTCGCCTCGCCCGGCTTTCGAACGCGCCGACCGTCGTGAGCCAGTGCCTCGCGGGCGCCGCGCTCGGGGCGATTGCCCAGCGTGATGCGGAACTCGACGGCACGGCCCTGCTCCGTTCGGTCGGCATCGTGCTCTTGACCTACGCCGGCGGGATGATCCTCAACGACGTGCTCGACGAGCCGGTGGATCGGCAGGAACGGCCCGATCGGCCGCTGCCTTCGGGCCAGATCGGTCGCGCGACGGCCGCCGCCGCCGCGGTCGCGTGCCTCGGCGGGGCGCTCGGGCTCGCGTGGGGGTTCGGTCACGGGACCGAGGCCAAGTTCGCCACCGCCCTGGTGATCGTCGCCGTGGTCTACAACGCGATGCACCTCGTCACCGCCGGCACCGTCGTGCTGCTCGGCGTATGCCGGGGACTGGTGTATCCGGTGGCGGCGCTCGCCCAGTTTGAAGGGGCCTGGAGCGCCGCCGATCGCGACGCATCGCTCGCGATGGCGGTCTTCGTCGGGCTCTACGTCACGCTGTTCAGCGTCGTCGCCCGCGGCGAGGCCGAGCGCGAGCCGGCCCCGTCCGCCGGCTTCCGCTGCGACCGGTGCGGCTCGCGGGAAGTTGCCGATCGCGCCGCCTGCCCCTCGTGCGGGCAGGCGGTCGACGTGGCGAGCGGAGTCGGCGTGATCGGGCACCGTCGGGCCGACCCGGGGCGGCGCGGGGCGTGGCTCGAATGGCTCGGGACAGTCCCGCTGCTTGGGGTCATCGCCGCGGCTGCCCAGCGCGAACCGCTCGCGCTTCCCGCGGCGGTCGCGGTCCTCGTCGTCACCATGGCCGCCGGCCGTCGGGCTCGCGCCGGCGGCGCCGCCATCGGTCCGGCGGTCGGGCTCTGGATCGCCGCCATCGCCCTCGTCGACGCGACGCTGCTCCTCGCCCTCGGAAACGCCTGGCTCGGACTGGGCGCCGCGGCCTGCTTCCTCGTCGCCCGCCTCGCCGCGCGACGCATCGTCCCGAGCTGACCCCGCGACTCCCCTACCATCGCCCCCATGCGTCGCGTCGCGGTCCTGAACGTGGTCGGCCTCAGCCCCTCGGTGCTCGCGGCGACGCCGCGCCTCGCCGCGCTGGCCCGCGCCTCGGGCGGCGTCCGTACGCTGGTGCCGCCGCTGCCCGCGGTCACCACCGTCTCGCAATCGACGATGCTCACCGGTCTTTCGCCGGCCGATCACGGCATCGTCGCCAACGGCTGGTTCGACCGGTCGCTGCAGGAAGTCCTGTTCTGGAAGCAGTCGAACCGTCTCGTCGCCGGCGAGAAGGTGTGGGAGACCGCCCGGGCGATCGAACCGGCGTGCACCGTGGCAAACCTCTTCTGGTGGTTCAACATGTACTCGAGCGTCGACTTCTCGGTGACGCCGCGCCCGCAGTACAAGGCCGACGGGCGGAAGATCCCCGACTGCTACACGCATCCGGCGTCGCTGCGCGACCGGCTGCAGGCCGAGCTCGGCCCGTTCCCGCTCTTCCGCTTCTGGGGCCCCGGCGCCGACCTCCGCTCGACCGAGTGGATCGCCGCCGCGGCCCGCCGCGTCGAGGAGTGGCACGGGCCGTCGCTGTCGCTGGTCTACCTGCCGCACCTCGACTATTGCCTGCAGAAGTTCGGGCCCGACGACGCCCGCAGCCGGCGCGAGTTCCGCGAGATCGACCGGCTCGTCGACGAGCTCGTCGCGTTCTACCGCGAGCGCGGCGTGCGGACGCTGGTGGTCAGCGAGTACGGCATCGCGCCGGTCGCCGGCGCGGTCGAGCCGAACCGGATCCTGCGCGAGGCGGGCCTGCTGGCGATCCGCGACGAGGGCGGCGAGCTGCTCGACGCCGGGGCCAGTGAGGCGTTCGCGGTGTGCGACCACCAGGTGGCGCAGGTGTACGTCCGCGACGGACGCCGTGTCGACGAGGTGCGGGCGCTGCTTGCGAAAGTTCCCGGCGTGGACGCGGCGCTCGCGGGTGAGGCGCGAAAGGACTCGGGGCTCGATCATCCCCGTGCCGGCGAGATCGTGCTGGTCAGCGCGACGGACCGCTGGTTCGCGTATCGCTACTGGCGGCCGGGCCACGAACCCGATTTCGCCCGCACCGTCGACATCCACCGCAAGCCGGGCTACGACCCGTGCGAACTCTTCCTCGATCCGACGCGGCCGCTGCTGCGGGCCCGCATCGCGGCGAAACTGCTGGCGCGGAAGCTTGGCCTGCGGGCGGTGCTTGACCCGGTGCCGCTCGACCCGTCGCTGGTGCGCGGCTCGCACGGTCGGGTGCGGCAACCGATCGGGCTCGAGCCGGTGCTGTTCGGCGACGGGCTCGAGCGGCTTGACGGCGGCCCGTTGCCGATGGCCGCGGTGCGCGATGCGATCCTGCTGGCGATGGAGTTGCGTTGAACGGTCTGCGTCTTTTCTGGGTCGCGGCGGCCGGGCTGGTGGTGGCGGCGCTGGTGCTGGTGACGCGGCCGACGGATGTCACGCCGGAACCGTCGGCGGCCGAGCCGATCGTCGAGGACCCGCCCGAGCCGCCGCCGCCGCTTGAGGTCGCACCGTCGCTTCCACCGCCCGCTCCGGCCCCCGCGAAGCCGCCGGCGATCCCCGCCGACGCGGCGCCGACGCTCGGCCGCGGCACCGAGACCGAGCCTTTCCGCATCAACTGGGACCTGCTGGCCCTTGGCCGCGACTCGGTGCGCGACGACGGTTCGCTCGACCTGCCGCCGGGCCTTCGTGCCGTGGACGGCGCGTGGATCGAGATCGACGGCTACTTCGCCGCGCCGCTTGCCGTCGAGACCACCCGCGAGC